>JANLVB010000527.1:0-1686 GCA_031363785.1 Betaproteobacteria bacterium
TATGTCGCACTGTATGCCCCCTTCGTCCATCCCCCCCCCGTTTCGGGTACTGTTTTTGGGTTTTACGCCCTTTACCCCCCTTTCTATGCAAACCCGGTGGCCTTATTTCACCCAAAAAAAACGGCCGCAGACTCCATCCAGGGGCAGACCCAGGCGCGGTTGTATGCGGATGGGATCGAAAAGGAATGCGGCCACCGCCCGGTCATCTTTTTCACCAACGGTTACGAGATCAACATCTGGGACGACGCCAAGGGGGAACCGCCCCGGCCAGTCGCAGGGTTCTACAGCCGCGACAGTTTGGAATACTCCATTTTCCAACGTTCCAGAAAACCTATCCTCGGAGCCCTTTATCCCAAGGAATTCATAACCGACCGTTTCTACCAGATCGGAGCCATCAAGCGCACGGCGGAGCGTTTCGACCAACGGAAACGACACGCCCTCATCATTCAGGCCACTGGCACGGGGAAAACGCGCGTCGCCATCTCCCTCAGCGAACTCATGATCCGCGCGGGATGGGCCAAGCGGATTCTCTTCATCTGCGACCGCAAGGAACTGCGAAAGCAGGCCGACGAAACGTTCGAGGAGTTTCTGCCCGGCGAACCCCGCATCATCGTGCGGCGGAATACCGCCGACGACCGCAACGGCCGCATCTACCTCGCCACCTATCCCGCCATGATGCGGTGCTTCGCGGACTTCGATTCGGGCTTCTTCGACCTCATCATCGCGGACGAATCCCACCGCTCCATCTACAACCGCTACCGCGACCTCTTCCGTCACTTCGATGCCTATCAAGTTGGCCTCACCGCCACCCCACTCAAGTTCGTCTTCCGGAATACCTATCGTCTCTTCGGCTGCGAGAATGAGGACCCCACCGCCCACTACGGTTACGAGGAAGCCATCGGGCACGAACCGCCCTACCTCTGCCCCTTCAAGGTGGTCCGGCACACCACGAAATTCCTCCGCGAAGGCATCAAATACAAAGACCTCACCCCGGCGCAGCGGGAACAATTGGAGGATCAGGTCGAGGACGCCACCTCCGTCTCCTACAAGGGCACCGACATGTCCCGCACCGTCTTCAATGAAGACACCGAACTCAAAATCCTGCGGAACCTGATGGAGAAAGGCATCCGCAATGCCGACGGCACCCGCCTGGGGAAAACCATCATCTTCGCCCGCAGCCACCTGCACGCCAAGTTGCTCGTCAAACTCTTCGACCGCGAGTATCCCCAATACGGCAGCGATTTCTGCGCCCGCATCGACAACTATGAGCCCCGCGCCGAGCAGCTCATCACGGATTTCAAGTCCAAGGATGGCTCCAAAAACCTCACCATTGCCGTCTCCGTCGATATGTTGGATACCGGCATCGATGTGCCGGAAATCGTCAACCTCGTCTTCGCCAAACCCGTCAAATCCTACGCGAAATTCTGGCAAATGATTGGCCGCGGCACCCGCCTGTGCCGTGATCTTTTTGGCTACGGACAGGACAAGGAATTTTTCCTCATCTTCGACCATTGGGGAAATTTCGAGTATTTCGACGAACTCAAAAAAGAAGAGGAACCTTCACGTCCCACCTCCCTGACGGAGCAACTTTTCGAGGCCCGCATTCAGTTGGGGGAAGCCGCCCTTGCGGTCCAAGACCCGGAAGCACTCAAGCTGGCGACCCGGCTCATCGCCGAGGACATCGCC
>JANLVB010000536.1:0-3668 GCA_031363785.1 Betaproteobacteria bacterium
TGGACGAAGTGGAGATCAACGGCGCGAACGGAAAGTAGGCGCGCGAGGGCCTGGACAACCTGATTTTCGTCATCAACTGCATTTTGCAGCGTCTGGACGGTCCGGTGCGCGGCTACGGCAGGTGCATCGAGGAGCTTGAGGGCGAGTTTCGTGGCTCTGGCTGGAACGTCATCAAGCTGATCTGGGGCAGCAACTGGGATCCACTGCTGGCGCGCGACAAGGACGGCGCCCTGCGCAAGATCATGATGGATACGCTGGACGGCGACTACCAGGCGTTCAAGGCCAATGACGGTGCTTACGTGCGCAAGCACTTCTTCGGCAAGAACCCGCGCACGGCCGAGATGGTGTCGAAGATGAGCGACGACGCGATCTGGGAGTTGCGTCGCGGCGGGCACGATTCACAGAAGGTATATGCGGCGTTCCACGCGGCCGTCAAACACAAGGGCCAACCCAGCGTGTTGCTGATCAAGACCGTGAAAGGTTTTGGCATGGGCAAGATCGGTGAAGGCAAAAACAATGTGCACCAGACGAAGAAGCTGGCGGATGAAGACATCAAGGCCTTTCGCGACCGCTTCAACATCCCGATCCCGGACAGCCAGATCGCCGACATCCCGTTCTACAAGCCGGCCGACGACACGCCGGAGATGCGTTACCTGCACGAGCGGCGCAAGGCTCTGGGTGGCTACCTGCCGCACCGACGGGTCAAGTCCGACGAGCAGTTCACCGTGCCCGCGCTCGACACCTTCAAGTCGGTGATGGAAGCGACGCCCGAGGGGCGCGAGATATCGACCACGCAGGCCTTTGTGCGGTTCCTCACCACGCTGTTGCGTGACAAGGCGCTGGGCCCGCGTGTTGTCCCGATCCTGGTGGATGAAGCGCGCACCTTTGGCATGGAAGGGCTGTTTCGCCAGATTGGCATCTACAACCCGCAGGGCCAGCAGTACACCCCGGTCGACAAGGATCAGGTCATGTACTACAAGGAGGACAAACAGGGGCAGATCCTGCAGGAAGGCATCAACGAGGCCGGCGGCATGAGCAGTTGGATTGCGGCCGCCACGTCTTACAGCACCAACAACCGGATCATGGTGCCGTTCTATGTCTACTATTCCATGTTCGGCTTTCAGCGCATCGGCGACCTGGCATGGGCTGCCGGGGACATGCAGGCGCGCGGCTTTCTGCTCGGCGGCACGTCAGGGCGCACCACGCTAAACGGCGAGGGCTTGCAGCATGAGGATGGACACAGCCACATCCTGGCCGGCACGATTCCGAACTGCGTCAGTTACGACCCGACCTTCGCGCATGAGGTCGGCGTCATCCTGCACCACGGGCTCAAGCGCATGGTGGAGAAGCAGGACAACGTCTACTACTACCTGACCCTGCTCAACGAAAACTACACCATGCCCGGTTTGCGCCCCGGCACCGAAGAGCAGATCATTCGCGGCATGTACCTGTGCCGGCAGGGTGCAGCGGCGGCCAAGCCCGATGCAACGATGCGCGCGCAATTGCTCGGTTCCGGCACGATCCTGCGCGAGGCGCTGGCGGCGCAGCAACTGCTGCTGTCGGATTGGCAGGTCAGCGCCGATGTCTGGAGCTGCCCCAGTTTCAACGAATTGGCGCGCGACGGCCAGGACTGCGAACGCTTCAACCTGCTGCACCCGGAGCAGGCGCCACGCCAGTCATTCGTCGCCCAACAACTCGCCAGCTCTGGCGGCCCGGTGATCGCGTCCACCGACTACATGAAAGCCTATGCCGAGCAAATTCGTCCCTTCATCCCCATGGGGCGCGGCTACAAGGTCCTGGGCACCGACGGTTTTGGCCGCAGCGACTTCCGCGGCAAATTGCGCGAACACTTCGAAGTCAACCGCCACTACATCGTGGTCGCCACGCTCAAGGCCCTGAGCGAGGAGGGTGCAGTGCCGGTGGCTGCGGTGTCGCAGGCGATCACGAAGTATGGCATCCACGCCGACAAGGTCAATCCGCTGTACGCTTGAATCTGGAGACAATCCCATGGCGCTGATGGAAATACACGTTCCCGACATCGGAGACTTCGATGAGGTGACGGTGATTGAGTTGATGGTCAAGGCCGGTGATACGGTCGCCGCTGACCAGTCCCTGATCACGGTCGAGTCGGACAAGGCGTCGATGGAGATTCCGTCCAGCCACGCCGGCGTGGTGCAGCGGGTCGCTGTCAAGCTGGGCGACAAGGTAAAACAAGGCTCGGTGGTAGTGGTCATGGAGGCGGCCAGTGTTGCCGCCGCTGCGCCGGCGCCCCAGGCCAGTGCACCCGCGCCCGCGGCACCGGCTGTCGCTGCGACGTCCGTGACGCCAGCGCCATCTGCGCCTGTGCTCGCCGCCGCGCCGGTGCGTGTCATGGTTCCGGACATCGGGGACTTCAAGGACGTCACGGTGATCGAAGTGATGGTCAAGGTGGGCGACACGGTCAAACTCGAGCAGTCGCTGATCACGGTAGAGTCGGACAAGGCGTCGATGGAGATCCCGTCCAGTGCGTCCGGGGTTATTCGCGAACTGCACGTCAAGCTCGGCGACAAGGTCAATGTGGGGGACCTGCTGGCGGTACTTGAAGGCAACGCGGCAGCAACGCCTGCGGCCCCGGCGCCATCGCCAGCCACGGCGGCGGTTGATGCACCAGCCGCGCAAACCACACCGCCAGTTTCGGCGGCCACCGCGGTTGCGGCAAATACATTGCCGGCGCACCAGCCCGGGTCGGTGGCGTTGGCGCAGCTGCCCCATGCCTCACCCTCGGTACGCAAGTTTGCGCGCGAGTTGGGAGTTCCTTTGCCCGAGGTCAAGGGCACTGGCCCGAAGGGCCGCATTGTCGAGGCCGATGTGCAGGCTTTCACGCGTGCAGTGATGTCTGGCACGGTACACACTGTGGCGTCGGCCCAGCAGAACAAGGCGGTATCGTCGGGCGGCGCAAACGATGGTGCGGCGCTCGGCCTGATCCCCTGGCCCAAAGTCGACTTCACCAAGTTTGGTGCGGTAGAGCGGCGCGACATGTCGCGCATCAAGAAGATCAGCGGCGCAAATTTGCACCGCAACTGGGTGATGATTCCGCACGTCACCAACCATGACGACGCCGACATCACCGACCTGGAGGCGTTTCGCGTGGCAACCAACAAGGAGAACGAGAAGGCCGGCATCAAGGTGACCATGCTGGCTTTCCTCATCAAGGCCTGTGTGGCGGCGCTGCGCAAGTTCCCCGAGTTCAATGCGTCCATCGATGGCGACCAGCTGGTGCAGAAGCAGTATTACCACGTTGGATTTGCTGCCGACACCCCGAATGGCCTGATGGTGCCGGTGATCAAGGATGCCGACAAGAAAGGCATCATGCAGATATCGCAGGAGATGGGCGAGCTGGCCAAAAAGGCGCGGGATGGCAAACTCAGCCCGGCCGAGATGTCCGGCGCCTGTTTCACCATTTCATCGCTGGGTGGGATTGGCGGGCGTTATTTCACGCCCATCATCAACGCACCCGAGGTGGCGATTCTGGGCGTCTGCAAATCCACCATGGAGCCGGTCTGGAACGGTAGCGCCTTTGTGCCACGCCTGATGTTGCCACTGTCCCTGAGTTGGGATCACCGGGTGATCGACGGCGCTGCAGCGGCCCGTTTCAACGTCTATCTGGGTCAGATCCTGGGCGATTTCCG
>JANLVB010000586.1:0-1504 GCA_031363785.1 Betaproteobacteria bacterium
GTCGATCACCCGTTCCACATGCTCGCGCGCCGCGACCTCGGCCAGGCGCGTCTTGTGGGTGAAAAAAATCTCGCTCCACAGCCCGGTGCTGCGGTGCGTGTGGCGGCCGATCAGCAGGTTGTGCAGCACCGAGGCGTGTTCGAACAATTCGATGTTCTGGAACGTGCGCGCGATGCCCATCAACGCAATCTCGTGCGGCGGCGCAGCGGTCAGGTTGTGGCCCTCGAAATGGATCACACCTGCGGTTGGCGTGTACAGGCGGCTGATCAGGTTGAACACCGTTGTCTTGCCGGCGCCATTGGGTCCGATCAGGGTGAACACCTCACCCCGGCGCACGTCGAAACTGACGTCGTTGACGGCCAGCACGCCGCCAAAGCGCATGCTGAGGTTCCTGGCAGAGAGGAGTACTTCGCTCATGACAATCTGTCGGACTTCTGGAACGCCTTCTGCCGCTTGAACATGCCTTTGCGGTAGAACGGGAACATCTGCAGGTAGGTGCGCACCTTCAGCCAGCGGCCATAGATGCCCAGCGGCTCGAACAGGACGAACGCGATCAGGACGACGCCAAACACCACGCCTTGCAGGCCGGGCGCCTGACCGATCACAGCGGGCAGATAGTCCTTGGATAGCGAGATCAGTTGCGGCATGCTTATCAGGAAGATGGCCCCGAGAAATGCGCCATGCACCGATCCGAGGCCGCCCACCACGATGAGCAGCAGCAGCTCGATCGACTGCAGCAGGCTGAACTGGTCCGGCGAGATGAACTGCAGCTTGTGGGCATACAAGGCGCCGGCAACGCCGGTGATGGCCGCCGACAGGGCAAATGAGGTGGTCTTGTAGCGTGCCAGGTGAATACCCATGCTTTGCGCGGAGACCTCCGAATCGCGGATCGCGACAAAAGCACGCCCGGTGGACGAACGCAGCAGATTCAGGATCGCCAGCGTGCACAACACCGTCAGGACCAGGCACAGGTAATAGAACTCCTCGCTGCTTTCGAGCTTCCAGCCGAAGATGTCGGGTGCCTTGACATGCATACCCTTGTTGCCGCCAGTCACCGAACCCCAGCGGGTGAACACCTCCTGCACGATGAACCCGAAGGACAGGGTGGCCATGCCCAGGTAAATGCCTTTCACACGCAGTGCCGGCACACCAATTACCACACCAGTGGCCGCCGACAAGGCAGCTGCCAGCAGCAGCGCCAGCGGAAACGGCACTCCCATATTGGTCAACACGGCATGGGTATACGCACCCACTCCCAAAAAGGCCGCATGCCCGATGGAAAACTGCCCGGTGAACCCGGCCAGCAGCATCAAGCCCAGGCCGGCCACAGAATAGATCAGCACAAAGGTAAGCTGCGCCAGCCAGTATTCGGGGGCAAACAGCGGCGCCAGCAGCAACAGCAGCAGTCCAGGCCGGGCAGCGCCACCGCAGCTTGGGTGCCCTGCAGCCGCAGGTCCTGGCCGCGGCTGCGGAAAGTGGTGCCCACCGCGCCGCTGGCTTCCAG
>JANLVB010000589.1:0-7184 GCA_031363785.1 Betaproteobacteria bacterium
CTCGATCACCACGCGCAGCTTCTCGTAGCTGGTCCAGATCGGGTTGTTGCCCTGGTTGTTGGCGCGCGCGCGCAGCACGAAGTTGACGATCTCGTTGCGAAAATCCTTCGGGTTCGCGATGCCGGCGGGTTTTTCAATTTATTCCAGTTCGCCGTTCAGCGAGGAGCGGTCGAACACCTCGCCGGTATCGGAGTCGCGGTACTCGTTGTCCTGGATCCAGTAGTCGGCGTAGGTGACGTAGCGGTCAAAGATGTTCTGGCCGTATTCGCTGTAGCTCTCCAGGTAGGCGGTCTGGATCTCCTTGCCGATGAACTCGGCATAACGCTGCGCCAGATGCTCCTTGATGAAGCCGATGTAGCGTGTCTCGAGTTCGGCGGCAAACTGCTCGCGCCCGATCTGCTGCTCCAGCACGTACATCAGGTGCACCGGGTTCGCGGCCACCTCGGTGCTGTCGAAGTTGAACACCTTGGACAGGATCTTGAATGCAAAACGCGTCGACACACCACTCATGCCTTCATCCACCCCGGCGTAGTCACGGTATTCCTGGAAACTCTTGGCACGCGGATCGGTATCCTTGAGGCTTTCGCCGTCATAGACCTGCATCTTGCTGTACAGGCTGGAGTTCTCCGGCTCCTTGAGCCGTGTCAGCACCGAGAACTGCGCCATCATCTTCAGTGTGCCGGGTGCGCACTTGGCCTGGCCCAGCGACGAGTCGCGGATCAGCTTCTCGTAGATGCGCGTCTCTTCGCTCACCCGCAGGCTATAGGGCACCTTGACGATGTAGATGCGGTCAAGAAACGCCTCGTTGTTTTTGTTGTTGCGAAACGCCTTCCATTCGCTCTCGTTGCTGTGCGCCAGCACCACGCCGTCGAACGGGATCGCGCCAAACCCTTCGGTTCCCTTGTAGTTGCCTTCCTGGGTGGCGGTGAGCAGCGGGTGCAGCACCTTGATCGGCGCCTTGAACATCTCGACAAATTCCAGCAGGCCCTGGTTGGCCAGGCACAGGCCGCCCGAATAGCTGTAGGCGTCGGAGTCGTCCTGCGCGAAACTCTCGAGCTTGCGGATGTCTACCTTGCCGACCAGCGAGCTGATGTCCTGGTTGTTTTCGTCACCGGGTTCGGTCTTTGACACGCCGATCTGTTTGAGGATGTTGGGGTAACGCTTGACGACGCGGAACTGGCGGATATCACCGCCATACTCGTCCAGGCGTTTGACCGCCCAGGGCGACAGGATGCGCTGCAGGTAGCGGCTGGAGATGCCGAAGTTCTGCTGCAGGATCGGGCCATCCTCGAGCGGGTCGAACAGGCCCAGCGGAGTCTCATTGACCGGTGAACCCTTGAGCGCATAAAACGGCACATGCTGCATCAATTGTTTGAGTCGCTCAGCGATGGAACTCTTGCCGCCACCCACCGGCCCAAGCAGGTACAGGATCTGCTTGCGTTCTTCCAGGCCCTGCGCAGCATGCCGGAAGTAACTCACCACCTGCTCGATGGCGTCCTCCATGCCGTAGAACTCGGCAAAGGCCGGGTAACGCTTGATCACCTTGTTGGCGAAGATGCGCGATTGGCGCGGGTCGTTGCGGGTGTCGACCTGTTCCGGCTCGCCAATGGCGCTGAGCATGCGCTCCGCAGCGGTCGCATAGGCCAGCGGGTTGCGCTTGCACTCAGCCAGGTATTCATCGACCGAGAGTTCTTCTTCCCTTTTTCGCGCGTAGCGTGCCACGAAGTTTCCGATAACGTCCATAGTGCCCCCTGTTTCCAAAGAAGAGAAATGACTTTCCGACTACGTTACCCAGCTTGACCCTGCGTGCTCAACGCGGGGCGCCAATCCTCAGTTGACTGTAAGGGAAATGCGCTGGCCGCAGCCTCATTATTGATATTTTCTAAAAACATGACAACCGATTTGTCTCTCATACGTTATGTCTCCAGAGTCATTGCTGGAGAATATGGTCATGGTGCAAAAGCGGTTGAGCGAAGCGGTAAAGAAGCGGTTACGTGCCGGGCGGATGCTGCAAAGAGGCAAGGGTTGCGCAGAGGTTGCGCTGGCAGTGGGGGTGGCACGCCAAACCGTGTACACGTGGAGAGCCTTGTTCGATGAAGGCGGCATCGATGCTCTGCGATCCGTGCCCGGGCGCGGTCGACCGGCCAAGCTCGACGACGACCAATTGGCCTCGGTGCGTGCGGCCATTCTGCAGAGCCCTACAGAACACGGATTTGGCACTGAACTGTGGACCCTCAAACGGGTTGGCGCAGTCATCGAACGCATGCATGGCGTACGCTTCAGCCAAGCAAATGTCTGGCGCATTCTGGGCTCCTTGGGATTCAGCGCGCAAAAGCCGGAGAAGCGCGCCATCGAACGCAATGAGGATGGCGTACGCAGTTGGAAACGCAGTACCTGGCCGGCCCTTAAAAAAAAGCCAAGCGAGACGGCCGACTGATCGTCTTCGTGGACGAATCCGGAATCAGCGAGCGACCCACGCGTGTGCGTACCTGGGCACCCAAAGGCCAGACTCCCATCATCCAGTTTCACTTCAACTGGAATCACGTCTCGGTCATCGCTGGACTCACCCGCACCAACTGCATGTTCAGGTTGCACGAGGGAAGCATCAAGAAGGAAGAGGTGGTCGAATTCCTCAAGGCGCTCAAGGCTCATCTCAAGCAACCCCTGCTGGTGATCTGGGATGGGCTCAAAGCGCATCGCAGCCACTTGGTGCGCGACTATGTGGATACGCTGTGCGGGCACATCCAGATTGCCTTTCTTCCGCCCTATGCACCCGACCTGAACCCCGTCGAATACCTGTGGGCTTGGCTCAAGCGACACGCGCTGGCCAACTTCTGCCCCAACGACTTGAGCGAGCTGCACATCACCGCACGCAACAAACTCAAGAGCGCTCAAAAGCGACCTTCGATCATCGCCGCTTGCTGGATGCAGGCTACGCTGTGGTGATGTCATGAATTATGCAAAGATCAATAAACTGCCGTGCGGTCCTGAGCGGAATACGGATTGCCGCTGAAAAACGACAAGATGTGCCATCTTTTCACGGTTGTTGTCGTGATGCAACCCGGCCGTATCTGGCAGAGCGGGTGCGCGCGATCAATTTGCGCGTCGGTCGCGCCAGCGCGCGCGGGTCACAGTCGGCGGCGCTGGTTGGCCGGGCTCAGCCTGCACTGGTCATCGGCTCCTGGAGCCCCGCAACAACGTCAATGCCAGCATCGCAGATGCCACCAACAGGAGCAGGCTGACGGCGTTGAGCACCGGTGTGGCGCCTTCGCGCATGCGGCCGTACATCATCACGGTGAGTGGCGCGTCCGAGCCCACCAGCATCAGTGTGGTGTTGAAATTCTCTAACGACATCAAAAAGGCGATGGCCGCCGCCCCAATCAACGCTGGCTGCAGGTAGGGCAGGGTAATGGTGGTGAACACGGCAGCGCGTGATGCGCCCAGGTTGTAGGCCGCCTCTTCCAGCGTGATGTCAAAGCGCTTGAGCCGGGCCGCAATGGTCAGCGTGGCAATCGACACCACAAACGACAACTGCCCCAACACCACCAGCGGCAGGCCGGGGCGCAGGAACTCCAGCTCCAGGCTAAACAGGTCGTCGGCCAGATTGGCGATGCGGCTGGCAAAGGCGAGGATCGAAATGCCCAGGATCACGCCCGGTATCACCAGTGGCGCCAGCATCAGAAGCGACAAAGCCGACTTGCCGCGAAATTGCGTGCGCTCGATCAGAAATGCGTTGGCAGTGCCGATCAGCACCGCCAGCACGGTGACCCAGGTGGCGACCACGGCGCTGGTCCACAGGCTGCCCAGGAGCGCGGTGTCGGCGAACAGCCCGCGCCGGGTTGTATCTGCACTGCCGAGAAACCAGTCCAACGTGGCGCCGCGCCAGGGTGGGGCCGGGTAGGGGGCATCGTTGAAGGCGAAGGTGGCGACGACGGCCAATGGAAGGAACAGAAAACCGAAGAAAAGCAGGCAGTACACGACCGTGCTGGTACGCAGCCACAGCGGGCGGGGCAGGGACGGAATCATGTGCGCTGCATCACTTCGCCAAACTTCTGGCCGCTGAGTTTGAGCCCGAGCCAGACGATGGCGGTGGACAGACCCAGCAGCAGAAAACCAAATGCCGCTCCCTGCTCCCAGTTGAAGCGGGTGATGAACTGCGTGTAGATCTGCTCGGTGAACCACTGCGAGCTCTTGCCACCCAGCAGGGTAGGCGTGAGGTAGTTGCCCAGGGTGAGCATGAAGACCACAATGCAGCCGGCCACGATGCCGGGCGCTGCATGCGGGATGATGATCTGGCGCAAGATCGACCAGCCGTTGCCACCGAGGTCGTAGGCCGCCTCGATCAGCGAGTCGTCCAGGCTTTCCAGCGCGCTGATCAGCGGCACCACCATGAAAAGCATCGAGGTGTAGACCAGAGCGACCAGAATGGTCGCATCGTTGTAGAGCAGCTCCACCGGTGCCGCCGTGACGCCGAGAGCCACCAGCAGGCCGGGCAATACGCCAGATTCGCGCAGCAGGATCATCCAGCCCAGGGCGCGCACGGTTTCACTGACCCAGAACGGGATCAGGCACAACACAAACATGGCCGACTTGGTGCGTCCACGTGCGATCTTGGCAATCGTCCAGGCGATGGGAAAAGCCAGCAACAACGTCAATACCGTGGACAGGACGGAGATCACGGCGGTGCGAACAAAGGTCTGCCAATACAGCGGTTCCTCGACAAACGTGCGGTACTGCGCTGCGCTGGGGGCATATTCACCCGGGGCAGTGCGCACGCGCAGCGACAGGATGCCCAGCTCCACATGGGGCAACAACACCAGCAGCAGCAGCCATAACACTGCGGGCGCCAGCAGCAGCAGGAACAGCAGCCCGGCGCCCCCCCGGCCTGACTCAGCCTGCATGGCCATTCTCCGCCGCTGCGGCAGCAAAACACACCGCGCGCTGCGGGTCGAAGCCGAAGTGCACGGTTTCCCCGACCCTGAGATCGGCGAACTGCCCGGTCTGCGGCAGCGCGATGCGAAATTCGGCCTGCGACTGCTGCTCGCGCAGCAACACGGCCGAGTTGGCGCCGTCAAACAACAAACTGCTCACGGTGGCGCGGTAATGCGGAAAGCCGGCAGCGGCAAAAACACTGGCATCACGCGTCAGGTTGGCCACTTCAGGCCGCACATAAGCCTGCACCGCGTCGCCCGGGCGCACCGGGCCTACGGCCTGTGCCCACACTTCCAGGCCTTGGGCACTGGTGAGTGCCACCAGGCCGGATGCCACTTGCGTGGCGCGGCCCTGTACCCGGTTGTTGGAACCGACAAAGCCGGCCACGAAGGGCGTTTGCGGCGCGTAGTACAGCTCTTGCGGGGTACCGAGCTGCTCGAAACGCCCGTGCTGCATCACCGCCACCTGGTTCGACATCACCAGCGCCTCCGACTGGTCATGCGTGATGTAGACAAAGGTGGTGCCGAAGGCGGCCTGCAGCTGCTTGAGCTCGATTTTCATGTGCTCGCGCAGTTTCAGATCCAACGCCCCCAGCGGCTCATCGAGCAACAGCAGGGCTGGTTCAAGTACCAGGCTGCGCGCGATGGCAACACGTTGCTTTTGCCCGCCCGAGAGCTGGTCGATGCGTTTGTCCTGTGCGCCCGGCAGGCTGACACGCTCCAGCATCTCGCCGACACGGCGCTTGATCTCGTCCCTTGCCATGCCGCGGCGCGCCAGGCCGTAGCCGACGTTGTCACCCACCGACATCATCGGGAACAGCGCCAGGTGCTGAAACACCATGTTCACCGGGCGCCGGTTAGGCGGCACGCCGGCCATGGACCTGCCTCCGATCAGCAGGTCACCGCTATCGGGCTGCAGGAAGCCCGCGGCCATACGCAGCAGCGTGGTCTTGCCGCAGCCCGAGGGGCCGAGGATGGAGAAAAAGCTGCCCCGTGCGACGCTGAAGGACAGGTCGTCCACGGCAGCAAAACTACCGTAGCGCTTGGAGACACCGACCGCCTGCAGGTCGCTTCGGGCGGCAGGCTTCAGTTGGCGGCCTTGATGCGGTCGAGCACGCGGCCTTCAATCTCTTCCAGGCCTGCAGGTACGGCGGGGTACCACTTCACGTTGCTCAAGGCGGCAGGCGGGAAGCTGGCGGCAAACTGGGCCTTGAGCTTGGCGTCCATCAACTGGTCGGCACCCTTGGAGGCGGTGAAGTTGCCGGCCGAGCCCGCCACCTTGGCGGCGATTTCAGGCCGCATGTTGAAGTTGATCCAGGCGTAGGCGGCAGCGTCGTTCTTGCCCTTGGCCGGGATGGCGAAGGTGTCGATCCAGCCCATTGCACCGGATTTCGGCGCAATGAACTGCACCTCGGGTTTGTCGTTGTTGAGTTTCCAGCCACCGGTGTCCCACATCATGGCGCCGACGATCTCATCGGTGCGCATGCCATTGGTCAACTGGTCCTTGTTGTCCCAAAAGAACTTGAGGTTGCCCTTGCAGGCAATCATGGTCTTGCCGACTTCATCCATCAGCGCCGCATACGCCTTCGGGTTGCCATACAGGGCAAACGGGTCCTTGCCGGAGGCGAAGGCAAACGCCAGCAGGGTCGGGCGCTTCAGGCGCACGGCAGTCTTGCCTTTGTATTCGGCCTTGCACAGGTCGGGGTAGTTGGCGATCTTGGCCAGCTTGGTGTTCACCACCAGGCCGTCTGTGCCCCAGACGTGCGGCAGGCCATAGACCTTTCCGTCGAGCGTGGTGTTTTTCTTGGTGGAGGCCAGCATGGACGGGATGAACAGGTCGGTCTTGAGCTTGCTCAAATCCATCGGTTTGTAGATCTTGAATTCCTGCTGCGGCCCGGTGATGCGGTCTTGCGAGGGCTGGGCCAGATCGAAGCCAGCGCCGCCGGTGGCGCGCAACTTTGAGATCATCTCCTCGTTATTCGACAGCGTGAGCTCGACCGCAATGCCGGTCTCCTTGGTGAACTGCGCGACCACTTCCTTGGGCGCGTAGTCGGCCCAGGTCAGCAGGCGCAACTTGTTGTCCTGCGCCAGCGCCGGGCCGGCGGCGGCCAGCGCGGCAACGGTGGCAACGAGTACGGCGGTGGCCAACTTCATGGCGAGTTCCTTCCAGATAGCTGTCGAGCGAACGACGAAGCGTGCAGTGTCGTGCGGCGCCTGCGCCGCGGCATCAGGGGAACTCCGTACCGGGCGCCG
>JANLVB010000004.1:0-25106 GCA_031363785.1 Betaproteobacteria bacterium
GGAAGGCCACGACGATGCGGATCTGCTTGGTCGGCCACTTGGCGCTTTGGGCCGTGGCCAGCGGCAACATGGCAGCGCCGCCCAGTCCCGCAGTGACGGCCAGAAAACTGCGCCGGGTTGAATCGCTCGAATCTGGCATGGTGCGGCACCTGCTGTTCAACACAAGATTGTGTGAAATCAGTCTAGCAGCGCCTAAGCAATTTTCAGACCGGTGGAAACCCACAACCCGCGCCGTCACCCGTTCGACCAGGGGATGATGAGCTCGCGCCCATCCCAGGCGGCGGCGGCGTCGCGGGTCTGCTGGTATTTGGCCCGAATTGCCGCATGTTCCGGGTACAGCTCGATCATGTGGCCGAGCACGGCGCGCGCATCGATGTAACAGATTTGCGCGCCAACGCCGGCAGTGAACTCGCTGGCGACCGGGAAGCCAGCGGCTACGAAGGCATCGCGCTCCCTGGCATAGTCGTCGCAGAACAAGGCGACATGGTGAAAACCCGGCCCACCATCCGGGAACATATCGTGGAACGCGCTGGGCGCCGCGGACAGTGGTTGTATCAGCTCGACATTGAGTTCACCCGACTGCACAAACACGCTGCGGTAACGAATCGGTGGCATAACGCGGGTGCGGTACACATGGTCGCGCAACTCACCCGGCTGGCCGCCGAGAAACGGGCCGATGCCGTAAAGCTGGTGCATTTGTGCACAGGCCTGCTCCAGGTCCGGGACAACGTAACAGTTCTGGACGATGCGGGCTTGCTCGATCAGCGGTTTCATGGGCGTCTCCTTGCGAACTTGTCGGCACCTGACACTGGCCACATCGGCGCAAAATGCCGCAACTTTGCACCTGCTAATGCTCGTCGCGGGACGGCAACAGGTTAGCCTCCAACATGCCCACCAGTTCCGCACCGGTTGCCGTCGACTTCGGCGTGTGTTCATAGATATGCACCGCGCGCTCCTTGCGGTCAAACCAGATTGCCTCGGCTGCCCGTTGCTGTGCATGGGTGGCTGCCAACCAGACAATGGTGTCGGCCCCCTGCGCATGTTCACGCAACACCGACTTGAGGATGGCGCGAAAACGCGGCATCGATCGACCAACAGCTGCCGTATCCACCCAGCCGGGATGCATGGCATAAAACAACTTGCCGCTACCCGCATACTCCTGGCGCCAGTGCGCTACAAGCATCACCTGCGCCCGCTTCGACAGCCCGTAGGCGCGCACACCCAGATAACCCTCGCCAGTCAAATTGAGGTCCCGGACAACCATGGCGTGGTTGTACATGCCGCCCGACGACACCTCGATCACTGCAGCGTCCCGTCCGAGCAGATTGCGGCCCAGCAGCTCGCGCGTCAGCAGGTAGTGGCCAAGGATGTTGGTTGCAAACGAAGTCTCCAGGCCTTCGCCGGTGATAACCTGGTCGCGCTTTTGTATGCCCACATTGTTGACCAGCACATCGATGCTGACGCCTCGGGCCTGCAGACGCTGCAGCAGCGCCCAGATACCACTCTGCAGCGACAAATCTGCCACTTCGGTGACCACCTTGCCGGGCCCACGGACCGACGCCGCAAACTCCTGGAGCTTGCCGCCGTCTCGGGCGACGGCAATAACGGTGGCACCTCCCGCCACGGCGGACCGGGCCGCCGCACCACCGATGCCCTCGGAGCCGCCGGTGATCAGCCAGGTCTGACCCGAAAAGTCCGCCTTGAAGCGACGCCAGAAAAGACGCCGCGCGTGGTAACCGATGGCGCTGTAACTGGGCGTGAACCGGCAGTAGAAGGTGATGATCTTCTTCAGGGGTGCATTGGCCATGGCAATACCCGGCAGTGCTCAGGCCACGACTTCGCCGCGCGCACGCAGCAGCTGGGCGCGGTCGTAGTACTCGCGCCACAGCGAGATCAGCGGGCCATCGAACTCCATGATGCCCACCACGTGCACTTTGCGGACCACACCGTCAACCGATATTTCGTCAGTCCGCTCGGCCACCACGGCACCGTCGATCACGCCGATGCGATGGATGTGCATCCTGATCTCCTTGTTCGGCCGCTCCATTTTGACCATGCGCTCATAAAACACCTCACGCCCCACCACTGGCTCGAGCATCATGGAATGCAGCACGCCATCGGGCGCAAGCAAGTCGGCGCACACACGCCACCGCTTGGCCTGCCAGGCGTCCTCCATGGCCCGGAAAATGGCAATCTTCTGCGCGTCGCTCAATTCGGTAGTCATCCAGAGGGTCTTTCGATTTCAATGCCATCCACCCAAGGCGTTCCGCACGCTGACCGGCGCAGGGAAGCGATGCAGATGATAGACACGCCGCCTGCATTGGCAAACGCATTTTGGCCAACTTCTCAACATGTGGGAAATTGAAAGGCAAAAACACACTGACTTCAGGGCGCGGGGCGATGCCATGCAAAGGCCTGCATTTCACGCTGCAGTTCAGCACCCACTTCTCTGCGTCGTTGCGTCGGCATGCGCGAGTTGATCGCCGCCACGCTGATGCCACCATGGCCGTTGCTCGACAGGCGCACAGCGCAACCGACGCCACTGGTTTCCTTGGTGCGGAAGTCGTCCATCTCGACAAAGCCGTTCGCACGCGCCGCCCGGACCATTTGCTGCAGGCGCTGCAACGGCATACCGACCGCCGTGTACTCGGCCACGTGCCGGGCGTAGGTCGCCAGCAATTCGGCGTCCGGCAGACTGGCCAGTACGGCAATACCGACCGAACTGGTGCCCAGCAGCCGTCGCGTTCCCGGCTCGACGACAAACGCCTTGATCGGGTAGGGCCCCTCTTCGCGGTGCAGACACAGTGCATGGTCGGCACTGCGCACCATCAAGAACACGGTGTCGCCTGTGGTCCGGGCCACCCGCTGCATGACCGGGCGGAAACGCTCTACCAAGGGGGTCAACCCGGCCGACACCAATCCGAGCTGCATCGCCTCCATGTCCAGCCGGTACAACTTGCGGGCGGCGGTGCGCTCGACAAAGCCGGCCTCCATCAGACACACCAGCAAGCGATGCGTGGTCGAGCGGTCCAGCCCGCTTTGCACGATCAGGTCGGTGAGCCGAACACCTTGCGGGTGGCTGGCACCCACCAGTTTCAGCAGAATCAGCACCTTGCCGGCACTCTGGGCACCGACGACGGGGGTAATATTCTTATCCATTGGGAGAAATGTCGAAATGGGTTTGAATTACAGCATTTTTGTGTTTCTAATTTCGATGACGCCCTGTCTGCCTCGCGGCGCCGCCGCAGAGACGGCGACCGAATGCAGTCGCGACAGGCCGTTGGCCCAGCCGATCCGGCGCGTCGGCAATCGCAACAAGGAGACCCACCCATGATGATCTCACGCAGGACAGCCATCACCCGCTCGTTGGCCGTCATGGCGACCGGCGCGTTGCCTGGCGAATTCGCGCTGGCACAAGCCTATCCGAACCGCACCATCAGGATCGTCGTCGCCTTCGGCCCGGGCGGGCCAAGTGACCTGATCTCGCGTCTGGTGGCACAGAAGATGACCGACTTGCTCAAGCAGCCCGTGATCGTGGAAAACAAGCCTGGCGCCAGCGGCGTCGTGGGCGCCGAGCGGGGGGCCAAGTCGGCGCCCGACGGCTACACCGTGCTGGTCACCAACCAGCTGCTGGTGCAGGCTCCGGCCCTGCTGGCATCGGTGCCGTTCGACTCCCTGCGTGACCTGGCCCCGGTCACCGACCTGTTTTCGTCGCCTTTGTGGCTGGCGGTCAACACCGGCAAGACCTCGGCGAAGACCGCACGGGAGTTCGTGGCCGAGGTCAAGGCGCAACCCAAGACCCACAGTTATGGCTCGGTCGGGATCGGCTCCATCGGCAGCCTGTACGGCTACAAGCTCAACGAAGTGGCGGCCCTGGACATGGTGCACGTGCCATACAAGGGTGCCGGGCCGGTGGTGCAGGCCTTGCTCAGCGGCGAGATATCCACCGCCTTTGTGGACTACGCGACGCTCAAGGCGCATGTCGCCAGCGGCAAGGTGCGCGCCCTGGCCGTCTCCACGCCAGCCCGTTCCCTCTGGACACCGGACATTCCCACCTTCACGGAACAGGGCATACCGGGCTTCGAGGCGTTCAGCTGGGTGGGAGTGTTCGCGCCTGGCAAAACCCCGCCGGAGCTGATGCAGCGGCTGCACGCC
Organism: Betaproteobacteria bacterium; assembly: GCA_031363785.1. GTDB lineage: Bacteria > Pseudomonadota > Gammaproteobacteria > Burkholderiales > Burkholderiaceae_C > CAISIP01. The sequence goes on from JANLVB010000004.1 coordinate 4,156, forward strand.
GAATTTGTCCGCGCCCTCAAGCAACCCGACATCGTGGCCAAACTGAACGAGTTGGCGCTCGACCAGGGAGCCATGCCGCGTGAGCAATTCGCGGCCATGGTGACGGCGGACCACGCGCGCTGGGGTGCGGTGATCAGGAGTTCGGGCATGAAGCTCGAGTAGCGCACACAGGCCTGACGGCCACGCCCGTGCCGTTACTCCGCCGATGGCACGGCAGACGCTGCATTCAGGCGTCCAGCATGAAGGAGCCAAAAAAGTCTGCCAACCTGTCCGTTGCCTGTAGCGGCAAAACGTGTGCGATGGTCTGGTCGGGCCGCACCACCACCAGACAACCCTGTGTGCGGTCAATGCGGCGCATGCTGTAGATGTCCTGGCTTGGTTGTAGTGGCGTACCGGCAAGCGCGCAGAACGCCTTTTCATAGTCGCGAAGACCAAAGCGCCCCTTGTGCGGGAACAGCAGTTCGGGCATTGCGGTGATAACCAGTTGATGGTGGCTTTGCTGGAACACGCAGCGCACATCGAAGATGGCGTCTGCATCCGCACCTGCCGGGGTGTAACGCCGCAAGGGCGATTGGGCAGACCCAACGAGGTGATCACACAGCCTGCCGACAGGCGACGTTGGTCCGGCATCATCACCGCGGCCGGCGAATGCGACCAGACGCCAGCGACCATCCGCGGCCAAGGCCTCACCCAACTGCATGTGCCTGCCGTCGGCCATGCGGATGACCGGCGCGGAGTGAAAGCGGGTGCCGATCACCAGCCCTTCGGCCAGGTGCTGGTGGGTGGACTCTGCGGTGAGCAGGCCACGCTGGTAACGCGTTGCGGTGCCGGCCGTGTAACGACCGTGCCGCACAAAGTAACGCTGCACCTCGGCCGGCTCGACACCCGAGCCGGACGGATCGCCTGACTTCTTCGACGGCGCGCTGAGCATGGCCGCCCACTCCCGGTCGAAGTCGATCAGCTCCCTGGCTACCGCCTGGCGCTCGGCCGAATAACTATGGAGCAGGCTCGGGCAACAGCGACCGCGCAGCACCGCCGCAAGTTTCCAGCCCAGGTTGAAGCTGTCCTGCATGGACACGTTCATTCCCTGGCCGGCTTTCGGGCTGTGGGTGTGGCATGCATCGCCGGCAATGAATACGCGCGGCAGGCGCGTCTCGACCTCATGGGGCTGCAGATCGTCAAACCGGTCACACAGCCGCTGGCCGATTTCATAGACCGACCACCACGCGACCTCCTTCACCTCCAGCGTGTAGGGGTGGAAGACGCGCTGTGCTGCTGCGATCAGCTGTTCGATGCTGATGTTGCGCGCCGCCACGCGCTCGTTCAGGTTGAGCTTGTCCAATTCGACATAGATGCGCACGAGGTAGCCGCCTTCGCGCGGGATCAGAACGATACTGCCTTCTGCCGCCGACTGGATCAGGGCCTTGAGTCGGATGTCCGGGAAGTCGGTGAGCGCGAGTACGTCCATGACGCCCCAGGCGTGGTTCGCCGAATCGCCCTGAAGTGACCGGCCGATGGACTGGCGGACCGTGCTGCGCGCGCCGTCGCAGCCCACCACATAACGTGCCCGGATGGTCTCCAAATCGCCCTTGTGCGTATCGTCTTGCCGCTCAAACCGCAGCACGACCGGGTAGTCCGACTCGGCATCGGACGTCCGCTCGAGCTGCATCAGGCGGCGACCATAATGCGGCACCAGCCGCGAGGGCGAGCGCTGCATGGTCTCGAGATAAAAATCGTGCACGCGAGCCTGGTTCAGTATCACATGCGGCATGTGTGACAGGCCGTCCTCCACGTCCTGCACGCGACCGCTGCGCACAATACGGCTGCCATCGCTGTCGTCGGGCTTCCAGAATACCGTCTCGTTGACCCAATAGGACTCCTTCAAGACACGTTCGGCAAAACCGAACGCCGCGAACATTTCCATCGTCCGGCAGGCCACGCCATCGGCTTGCCCGAGCTGCAGGGGGCCAAGTTTCTGTTCCACGATCACGGTCCGGATATCGGGAAAAGCCGCCAGTTGCGCGGCGAGGGTCAGCCCGGCCGGCCCGCAACCGACGATCAGTACGTCTGCGACGCCGGGAAGCGCACTTCCCGCAGGTGCGGCCACAGTTGGCGCCGCAGCATCCAGCAGAGCGGGGTCGCCGGTTCGAAATCCATTGAGGTGAAACTGCATACGGTTGGTTCCTTTTGCACTGGCGACCCCGCCGGGGTCATCCGCTTTTTGCGCGGCGTCTGGCGGTCACTTCAATCTCAACCCGGCACTCCTCCAGCGCGAGCGGTACACACAGGGTGGTGTTGGCCGGTCGGGCCGGGCCGAACCGTTCGCGGATGACCTCGCTGACTGGCAAAACATCGTCGCGACTGGCCAGGTAGACCACCACCCGCACAACGTCGAGCAATGCGAGACCAGCGCGGAGCAACGCCGCCTCGATGGTGTCGATGGCGCGCTGCGCCTGGGCGGGTGCGCCGGACGCCCAGACACCGGTCGCGGGATCCACACCGACGGTACCGGAGACGAAAACCCAGTCGTCCTCGACAACCGCCCGTGAATAACCCGCCAGCGCCTCGTAGGCTGTGCCACTGCTGATGAAAGCGCGCGGCGGGGCAGGCAGTTCGGCTTCGGCTTCGATTTCCACTTCGCAGTCATCCGTGAGCTGGGCCACCCCCAACACCGTGCTGGCTGGGGAAACTCCGGCAAACACGCGGGCGTGGACAGCTGCCACGCCGCTGGCCGCGTTCAGGTCGCGCAGGTAGACACGGGTGCGCACGACATGCTGCAGGCTGGCTCCGAGTGCGTGCAAACTTGCAGCGATCTTGTCGAGCGCAAACACAGCCTGGGCCTCGGCGTCGCCACGGGCCACGACCATGGAAGCACCATGCATCGCATTGGTGCCGGCGACCACGACGCGTGACCCTGTCCGCAGCGCCCGCGAGCCGCCTGCGCGATCAACCCACTGGCTACTGGGCTGCGGGCGCAACCGCGATACACCAGCACTGGTGGTTGTAGACCCTCTGGGCACGGTGACAGACGCAACGGCACCTGCATGATGCTCCGCCCCGCAGTCGCCCGCGGGTGGCAGGGTTGCATCCAGCACCGCCTGCAGTTGGGCCCTGTCGTCGCCATTCAGCGACAAGCCGTCCAACCGCTTCCTCCATGCTGTCGAGTCATCGATAGGCATCGCGTCATCGATCAGGACGGCGGCGACACCCGGCTGGTCCATCACCCAGCGCATGGCCACATCCGCGATCACCACCTGATGCCGGTCTGCAATGCGACGCAATGCCTGCAGCACACACTGCAAGGCAGACCAACCACCGATTGCCCGCACCAAGGCGGCATGTCCTGACCGACCTGCCTCGGGGATTTCAGCCGGCTCCAATTGATCGAGCCAACGATCGGTCAACAGCCCGCCAGCCAGCGGAGCGCAGGCCAACAGCTGAACCGGGTTACTTTGACAGAGCTCAACCATGCGAACAAGTGCCCGCCGGTCCAGCAGCGACATCCCGACCTGGCTGGTCGCGACCGGAACACCGTGGCGCAGCAGCAGGCGCAGGTGATCGGTGTCGAAATGCGCCACGCCCAGGTGGTCAAACTGCCCCTGGGCACGCAAGTGCAACAGGTGGGCAATGACATCCAGGTAGGCCGGGTCGGTGTAGTCGCGCCAATGCAGGTGCAGCAGGTCGATGTGAGCGACACCCATGCGCTTGCACAGTGCATCGACAGCAGCGCGCACCTGTTCGAGTTGCCACGTTCCTGCCTCGGGGCGCCAGGTGGTGACGCAAGGCCGGGCAGGGTTGGCCGAATCGGCGGACGCGCCGTCGGTGATCCAGCGCGGCGTCCACAAACCAGGGGCGAGTTCGACCTGGCCATGGACGGTGGACGATTGTTTTGCGGCCATGGCGCGGCTATTCGGTGGGGGGGTGACACTCCGTCACGATGTCGCCGCGTTTGCGCTAGCCGGGCGTGACGCTGACAACAACAGATCAGGTCGGTGGCAGCGGCACGACCGTCGTGTCGGCATGCCGGAACGTCCGCTTGCCCAAGCGGGTAATGCGAAAACGCGACGGGCAATGGGGGTCGGGACACGCAACTTCGGCATCGGTACTCATCCAGTCATGTGCGTCGGTGGCTCGCTGCTTGGCCGGCAGCAGTGGAATGATGGCTGCCAGCGAGTACATCGAGAACCCCTGCCCGTCGGGGAAGTGCAGCACCTCGCCACGCACTTCGAACCAATCGCCGACCTTGGCGTTGCACAGGATGCGTACGCCCGGCGGGGCCACCACCTCGACCCGCAGGTCATAGAGCTCGAATTCGTCATTGGGCATGGGGCGTTCCTGGCAAGAATGGTGGGAAGTCAGCGCTTGAGTCGCGCTTCGCGTGAAGCATTGCGCCGCTCCGGCAGCAGCCCCTGCGGCCGGTACAACAACATGGCGACCAGGATGGCGCCGACCATGACGACCCGGATCGCCGACACCTGCTGACGCAAACCCGGCGGCAGAATGGCGCTGAGCACCGACTCGGTCACGGTCCACAGCGCCCAGATGATCACGGTCCCGAGCAGCGCGCCGTAGTTGTTGCCACTGCCGCCGACGATCAGCATCACGAACACCTGAAAGGTAAAGATCGGCAACAGATCCTGCGGGCTGATGAAGCCAAGGAAATTGGCATACAGCGCACCCGACAGGCCCATCAGCATCGAGCCCAGCACAAAACTCTGCAGGCGGATGGCAAAAGCGTCTTTGCCCAGTGCGGCTGCCGCCTGCTCGTCTTCGCGCACGGCGCGCAACATGCGGCCCCAGGGCGAGCGGACCATGCGCTCCAGCGCAAAGGTGATGGCAGCAATGATGAGCAAGACCATGATCAGGTACAACAGATTGGCGCGAAACGGCGAGCCAGCCAGTGCCGCAAACGGTTTGGGCAGACTGTGCAAGCCGTCGAAGCCCCGCGTCACCGGTTTCCAGTTCATCGCCAGCAGCTGTATACACACTGCGATGCCAAACGTCACGATGGCCAGAAAATCATGCTTCAGTCGAATCGTCGGCATGCCCACAATGGCGGCGATCACCCCCGATACCAGCATCGCGCCAAGGTACCCGAGCACGGGGTGCAGGCCGAAGCCGCCAAACGCATCGCGGTAGTCTGGCCCGGTGATAAAGGCCGCCGCATAGGCACCTACGCCAAAGAAGCCGACGATACCGACATTCATGATGCCGGTGAAGCCCCACTGCAGGTTCAGCCCGAGTGTGGCGATGGCAAAAATGCCTGCCGTGACGCTGAAGAAGACCGCGTAAGAGAGCAGGTCCATCAGGCTTTCTCCCCCAGGATGCCGTTCGGGCGCAGTGTCAGCACGATGAAAACAGCGATGAACGACACGGCCTGCCGGTACTCGGGCGCCAGGTAATGCACGGTCAGGCCCTCGGCCAATCCGATCAGGATGGCGCCAAGAACAGCGCCGTAGATGCTGGTCATGCCGCCGACGATCAAGGCGGCGAACATCGGCAGCAACAACTCGAAACCCATGAAGGGATGGATTTGTACGACCAGTCCCAGCAACACCCCGGCCACCGCCGCCAGCGCTGCTCCGATGACCCAGGTCCACAGGATCACACGACCGACGTCGATGCCGTTGACCCGTGCCAGTGACGGGTTTTCAGACACCGCCCGCATCGACTTTCCCAGCCATGTGCGAGACAGGAAGAGATGCAAGCCCAGCACCATCAGCACCGTGACACAGACCGAAATCAGTTCATTGCGCGTGATCCGCACACCACCGAGGTCAAGCGCCGGCTCGATAACAAAAGTGAAGTACTGAGGATCATGCCCGGCAAAGACAATGATCAGGTGGCGCAACATCAGGGCGACGCCAAAGGAGGCCATGATCAGGCTGATGCGCGAAGCGTTCTTTCGCCGCAGCTGCGAAAAAATGGCCCGGTCCAGGGCCAGCGCCACCACGGCGTTCAAGACCATCGCACATATCAGCGCGAGGATCAACGGCCAGCCGAACCCCAGACCGAAGATGGAGCCGACAGTGCCCATCAGAGCCACCAGTCCCAACCCGAAATAGGCCCCGGTGGCAATGTGGTCCCCCTGTGCAAAAGTGGGGAAGTTCAGGATGTTGAAGACCATGCTCAGGCCCACCACACCCAAGGTGATGAAGGACGCGGCGACCATGCCGTCGACGAGCACCTGCATCATGACGCGAGCCTGGTTCTGGAGCCGAGGTACAGCTCGCCGACTTCCGGGCTCTCCAGCAGTTCGCGCGCCGTTCCGGTGAATTGCTGCTGGCCCTCGGCCAGCACATAACCGCGGTCCGAGATGGCCAGCGCCGCCCTCGCGTTTTGCTCGACGATCAACACGGTGACCCCCAGCGCCCGGATATCGAGCAATTTCTGAAACACCATCTCGGTCAGCTTGGGCGACAGGCCGGCGGAGGGCTCGTCGAGCATGATGCAGTGCGGGCGGGCCATCAAGGCACGTGCCACCGCCACCATCTGGCGCTGCCCGCCCGACAGCTTACCGGCGGCCAATCGACGTTGCCGCTCCAGATCAGGGAACAACGCATACATTTCGCCAATCCGCTGAGCCAGCTCGCGCGGGCTCGCCATACCGCCAAGCTCCAGGTTCTCCTGCACCGAGAGCCGGGTGAAGATGTTGTCGACCTGCGGCACGTACGCCACACCGGCACTGATCAGCTTGTGGGTCGCCAGACCGACGATGTTCTCGCCGCGCACCCGAATCGCGCCCGATTGGGTTGGCACCAGGCCCGCCACCGCCTTGATCAGGGTTGACTTTCCGGCGCCGTTGGGGCCCAGCACGGTGACGATTTCGCCGCCGAGAACATGCAGGGTCACGCCGCGCAGGATCGGCACATCCGGCACATAACCGGCGACCAGGTCCACCACCTCGAGATGCGGCGCGCTCTGCATCAGCTGCCCCCGCCGAGGTAGGCGTCCAGCACGCGTGAATCGCGGCGCACCTGCTGCGGGCTGCCTTGCATCAGCAGGCGCCCGGACGCCATCACCACCACCGGACTGCACAGGTTCATGACCATGTCCATGTTGTGCTCGATGATCAGGAACGTGATGCCACGGCGGTTCAGTTCCACGATGCGCTCGATGATTTGCCCCAGCAGGGTCGGATTCACACCGGCGCCGGGTTCATCGAGCAGTATCAGCTGCGGGTCGGACATCAGGGTGCGCCCGAGTTCGAGCAGTTTGAGCTGTCCGCCCGACAGGTTGCGCGCCGGCTCGTCGGCCAACCGGGTCAGGTTGAGGAAGTCGAGGATTTTCACCGCCTTGTCGCGATTCACCTGCTCTTCCTGCCGGACGCGGCCCGGACGGACCAAGGTATTCCACCATTTTTCGCCCGATTGCCCGAGCGGCGCCAGCATCACGTTTTCAAGCACCGACAAGGCTCCGAAAGGCCGCGGAATCTGAAATGTGCGGGCGATGCCGGAACGGTATATCTGGTGCGGGGCTTTTCCGGAAATCTCCTGCCCATCGAACAGGATCGAGCCGCTGCTGGGCGCCAGCGCTCCGGCGATCGTGTTGAACAAGGTCGTCTTGCCAGCGCCATTGGGGCCGATCAAGCCGGTGATGGCACCACGGGTCAAGCTCAATGTGACGTCGTCGACCGCCCGCAAGCCACCGAATTCCTTGCAAACGCCCTTGAGCTCAAGCATCGTCATCGGGCCTTATTGCGCAGTGTCGTCGTTGTCATGTCGAACATGTGTTAATATATGATATCAGATATTTGATCAAACAATGACTGCGACCGCAAAGGATTCATGGACACCACAGGCGGGAGCCGCAGGTTTGGGCGTATCTCCCATCGTCCGTTCGACGGTGCATGACCGCGTTTACAGCGACTTGCGGGAGCGGCTGATGCGGGGCCAGTTTGCGCCGGGACAGCCTTTGACGATCTCCGAGCTTTCGAGTGCCTTCGGCACCAGCGCCCAGCCGGTGCGCGACGCCATCCGCCAGTTATGCACTGAAAAAGCCCTGGAAGCCTTGCCGAATCGGACAACGCGTGTACCCGTGCTGGACCGTGAACGCCTGGAGGACTTGCGCCGTGCACGCCGCGCCATCGAGGGCCTGGCCGCCGAGCTCGGTGCGGGCAAGGCCGGCCCACAGGATATCGAGCGGCTGGTAGATATCGTCGAGCAGGAAACACAGGCCGACGACACCAGCCGGGTGGAAACCAGCGTTCGCCAGAACCACGACTTCCATTTCGGCCTGTACCACCTGTCGGGCTCCACCGTCCTGCCGCCCATGATCGAGAGCCTGTGGCTGCAACTCGGGCCGTACATCCGCCAGTCGGCCGAGTTTTTCGACGCCAGCCAAGGTCGCGGGGTCGAGTTCCACCGGCTCGCTCTCGACGCGTTGCGCTCGCATGACCCGCCTGGCGTACGCAAGGCGATCGAGCAGGACATCGACCGCTTGTTCGACCTGGTCACCAGTGAAGATTTTTTCTCCCGCATGCGTCTGTGGAAGGCTGCGGCATGAGCGCCGCCGGGCCGCTCCCAAGGGCGAATTCCGCAGTGCGCAGCACGGAGGTTGCCTGATGACCATCGAACGGCAGGAAATCCTGCCCGGATACAGCATTTCACGCCTGCTCAAGGGCGGCTGGCACCTCTCCAGCGGTCACAGCCAGGGTGTCGAGCGTGCGCAGGCGATTCGCGACATGGCCAATTTCGTGGAAGCCGGCGTAACCAGCTTTGACTGTGCCGACCATTACCTGGGTGTCGAGCAGATGATCGGAGACTTCCGGCGCCAGTACCCGGAGCTCGGCCGCAAAATCCAAATCCACACCAAGTACGTGCCGGACTGGGACGCATTGGCAACGCTGCGGCCTGCCGATACGGTGCGGGTGATCGACCGTTCCCTGCAACGCCTGGGTGTCGACACGCTCGACCTGGTCCAGTTTTTCTGGTGGAACTGGAAAGTCCCGGGTGCCGTCGAGACCGGGCTGGTACTCAAGGAGCTGCAACGCCAGGGCAAAGTCCGCCATATTGGCGTCACGAATTTCACGACACCGCAGCTCAAGGCGCTGGTCGATGGCGGCGTGCCGGTGGTCGTCAACCAGCTGCAGTGCTCGCTGGTCGACGACCGCGCACAACGCGCGCAACTGCCCTATTGCCGCGAGAACGGTATCGCGGTCGTCACTTACGGCCATCTGCTGGGGGGCTTCATCGCCACCGACTGGATTGGCAAGCCCGAAGCCGGCGAGCCCTTTGCGAACCGCTCGCACAAGAAATACAAGTTGATCATGGAAGACTTCGGCAGCTGGGAATTGTTCCAGGAATTGCTGCGCGCGCTGCAATCGATTGGCGAGCGCCTGGGCGTGGGCCCCGGGGAAGTCGCGCTGCGTTGGACACTGGACCAGAGCGGCATTGCCGGGTGCATCGTCGGCGCGACATCGACGCGTAATCTCGCGCGCAACCAGAAGGTGTTCGATATCACGCTCGCCGACAGCGACCGCACCATGCTCGCAGCCATTTGCGCGCGACGCCGTGGGCCGCTGGGTGACTGTTATGAACTCGAAAACGACGCCACAGGCCGCCATGGCGGCATCATGCGGCGTAATCAGAATTCGCTCGAGGACAAGCCGTGGCCGGGCACACCATAATGGTGGACGCAGTCATAAGCTTGACGGAGACGGCGGACGCGCCGGGTGCGCCGCACATTGGAATACAACCATTTGTTTGAACAAGGACGGACCCATGCACAAGCTCACCAGGATTTTCCTTGCCAGCCTCGCCGCCGGCGCGCTCGCCACACCGGCCCAGGCCTGTCCGGCCAAGATCGGCGCCACCCTGTCGCTGACCGGCTCCTATGCCACATTCGGGCCGCCCATCAGCAACGCCGCAGCCTTGGCGGTCGAGCACATGAATGCGGCAGGCTGGAAGGTTGGCGGATGCAGCAAACTGGAGTACATCGTGCGGGACGATCAGACCCAACCTTCGGTCGGGGTCGACGCGGCGCGGCGCCTGGTTGACGTCGATGCTGTTCCCGCCATCGTCGGGCCGATCACGTCCGGCGTCACCGGGCCGATCCTGTCGTCGGTGACAGTCGAGAAGGGCGTGCTGATGATCCCATCAGCCTCGTCGTCACCCACGTTCAGCGACATGGCGCGTGACGGCAAGCTCAATGGCCTGTTCTTCCGGGTACAGCCGTCCGATGCCCTGCAGGCAGTGGCGATTGCCAAGATGGCGTGGGACGCCGGGCACCGCAACATCGCCATCGTCAACCTGAACAACGACTGGGGCAACAACCTGTCGAAGCAGTTTGCGGCCACGTTCAAGGGGCTCGGCGGCACGGTCAGCGCGCAGGTCACCTACAACGCCGAGCAGCCAAGTTATCGCGCCGAGGTGAACAAGGCGCTGGAGGGCAAACCGCAAAGCGCCTTCATTGTCTCGACGGTGATCGACGGCAGCAAGATCCTGCGCGACTGGATCGCCCTGGGTGGCACGCAGAAGTTCATGTTTCCGCTCGGTATGAACGACGCCAAACTGATCGAGCAAATCGGCGAACAGTACCTGAAGGAAGCCTGGTTCGTGACCCCTGGCGCGCCGCTGCCAAACAGCCGTGCGGCCTTTTACGAGGCTTATGAGAAGCGATACGGCTTTGAGGCGGGCAAAGGAGTTGGGCCGGGCCGCGACACCGGCTATGACGCCGCGGCGCTGATCTCCCTGGCGATGATGGCCGCCAAGGACTACAAGAGCGGACGGGCCATCGCGGCTGCGATGGGCCGGGTGACCGACCCGAACGGCACGCCGATCGCCGCCACCGTGGATGACTACAAGAAGGCCGTGCAGTTGCTGGGAGATGGAAAAACCGTGCGTTATGTCGGCGCCTCGGGCGCCATGACACACGACAAGTTTGGCGACGTCACCACCCCCTTTGTCGGTTGGCAGGTGGAGAACAAAGTCTATGTCCAGAAGAAGAATGTCACAGCCCAGGAAGTCGCCGACATCAAGGCCAGAACGGGGACCTGAGCCATACCGGCCCAGGCCGTCCGACGGGCGCCCGGGTCCCTCCCCTACCACCGCGCAGGCGCTTCAGCAGCCCGCTGCTGCCAGTGTCAGCGAATGGGAGTACAAGCATGGCTGATGCCCTCTGGCACGGTTACGACCAGGCCCAACTGGACGACCAGTACAAGGCCAGCGGGACCCGCATTCCCAACCCGGGCGAATACCTGGAGCGTTGGCGCGCCGACAGCCTGGCTTTGCGCCAGACCAGCGACTGCCTGCTGAATGTGCGCTTCGGCGACCATCCCGAGGAGCACTACGATGTGTTTCGCGCCGCCGGACCGCGCGCCCCGGTGCATGTCTTCATCCATGGTGGTTATTGGTACACGATGAGCAGCAAGGAGTTTTCCTTTGTTGCCCGTGGTCTCGTGTCGGAAGGTTGCACGGTAGTCGTACTGAACTACGCGCTGTGCCCGACGGTTGGCATGACCGAACTGGTGCGCCAGGTGAAAGCCGGCATCGCCCACGTGTATGCCCATGCCACCGACTGGGGCGCGGACCCCGACCGGCTGACGATCTCCGGGCATTCCGCCGGTGGCCATCTGGTCGCCACCGCACTGACCACCGACTGGCCGTCATTCGCGCCGGGGCGTCCGTCAGACATGGTCAAGGCCGGCCTGTCCCTCAGCGGTCTGTACGACCTGGAACCGGTCCGACTCAGCTACGTCAATGCCTATCTGCGCATGAACCCGGCCGAGGCGCAGGCCCTGTCACCCGCCAAACATCTGCGGCACGCCTGCGGCGCCCTGACTGTTGCCGTTGGCGGGCGCGAGAGCGAGCAGTTCCATTGGCAGCAGGAGCATTTCAGTGCCGTGTGGGGCGAGCGGACCGGAATGCCACCGCGTGTCATCGATCTGCCGGGCCACCACCACTTTTCCCTGCTCGACGAACTGGCGAACCCGCACGGGGTGTTGGCACGCAAGGCGGCGCGGCAAGCCGGGCTCTGAGTTAGCCAGACCAGATCACCTGGTCCGCCTGCCGCAGCGCCGCCAGCAGTGACGCCGCCACCACATGCAGGCCCCGCCGCGCATCGGTAGTGGGCAACAGGCGCGATTCGAAGGCTCCGTATGCGCTGCGTGCACGCACACCGATCGCATGACTGGACGGATCGCGGTCGCTGGTGTACTGCACCATCGTGCGGTCCAACCCGGCCCCGGCAACAGCGACGGCAACTGCAACATTGACGCCATGCGGCAGTCGCACAGCAGCGTCGCGCGCGCTGGCAGTGAAAGACGCCGCGCCGCCAGGCGCCACCACGGTTACGTCGACACACACCGCCGGGTCCACGGCCAGAGCCTGCACAGCGTCCAGGCCACCCACCGCACCCGCGACCAACCGCAGGCGATGGCCATGCCGGGCACCCGCAGCCTGCAGCCGCGCATACACCACCGCATCAGCCAGAGCCACGCCGCTCACGCTCCAGACATCGGCGCGCATCAGTGCGGCTTCGCCAAGCTGCGTCAACGCCTGCGGTCCCGCGCATTCCAGGTACAGGTCTACCGGTACCTCGAAAAAGCTCTTCCGCGCACCATGGTGCAAACTCCCTGCCGCACCATTGCGCGTCAGGATGGCAGCCATTTCCCAGGCCCCGGCCTGCCCGGCGGCAACCGCATCGGCGACGGCCCGGCCAATCTGTCCGTGACCAATCAGGCCGATGCGACGCAGTGGACGTGAAACCATGGCGTGGCACAGATGCGCTGGTCAGCGCATCGTCGTTGCAACTGTCGCGATTGGCCCGGCGGGCTGCTGCAGGCGGCACTCCAGATCCCGGGCCGTGCGCTCCAGATGCTCGCGCAGCAATCGGCAGGCCTGATGTTTGAAGTCGGATGCATTCAGGATTTTCGAAAGTTTCCGGTTATGCTGAGCATACGGCCAGTTCCCTCGGAATGGCGTACAGCGAGGACGCGAGCCCATGGCCAGAGCACATGAAAACCACCGCGAAGACGTCGCCGGGCGGGCCAATGTCGAAGACACGCCTGAGTTGCTGGCCTACTACGACGAACTCGACCGAATCCATGCCGGCGCCCTGTGGACCGTGGCCAACAAGATCGAGCCGTGGCAGCCGGTGTCGCAGTCCGTGCCCGTGGTCTGGCGTTATCTTGATCTGCGCGCACACGTGCTGCGCTCGCTCGACCTCGTGACGCCGGAAAAGGCCGGGCGCAGGGTCATCTATCTGAACAACCCCGGGCGGCGCGACGTGTCAGCGGCGGTCGGATGGATATATGCCGGCCTGCAGGTCATGCAGCCAGGCGAGGTCGCCAGTGCGCACCGGCATTCCGCATCGGCGATCCGTTTCATCATGGAAGGCTCTGGCGCCTACACCGTCGTCGATGGGCACAAGATGACACTGGGTGCGAATGATTTTGTGCTGACGCCGAACGGCACCTGGCATGAGCACGCGGTATCGGCGCACGGCAGCACCTGCATCTGGCAGGACGGCCTGGACATTCCTTTCGTCAACGCGATGGAGGCGAATTTTTACGAGGTACACCCCGACCTGTCGCAAGCCGTCACCCATGCGGTCGACGACATGACCAAGACCTGGGGCAACGCGGGACTGACCCCGGCAGGCGGCGCCTGGACCCACGGCTATAGCCCGATGTTCAAGTACGAGTGGCTGGCAACCTACGACGCGCTCGGCAAATATGCCAGCTGCAGCGACGGCTCACCCTTCGACGGCGTGCTCATGGAGTATGTCAACCCGGCCACCAATGGCCCGGTGATGCGCACGATGGGTGCCTCCATGCAGATGCTGCGGCCCGGGGAACACACACTAGCGCATCGCCACACCGGCAGCTACCTGTACCACGTGGCCAAGGGACAGGGGCATTCGGTGATCAACGGCAAACGTTATGACTGGCGTGAACGCGACATCTTCTGTGTGCCGAGCTGGGCATGGCACGAACACGTGAACGGCTCCGCTACGGACGACGCCTGCCTTTTTTGCCTGTCCGACCTGCCGGTGATGCGCGCCCTGAGCCTGTACCGCGAACAGGCGTTCGGCGACAACGGTGGTCGGCAGCCCCTGAACGCCTGAGACCGGAGCGACCACATGACAGAACCCTCCAGCAGCGACATGACGAAACCGCAATTCGACTACGCCTACCACCTTCAGCTCGACCAGTTGCTGTCGTCCATGCGGCGCATCACCACACACCCGGAAGAGCATATTTTTCTGACCACCCACCATGTGCTGGAGTTGTGGTTCAAGCATGTGATCTTCGACCTCAAACGCATCGTGCCGCTGCTCGACAGCGATGATCTGGCGCAGGCCAACTGGTTGATCCGCCGACTGGCCGAGATACTGAAACTGGCCGAGGCGCACTGGACTGTGCTGGAGACCTTGACGGCGGCCGATTTTGCCGAATTCCTCAGCGAGCTCACCGGTGCATCCGGCATGCAATCGCGCCAGTTCCGCGAAGTAGAAGTCATGATCGGCCTGGGCCAGACCGCCGGGCTGGAGTACACAGAACGGGTCGAGCAGTTGTGGCCGGGCCTGCTGGCCGAACACCCGCGCACCCTGCGCGACGCATTTTTCGAAGCCTTCCGCCGCCGCGGCAAAACCCTGCTGGAGGTCTACCGCAAACGCTGGGTCGACCATGACCTGTTTCAACTGGCCGAAAACGCCTTCGAGGTGGATCGTCGTTTCCAGTCCTGGCGGCACAACCACATCCTGATGGTGCGTCGGCAGATCGGCATCCGGGCCAGGGGCACCGGCGGGACGTTCTTCAAGGACTACCTGGCGACGACGACCAATTACTATTTCTTTCCGGAGTTGTTCGAGTTCCGCAACGACCTCACGCTGGACGCGGGCGGCGAAGTGATGCCACCGGAACCTGCCGCCGGCGATGGCCCGGCAAGGTGTCCGTTTTGAACACCACCGATTACGCGGCACGGGCGGCCGAACTCGACGCAGCTGACCCGGGTGGCGCTGTAACCTGAGCTGGAGCCCGCATGCCGTTGTGCTTCGGCCTTACCGATTGCCTAAAGCGGGATCACCGGCAACACAATATGGGACGCCCGCGCGGCGTCGGCATACACCGTCTGGTGCGCAACCAGCTGGTGCGTGTGGCGGCCCATCGGCTCACCGGTATTGGGGTTCACATCCAGGCGCGGCCAGTTCGACGACGAGACATCCACCCGGATGCGATGGCCGACATCAAACAGGTTGCTGGTGGGCGGCAGTGTGATCGTCACCGGAACAGGTACCCCGGGCTGCAGCAGCACCTCGCGCTCAAAACCCTCCCGGTAGCGACACCGGATGACCGAGTCGTTGAGCAGCATGTCAAAGCCTTGCGGATAGTCGTCGTTGGCAGGATGCACATCGATCAGCTTGGCGGTGAAGTCGGTGTCCAGCGCACTGGAAGACACCCACAGGTGCACCACCATCGGCCCGGTCACTTCCATCGGCCGCGCCAGCGGTTCGCTCTGGAACACCAGAACATCCGGTCGTTGTGACAACCGCGGGTAGGGCGGCTCGGAGCCAAAGAAGGCCGCCGACTCCTTCTGGTCCACCGGGCCCGGCGTGAGCAGGTCACGCAGGCGCAGCACCGGGCTTAGAAAACGCGCCCAGGCCGGCTCCATGCCCGCTCCCCCGGCAGGCAACTCGCCGATCGAGCAATACAGCCCACCCAGTGTGGGCACCGGATGCGCCGGATCGAAAGTAAAGTGCCGTGGCGCTGCATCCTCGGGCGGCGCAGCCGTTGTGAGCGACCCATCGGACTGCAGATAAAACGGCGTGGGCACGGCGCGCGCCAACGGCCACTGCCACTCGTCGCGCCAGCGGCCACCGTGGTCCAGTTTGCCGAGCGCGGTCTTGCGGCCACTGCCGCCACCCATCACGAAAATGCGCACCGGGGCCTCGGCGCGGGGTTGCCCAGGGGCGTTGTCAGGCAGCCAGCGGTCGAAGAACGCAAGCTGCTCCTCGAAGTAACGCTGCACACCCCACACGCTCTGCGCACCAAAGTCAACCTCGTGGCAGTAGCTGGCTTCGCCCCGCATGCCGACATGGCTCCAGGGGCCGACCACCAGCCGCTGCGGGGCGCTGTTCTTGGCCGTCATGGCCGTGAAGTACTCGGTGTCGGCGGTCGGGAAAGGGTCGTACCAGCCGGTCGACAGGGTGGCCGGTATGTCGGCGTGCTGGCTCCAGTACCGGGTGTAGTTGTGCTCGATGCGGTCCCAGTAGGCGTCGTAGGTGCCCCGGGTGTAATAGTCGATCAGCGAGTCTTCCAGCGTGGGCACATGGCGCAGTGCGGTTTGCCCGCGCTGCCACGGCGTGGCGCGAAAGAGCTGGCGCAGGTCGCGCAGGTTGTTCCAGACATCCTCCTGCTTGTGCGGGTCGTGGGCGATCTCGCGTGCGTCCTGGGCATGGATGAACAGCGCCCAGAACATGTGCTGCTGCATCGCGCCGCCTTCGCGGCACTGGTTCTGGTAGCTGTTGGTGGGCACCACGTCGGGCCAGATGGCAGTGAGGTGGGGTGGGCGCTCCAGCGCGGTGCGCACCTGGGTGATCGCGGCGTAGGAGCTGCCAACCGTCCCGATGCGCCCATTCGACCATGGCTGGGCGCCTATCCATTCGCAGATGTCGTAACCATCGCGGCCGGTATGCGGCGTGGCGGCGTGGAAATAAACCCCCGACGCCTCGGAGCAGTAACGGTCGCGCAGGTCGACCAGCACCACGTTGTAGCCCCTGGGCACAAAGAAGTCGGCGATCTCGCTGTAGCGCTTGTCAGCCTTGTTATAGGGAGTGTGCAGCATGACCGTCGGAAAATGGCCCTCGGCGAAGGCCCCCTCCAGCGCCGGGCGGTAGATGTCGAAGGCCAGCCGCACACCATCGCGCATGGCGACCATGACGTTTTTCGACAGCACAATGCCGTGCCCTGCCCTCTGATCTGCTTGTCCCATTGCCGCTCCTCGGTCCCAGCTATCGAATCACCAAGCCACCGTAAAAAGTATAGGCCTGATCAAATTAGCCCGCCCCCTGCCTGCGCCTCGGCCCAGACGCGCAGTGAATCCGACAACGCCGCATGTGCGAGCAATGCCTGCACAAACGCACGCTCGCTGCGTGCGGCCTTGGCACGGGCCAGTGGCAGCAGCAATTGATAGTCGTGCCTGCTCCAGTGGCCGGTGTCCAGCACCGGCAGCAGCGGCAGCAGGCGCCGCCATGCTTCGCGCGCGTCAGCGGAGAAACCAATCAACCTGCGCAGCCCGGCACGGCGCAAGACGTCGGCGCCCAGGCGCTCAAGCGCAGCTTCACGTGCGGCCCCCTCCAGCGCCGAGAGAGCGGCACCACACAACACGCCGAGTTCCGCCAGATCCAGATAAGGCTGTGGGTGATCGTTGTCCAAATCGAAAAACAGATGCCGCCGGGCCAGCCGCCCGAGTGTCGCCCGGCTGCTGCGGTGGCCAGGGGTACGCGTTATCCGGGCCTGCTCGCGCGCCGCCACGGCCAGAGCGTCGGCGGCGCGCGGCGCAAATCCCAGCCGCGCATAGAACCACCAGGCACCGGAATCCAGCGCCTCCTGGTTGTCGCGCCCGAGTTGGTACGGCTCGATCGAAAACGACAGGCATCCATAGACCTGGTGCAAGGCCGCGAGCCAGCGTGCGAACAGATGTGCCGACTCGCCACCGCGAAACGTCTCGAAGGTATTGAAGGACAGCGCCGCACTGCGGCCAACGATGTCCGCCTGCAGGTAACCAACCGGCACACCATTACGCAGCAACAGGCCACCAACCAGCGTGGCCAGCGCATGGCGCCGTTGCGGCAGCATGCCGCACAGGCCGATCGCCAGGCCGTCACCGTCATCCACCAGCCAGGCATCGCGCGCATCGGCGAAGGAGAATGCCTCCAGCGAGCGGGACCGCGTCACCATGGCTGCCCGCGCCAGGTCGATCAGCGCCTCGCCCTGGATCTGCGGCAACCGGCGCACCGCGCGCGGCGCCCGGGCAATGGACTGCCGCAAGTCAGGACGCTCGCGTGGTGGTGCCTGGTGGCGAAAAATTACCGGCGCCGACGCGAAGGTCGCGAGGGTGCGACTCGGCGTCCCCACACCCGGTTCGAGCACCATGGCGGCGTCCATCGCGTCGACCAGCGCCTCGCGCGAGTAGGTGTTGCCCGGCATCGCCGCCACCCGTTGCAACAGAAAAACCGCGTCGGTCTGAGCGTCGCCGCGCAACCGGTCGAGCACCTTGTAGCCAGGGCACCCGAGTTCACGCAAGGCGTATTGCTCGATCGGCGTCAGCAGTTCGGGCAGCGCTTTCGCCACGCGCTCCCCGGTGCCGGCATCGCTGCGGTCCAAATGCAACTGGCGCGGCCAGCGCTGCGCGAGCCACTGAGCCTGCCCGGCGAAGAAACGGTAGTGGATGGCGGTGCCGGCGATGCCACTGTCAGCCAGCGCCGCGCGATGCCGGCGCAGGTCGCGCCTGCGCGCGAAACACTGCAACTGTGCGCTGGTATCGCGCAGCAGCGCAGCGTTGTCCGGATAGGCGCGCAGAAAACACATCACCTCGTGCAGCCGCGCCAGCGCCGCCGCGCTGGGCATGCTGGCCGCGCCAAGACGCCGCAGCAGCATCTGTTTGCGGCTGGCCGCCTGCGGCCCGAATTGCAGGCGCAGACGCTCAAGGGTCAGCAGGTCACGCAGGGGTGAGGGCATGGAACGACATGGTAGCCGCTGAGTTGGCTGGTCGGCGTCAACTATCCCGACCGCCACCGCACGCCACAACACAGCAACTGCCGACGCTTGCAGAATGACTCGTGCCGCGTCTTGGTAGGATGTACCGATGAAGTTTGCTGTCTTGACCGATATTCACGCCAACCGTGCGGCGTTTCAGGCTGTTCTGGCCGATGTCGCCGCACGCGGGGCAGACCGAATCGTACTTCTGGGCGATGTGGTGGGTTACGGCCCTGATCCCGAATGGTGCGTTGACAAGGCCGCCAGTCTGGTGCTGGCAGGGGCGGTTTGTGTTCAGGGCAACCATGACAGTGCGGCTGTAGGCGGGGTCAACTCGTTGCGAGCCAATGCCACAAAGGCGCTGGTCTGGACCCAGGCCCGGCTGACTGACGCGCACCGGGCATTCTTGGCCGGATTGCCTTTGACCATCATGGAGGAGGATGTGCTTTTTGTTCATGCCTCAGCCAATGACCCGCGGTCTTGGATCTATGTGACATCAGCCAGCATGGCCAGGGCGGCGTTCCGATCGTGCGCGGCGCGAATCATATTGTGCGGGCATGTGCATGTGCCCTTGTTGGCCAGCAGCGACGTGGGTGGGGTGGTGCGGGTGCAAACGTTCCGCATGGCCAAGCCGATCCCACTGATTCGCTCGCGCCGTTGGCTGGCGGTGGTGGGTTCGGTTGGCCAGCCGCGTGACGGATTTGTGCAAGCGGGTTACGCGATGCTTGACACCGGGAGCAACGAACTGACCTTTCACCGGGTACCCTATGACGCGGCAAAAACAATGCAAAAAATGCGGGCCGCGGGATTGCCTGAAGACCTGGCGCTTCGCTTGATGCGGGGAGATTGAATTGCCGATACTGCCGCATCCGGGTATGGAGATCGACGGCTTTCGCCTGGGCGAAAAACTGCAAGAAGGCGCCTTCGCCACCATTTGGGACGTCAAGCACCCCGCACATTCCACACCCATGGTGATGAAGGTCCCCACCATCATGGACGGCTTTGACGGCCCCACTATCGTCGGCTTCGAAGTGGAGCAGATGATCATGCCGCGCCTGTCCGGGCCCCATGTACCCCAGGTGATAGGCGTCGGAGACTTTTCGGCAATGCCCTATATCGTGACCGAAAAGATCGAGGGTGGGTCGCTACTTGGCGTGGTCAAGGGTGCGCCCCTGCCGCTGTCAGATCTGCTGGAAATCAGCGCTCGTATGGTGCACGCCGTGGCCGAATTGCACCGCCAGCATGTGATTCACCTGGACCTGAAGCCGGAAAATTTGATGCAACGACCGGTTTCTCAAGGGTCGGGCGGTGAAATCGTGCTGATCGACTTTGGTCTGAGCCGCCATGACCAGTTGCCGGACCTTCTGGCTGAGGAGTTTTCCATACCAATGGGGACATTTCCTTATATCGCGCCCGAGCAATATTTGCGCTGCCGGGACGACCTGCGGTCGGATCTATTCGCGCTGGGCGCGATGATTTTTGAGTTGGCCACCGGAAAGTTGCCCTTTGGCATGCCGCAAAAGTTGAAAGGGGTGCGCAAGCGCCTGTGGCGTGACCCGGTACCGCCGCGCGCGTTACGGCCCGAAGTACCTGAGTGGTTGCAGGAGATCATCCTGTGCGCGCTGGAGGTGGACCCGACACGCCGTTACCAAACCGCTGCGCAGATGGCGTTTGATCTGGCGCATCCGTTGCAGGTCAAACTCACACCGCGGGGAATGAAGGTCCGGCAGGACAGTCGGCTGACGGTGTTCCACCGCTGGCGCGTGATGCGCAAGGTCCGGCAGTTCGGGGTGCCGGATTCGGTGGCGGCACAGCTTGCTTCGGTGCCGATCATCTGCGTGGCGGTAGATCTGTCTCCCGAGGGCGAGCGGCTGGCCGAGATTCTTCTTGGATCGGTCCAGCGGATGCTGGTCACCCAGCCGAATGCCCGGATTGCCTGTGTCAACGTCCTGAAGACTGCGCGGATAGGGATCGACCAGGCGACAGATGATGCGGGCAATAACCTGCATGTGGTACGGCTTGTGGCGCTGAGGGCCTGGGCCGCGGGAATCGATCTGCCGCAAGACCGGTTGACCTTCGCCATTCTGGAGGGGCCTGATGCGGGGCCGGTAATCATCAACTATGCCACGGTAAACCACGTCAGCCACATCGTACTGGGCGCGCGCGGCCATACGACGGCCCGTCGCTATCTGGGCTCGGTTTCGGCACAGGTGGTAGCCGAGGCACATTGCTCGGTGACGGTGATCCGGGT
>JANLVB010000093.1:0-1854 GCA_031363785.1 Betaproteobacteria bacterium
CATGTCCAGCACGCGCCCGACATCACGGATCGCCGCACGTGCCGCCAATGTGCCGAAGGTGGCGATCTGGCTCACCGCGTCGCGCCCATATTTGAGCTTGACATAATCAATCACCCGGTCCCGGTTGGCCTGGCAGAAGTCGATATCGAAGTCCGGCATGGAGACCCGCTCCGGGTTCAGGAAACGCTCGAACAGCAGCTTGTACTGCAGTGGATCGAGGTCCGTGATGCCCATCGAATAGGCCACCAGCGAACCGGCACCGGAACCACGCCCCGGCCCCACCGGGCAGGCGTTTTGCTTGGCCCAGTTGATGAAATCACCAACGATCAGAAAGTAGCCCGGAAAACCCATCTTCAGGATGGTCTCGATCTCGAACTCGAGTCGCGCCGTGTAGCGCCCACGTTGCTGCTCGCGCAGCGCGGCATCTGGATACAGGTGGCACAGTCGCGCTTCCAGGCCGCGGTGCGAGGTGTGGCGAAAGTACTCCTCGGGCGACATTTGCCGACCATCAACAAGCGGCGTCGGGAAATCCGGCAGTTGCGCCTGGCCCAGCACCAGGGACAGGTTGCAGCGCTTGGCAAGCTCGACGCTGTTGGCCAGCGCCGACGGCAGATCGGCAAACAGGGCCTGCATCTGCGCCGTAGACTTGAAATACTGTTCCCGCGTGAAACGCCGCACACGCCGCGTATTGCCCAGTATCTCGCCGTCGGCAATACAAACCCGTGCCTCGTGCGCCTCGTAGTCGTCGGCGGCCGTGAACTGCACCGGGTGCGTCGCCACCACCGGCAGGCCGAGCCGGGCGGCGAGTTGTACCGCGGCGGCGACATGGGCTTCGTCGTCGGCACGGCCGCAGCGCTGCAATTCGAGATAGAAGCGGTGCGCAAAGACCTGCGCCATCTGCAAGGCCAGATCGTGGGCGCGCTGCGTATCGCCCTGCACCAGCGCCTGCCCTGTCGCCCCAGCCTGGGCGCCCGAGAGCGCGATCAGGCCCTCGGCCAGCTCCTGCACCCAGGCCCACTGCACGGCAGGCGAGGCGCGGCCGGCGTTGCGCGTGTGGGCACGCGACAGCAGCTCACACAGGTTGAGGTAACCCTGCCGGTTCTGCACCAGCAACAACAGGCGCGAGCTCACCTGCGGCTCGTTGCCCAGCCCCTCCAGCACCAGATCGGCCCCGATCAGCGGTTTGACACCGGCAGCACGCGCCGCCTTGTAAAACTTGATGGCACCAAAGAGGTTGTTCAGGTCGGTGATGGCCAGAGCCGGCTGGCCATCTGCTGCCGCCGCCGCAACAATGTCATCGACGCGGTTGGTGCCGTCGACGACGGAGAACTCGGTGTGCAGGCGCAGATGGACAAACATCGGGCCATTGTAGATTTCGCCCTTTCAGAGCGTGAAACCTGCTCAGTGCTTGCCAAACTTGCCCGCCACCTCGGCCACCCGCCGGCCAAACAGGCGCGCCGTCTCAAGGTCACCAGGCGACATCTCGGCAGCACTGCTGTCCGATGGGGATTGCGCCATGGCGCCGCTGTAAGCCACCAGGTTGTTGATGTCGCTGCGCGTGGCGGCCTTGGTATTGCTCGGCATGAGTCCCTGGCTGACCCAGATCATGCTGTGCTGCATCGCCAGTGCGAACAGGCTGTTGAGGGTCGCGAGCTTGTCGCCATTGAGGCCGGAGCTGTTGGTAAACACTGCCGCCAGCTTGTCCTTCCAGGCCTGCACGTACCAGGGCTTGCTGGATGCATCGGCAAACTTCTTGAACTGCCAGCTGACGTTGGCCATGTAGGTGGGCGAACCAAAAATGATCGCGTCCGCGGTGGCCAGTGTCTCCCAACCTCCTGCGGGCAGATTGCCATC
>JANLVB010000155.1:0-2725 GCA_031363785.1 Betaproteobacteria bacterium
CGTACGACAACCCGGCGCCCAACGCGATGCCTTCGGTCTCGCGGACCAGGCGCTTGTTGGCGCGCAGGCTGAACCAGGAGTTGGCCAGGATGCTGCGGGCAAACTTCTCCACCTCGGCGTCAAAGCCTGCATCAGGCGCACACCAGTTGGCCAAGCCCATGGTTACAGCCTGGCTGCCGCTGTAGGTACGGGCGGTATAAGTCATCTCTTGCGCTTTGGCCATGCCTACCCGGCGCGGCAGGCGCTGGCTCATGCCCCAGATCGGCGTCAAGGCCCATTTCGCGTGGGTATCGGCGAATTTGGCGGACTCGCTGGCGACGATCATGTCGCCCGCCAGCGCCAGTTCCAGCGCGCCGGTATAACAATGGCCGTGCACGGCGCTGATGATTGGTTGCGGCAGATTGGCCAGCAGCTCGATGGTGTTGGCCTGGAAGTGCGGCTCCGGCGGATGTTCGCCATGGACGATGTCCGCCAGGTCATGCCCGGCTGAAAAACACTTGCCGGCACCACGAACAACGACCAGGCCGATGCGTTCGGTCTCGCCGGCCAGTTGCACCACATGCTGGCGCAGTGCCTGGAACACGGCCACCGTCAGGGCGTTGAGTTTGTCGGGGCGGTTCAGCGTCAAGGTGGCGAGGCCGTCGCGGTCTTCGCGCAATACCAGTTGTGACATGGTGTCTCCAGTGGCGAGTCAGGTCGATGTGGAAGTGGCTGCGGGCCGCTGCGCCAATGCACCCAGCAGTTGCGCCTTGGTGTGGGCATTGGCAAAGCTGGAGTCTATCGGCTGGCTGGCTCGCCAACCAGCTGTCCCAGCAGCGCGCCCAAGGCCAGGTCATCGACCTGACCAAAATGGTTCAAACGCAACACGCCATTGCGGTCGATCACCAGCAGGCTGGGGGTTCCACGCAAATCGTAGGTCTGCATGGTCAGTGGAATGTCGGTGCCGGTTCCAGCCGTGTCCACGCCGACCGGGAACGGCACGCGGTACTCGTGCAGGAACACCTTGAGCGCGCCGGGGCCCATCACTGCATGGTGCTCGAACACCGTATGCAGGCCCAGCACCACCAGATCGTCGCGGCCAAAGGCGTGGTGAACCTTGATCGCCTGCGGAATGCCATGCGCCACACAACCCGGACACAACATCTGGAACGCATGCACCACCACCACCCGGCCACGCAACCCGTCCAGCGTGACCAGGCCATCGCTGTTGAACCATTGTGCTACTTGCAGCGGCGGTGCAACAGCGGCATGTGGCTGCACCGGGCTGGCGTCGCTTGCTGTTGGCGGCGCAGCGCACGGGGCGCCTACACTGCAGGAAATCTCGTCTTGTGACATGCGCGAACAAGGGCTGGACAAATGCAATGCATCGTGATCGTTGGTGGCGGTGCCGGCGGGCTGGAACTGGCGGTGCGCCTGGGCCATTCTATGGGACGCAAGAAGACCGCCCAGGTCACGCTGATCGACGCTGTGGCGACGCATCTGTGGAAACCCCTGCTGCACCAGGTGGCGGCCGGCACACTGGACAGCCATGCCAACGAACTGGAGTACTTTGCGCTGGCACGCAAGCACCATTTCTCGTTTCGCCTGGGCCGCATGGATGGCCTGTCGCGCAGTAGCAGAGAAGTGCACTTGGCACCGTTGCTGGACGAGGACGGCGTCGAGATCCTGCCGCGCCAGGCCGTCGGCTACGACATCCTGGTGCTGGCGCTGGGCAGCCAGACCAATGATTTCGGCACGCCCGGCGCACGCGAACACTGCACCATGCTCGACACGCCGGTGGCGGCAGAACAATTCCACCGCCGACTGATCAACTCCTGCCTGCGCGCCCAGGCGGCCGGCAAGGCGGCGGGGCAAGGTCGGTTCACCGTGGTCATCATCGGCGGTGGTGCTACCGGTGTCGAATTGTCGGCAGAATTGCACATGACGACGAAGATCCTGTCCACCTACGGCCTGACCAACTTCCACCCGGAAAAAGACCTGAAGATCGTTATCGTCGACGCGGCGCAGCGCCTGCTCAGCGCCCTGCCGCAGCGCCTGTCGGACGCTGTCACCCAGGAGTTGCGCCGACTCGACATCGAGGTACATACCAACGAAAAGGTGGTGGCCATTTCCAGAGACGGCGTACAGATGGCCAGCGGCAAATTCATACCCAGCAGCCTGGTGGTCTGGGCAGCCGGCATCCAGGCTCCCGGCTTCCTGCGCGAACTCGACGGCCTGGAGACCAACCGCATCAACCAGTTGCTGGTGTCGCGCACGCTGCAGACCAGCCGTGACCCGGCGATCTTCGCACTTGGAGACTGTGCTGCCTGTGCGCAGGGCGACGGCCAGCCGCTGGTGCCGCCCCGTGCGCAGGCGGCGCACCAGCAGGCCAGCATGCTGGCCAAATCCATCCCCAACTTGCTCACCGGCAGGCCGTTGCCTGACTTTCGTTACAAGGACTACGGATCCTTGGTGTCATTGGGTGACTACAGCACCATCGGCAGCCTGATGGGCGCAATAACCAGCGGCTCGGTATTCATCGAAGGGCATATTGCCAAGTGGATGTACTGGTGGCTGCACAAGCACCACCAGATCGCCGTCAATGGCGTCTTCCATACCTGGCTGGCGACCTGGGCCGAAACCATCAACTGGGCGCGCAACCCGAGGATCAAGCTGCATTGAGGTCCACTAAGTTAAGCCCTTTCTCGGCTCGGACACCTCGGCGCCTTTTTTCTAGACGGCTAGC
>JANLVB010000212.1:0-5202 GCA_031363785.1 Betaproteobacteria bacterium
GGCGGCAATACGCTGCATCTGGTGGCACATTGGCGCAGGCAAGGTATCGACGCGGTGATGATCGCGGCGGCACGTCGCGGTGTGCTGATGGCCGGCGTCAGTGCCGGTGCCAACGTCTGGTTCGACCACGCGTTATCGGACTCTGGCGGCAACGGTCTGGCCCCTACCGCCGGCATTGGCCTGCTTGCCGGGAGTTGCTCTCCGCATTATTCGAGTGAACCGCAACGGCAGCCTGCGTTCATGGCCTGTATTGCGGGGGGTGAGATGCCAGACGGCATCGCCATCGATGATGGCGTCGCGGTGCTGGTCGATGGGGCCAATGCCAGGTTGGCGCATTCATCTCGGGACGGTGCCGGGGCCTGCATAGTGCGCCGCGCCGGCACCGCAGCCGTCTGCGAGCCCATCGCACTGGCAATCAGGCCATAGCGGCCGCTTCCGACTCGATCCAGCTGCACACAGCCTGCACTTCCGGCAGGGCACGCGCGCCCGGCCGGTTGATCAGGTGATAGGCCCGCGTCGGATGCAGTTCGGTATCGAACGGACACACCAGGTGCCCCGAAGCGACTTCGCTGTCCAGGAACGGGAACGTGCCCATCATCACGCCATGGCCGGCCAGCGCTGCCTGCAAGACCAGGTTCGAGTCCCGCATGGTGGTTTCCTGCGCGAACTTCAGGTCGGGCACCTTGACAAGTCTGAGCCAGGCGTTCCACTCCTCGCGGTCCCACTGGTGGATGATCGGGTAACGCGCCAGGTCGGCCGGGCGCTTCAGGCCGCCGCGCTCCTTGATCAGGGCGGGACTGAGCGAGGGTCGGTACACGATCTCGAACAGCCTCTTGTTTTCCAGGCCGGACCATTCACCGGTTCCCCAGTCGACCCCGACCATGCTGATCAACTGCTCGGCGCTGGTGATGCGCGGGCTGTTGTGCAGGACCAGTTCAATGGTCGGGTGCTGCCGGTAAAACCGGCTCAGGCGCGGGATCAGCCAGCGCGATCCGAAGATCGGGCCGACCGCCAGGGTCACGGTCTTGCGGTTGGTGGTGATGTGCGCGTCGACCTCGGCGCGGATATCGTCAAATGCGCGACTCAGCACCCGCGACAACGAACGTCCGGCATCGGTCAACACGACGCGGCGCGTGTGGCGGATGAACAGCGGGCAGCCCCAGTCGGACTCCAGATGGCGGATCTGGTTGCTGACGCTGGTCGGGGTCACACGCAACTCCTCGGCTGCGGCCTTGAAGCTGAGCAGGCGTGCTGCGGCTTCGAACGAGCGCAACGCGGTGAGCGGAAGGCGGGTGTGTGAATGCATGCACCGGAGTCTATCCATTCGGCTCTCATGAATATAGCGATTTATATCCATGTGAAAAAAATGATCGTTTGTCGCGGTCGTGTTGCAACTGCAGACTCCGGCTGCGCAATCAGACATCCCACACCGCCGTGCAAGCACCCAACGTCCGCCCCCCCCTGCCAGCTGAACAGTCAGGCCCGGTGCACACCAGCATGGACGCCAGGCGGCTGGCGCACAAACGCTTGCCACGCACCATCTTCGACTTCATCGACGGTGCCGCTGGCCGGGAGACCGCTGCAGGCCTGAACCTGGCGGATCTGTCCCGCATCCGGCTGGCGCCGCGTGTGCTTGCCGATGTCGCGCAGTTCGATCTGGGCAGTAACTTCCTCGGGTTCGATCTGCCCCTGCCTTTCGGCATCGCCCCCATGGGTATGTGCGACTTGGCCTGGCCGGGTGCCGACCGTGCGATGGCGGCGCAGGCGCTGCAGCGCGGCATTGCGCTGTGCCTGTCCACGGCCAGCTCCACCAGCCTCGAAGACATGCACACGCTGACCGGCGGCCGGGCCTGGTTCCAGCTCTATGTGAGCGGCGCGGCCGAGACCGGCTTCGCGATGGCCGAGCGTGCCGCGAGGGCGGGATACGAGGTGCTGGTCCTGACTGTCGATGTGCCCAGGGTCGCACGCAGGCCACGCGACTTGCGCAACGGTTTTCAGACCCCGTTCCGGATTCGGCCGAAACAGTTCATGGACTTCGCGCTGCACCCGCGCTGGTCGATCACCAGCCTGTTGAGCGGTGTCCCGACCACAGCCAACTTCCGCCTCGCAGACGGCAGCAACCAGTACGACCGCAGCGCGTCGCGCGCCGGCGCCAACTGGGCCTTCCTGGAACAGTTGCGCGCGCGCTGGAAGGGCAAGCTCATCGTCAAAGGCGTACTGAATCCAGAAGATGCGCACCGCATCCAGGCGCTCGGCGCCGATGCGATCTACGTATCCAACCACGGCGGGCGGCAACTCGACAGCGCACCCTCCGCCATCAGCGCGCTGCTGCGTATCCGCCAGCGGCTGGGGCCAGCCTATCCCCTGGTGTTCGACAGCGGCGTGCGCAGCGGGGAGGACATCGTCAAGGCCTTGGCCTGTGGCGCCAACCTGGTGCTGCTGGGCCGCCCCATGTTGTATGCCCTGGGTGCAGATGGACCGCGCGGCCTGCACAGCCTGGTCCACGCCCTGCAGGAAGAAATCCGCGGAACGCTGGCCCAGCTGGGGCTGAGCGCCATCCGCGATGTGGGGCTCGACCAGCTGGCGCACCCCGACGCACCCCTTGCATGAACATTCATCCCGACAAGGAGACAACCCGATGAGCGACAAACGCAAACTGCGCGGCGGCAACCTGCTGGCGCGCGCGCTGCTGGAAAAAGGCGTGGAGCATGTGTTCACGCTGGCCGGTGGTTTCTGCAACCCGGCGCTGGAGGGTTTCATGGAATGCGGCATGCGGGTCATCAACTGCCCGCACGAGCAGGTGGCCGGCCACCTCGCCGACGCCCATACCCGCATCACCCGCAAGCCGGCGGTCTGCCTGGTCGGGCCCGAGGGGTTTGCCAATGCCGTGCCGGCCATGATGGAGGCCTGGGGTGAGCGCTCGCCGGTGATCTTCGTCACCGGCTCGAGCACGCTCAAACGCAAGGGCTCGGGTGGCTTCAAGGAGATCGACGATGTGGCGATTGCCGCGCCCTTGACCAAACACAGCGTGGGCATCACCGACGGCACCCGCATCAGCGAATGTGTGGATCGCGCCTGGAAGATCGCCACCAGCGGTTATCCCGGCCCGGTCCACCTGAGCCTGCCGGTGGACATCATGTTCTCGTCCTTCGACCAGGACGCCGGGCGCGAGGAGCGTCCGTATGTACGCACCGCGACCACCCCGCCGCGCGCCTGGCCCGACCCGGCCGCATTGGAACCCGTGCTGGCGCTGATTGCGGCAGCCAAGCGGCCGATGATCATCGGCGGCCATGGTGTCTGGTGGTCGGGCAATGAGCGCAAGCTCGAGGCGACAGCCAAAGCCCTGAACATCCCGGTGTTCAACATTCCGTATCACCAGAAATTGCTGGGCGAGGACAACGACGCCTATATGGGACTGGCCGATATCCACCAGTACCAGCCCTCGCGCCAGGCGCTCGAAGCCTGCGACGTGGTGGTCATGGTCGGTGGCCGACTTGATAACCAGATGAACTTCGGCAATGCGCCATTGTTCCCAGACACGCTGCAACTGGTGTGCGTGAACGGTTCCTTCGAGGAGCTGGAGATGAACCGCTCGGCCGACCATGTGCTGCTGAGCGACCCTGGGGCATTCTTCGATGCGCTGCTGTCCCTGCAGGCGCGCGGCGCCTGGACACTGGATTGCGGCTGGTTCAACACGAACCGGGCCTGGCGCGGCGAATGGGTGGCCAAGACCCTGGCCGACCTGGCACCCGATACTGAGGCCGCAGCGAAAACCGGTGGCAAGATTCACCCGCTGCAGCTCTCGCTCGATGTGCAAGCGGCGATGGGCGAGAAGGACTGGCTGGTGTTCGACGGCGGCAACACGCATTTCTGGTCCGAGATCGCGGTCAACCTGGCCGGCTGGGGCGGACAAAAGCTGGCCGGCATCCTGCACCCCGGGACCTTCAGCATGCTGGGTGTGGGTGTCTCCATGGCCGTGGCGGCCAAGAACACGCACCCGGATGCGACCGTGGTGCTGATCAGCGGCGACGGCGCCTTTCTCTCCGGCGGCTTGTCGATCGAGGCAGCGTTCCAGGAGAACCTGCCGATCGTCGTGGTGATCGACAACAACGGCGGGCTGGACTGCATCTCGCAGCAGCAGGAGCGCCTGTTCGCCAATGGCAAACACTTCGCCACCGACTTCCGCGACATCCCCTTCCACGCCATGTTCGAAGGCATGGGTGGCCACGGCGAACTGGTGGAGCGGCGCGAGCAACTCGGCCCGGCCATCCGGCGCGCCATTGCCAGCGGCAAGACGGCCTGCGTCAATGTCAAGGCCCGGGGCGTGATCAGCCCGATCGTGCTGGCGACCACCAGCAAACGCGACAAGGCTTCGATCGAATAGGGAACTCCATCATGGCCACACTCAGTACCCATACCCTGAACTCGGTGGACGGCACCCATGCCGCCCATGTCGGCGTGTCGCTGGTCCGGATCGAACCGGACGGCACGCGGGTCCCGGTGCTCTCGAAAAGCACCGACGCCGGCGGCAGGCTGGCGGAGCGCATCGACGCCGCGCAGATCGACGTGGCGGCGGACTACGAACTGGTATTCCAGACCGGTGTGTATTTCGCCACACGCGGCCTGGTGCTTCCCGGCCTGCGCTTGCAGAAGGTAGTGGTCGTGCGCTTCTGCATGCCCGACCCCGATGCGGCCTACCACATGCCGCTGGTGATGGCTCCCAACGGCTACAGCGTGTGGTTGTCGAGCTGAAGCCATTTTTCACCCTGTCTGAACGAAGGAAACCCCGTGTCGACATCCGGTCTCAACATGTCGCGGCGCATTCGCCGCACCCCCTTCACCGACCGTGTCGAGCAGCATGGCGTGCGCGGGTTTTCCGTGGTCAACCACATGTTGCTGCCCAAGGCCTTCCAGCCCACGGTGGAAGAGGACTACTGGCACCTGCGCCAGCATGTGCAGCTTTGGGACGTGTCATGCCAGCGCCAGGTGGAGATCAAGGGGCCGGATGCGGCGTGCCTGGTGCAGTGGATGACACCGCGCGACCTGGGCCGGGCCAGAGTCGGGCAATGCCTGTATGTGCCCCTGGTCGACGACAAGGGCGGTATGGTCAATGACCCGGTGCTGCTGAAACACGCCGAGGACCATTACTGGCTGTCCATCGCCGACTCCGATGTGTTGTTGTGGGCCAAGGGGTTGGCCCTC
>JANLVB010000253.1:0-5270 GCA_031363785.1 Betaproteobacteria bacterium
GGCCATGGAATAGCCGTTCTTTTCGCTGATGGCACTCTTGAGGGCATAGGCCGGCAGCGGCTTGTCCGGGTTGCCCTGTGGTTCACCCAGCGAGAAAACCGACGGTACCAGTACGTTACCGGCGTTCTTCATGCTTGCCGCCAGCACCGCATCGGTATCGAGCTTCAACTCCGCCTCGGCAATCACCCGGCTCAACTCGGTGTTGCTGGCCGCCTGGTCGCTGGACGCGTCAGACGTCGGACGCAACAGCCCCTTCATTTTGCGGATGTAGACCAGCCCGGGGTCCACCTGCGGCTCGATAAAAAATACCGTGTGAACAATGGTCTTCGCCTTGGCGGCCGCCAGCAGGTCGATCAGCTTGGCATGAATATCCCTGGACCATGGCCAGCGGCCGATATTGGCGATACTTTGGTCATCGATGGCAATGATGGCGACGCGGTCCGATGGCTGGCGCGACGTGCTGGTACTCGCAAAATCATAGAACCGCCGCTCCAGGGTGCCAATCAGATCAGTAACCTGATTGAGTAGCATCACCGCAACCACGATCGCGACGCCGGCAAACCAGTCAGCGCGCCAGAAATTGGCTCGTTTTGATGATGATTTAGTTGCCACAGTCAACCCTCAGCCTGGTTTTCAGACCGCCAGTGTCGCGCAAACGCGACCCATGCGTGTCCAAATGCACAAAATTTGTTGCAGGTAAGTACCTTAGCAGACGCTGCAGGGCACGACAAGGCACAGACCTGCCTCGACCTGTCGTTTTTTTGCACCAGCAGCCCGAGTTTGTCAGCGCGTTGTACCGGACAGGCAAACCCCGAAGTCAGGGTATTCATGCCGCAGGTCGTGCGCGATTCTTCAGGGTCTTTCCCAGCAACAAAACAACCAGCGCGCCAAGTATGCCCAAGCCAACGCTCCACACCTTGGTCTGCGGCAACCAACCCTGCAGCGCAGGATCGCTGTGTGCCATCGTGCCGGCAATCCATCCCAGCAGCATGCCGCCCACGGTGATGATGGCGGGGAAGCGGTCCATCAATTTCAACACCAATTGGCTACCCCAGATAATGATGGGAATGCTGACCAGAAGGCCAAAAATTACCAGCGGCACCTGGTGTTGTCCGCCAGCGCCAGTGGCGGCACCGGCAATGGCGATAACGTTGTCCACACTCATGACCAAATCAGCCACGATGACTGTCTTGACTGCGGCCCACAACTTGTCACTGGAGTGGACATGCATGTGTCCGTCCTCCTCCTGCGGCGCCAGCAGCTTGACGCCGATCCACAGCAGCAGGGCGGCACCGACCAGCTTCAGGTACGGCACCTGCAGCAGCGTCAGGGCAAACGCGATCAACACGACGCGCAACACGATTGCGCCCGCCGTTCCCCACAAAATGCCCTTGGTGCGCAAATGCGGCGGCAACTGGCGACAGGCCAAAGCGATCACCACGGCATTGTCGCCACCCAGCAGGATGTCGATCATGATGATCTGACCAACTGCTATCCAGAACTGGGCGGTTAGAAACTCTTCCATCTACTGCCTTCCTGATACCTGCAACACCGAAACGGGATTTTCGGCTGCTGCGCCAAGCGGACTCTTTCGCTGCCATGCATGGCGCTTGCGCCGTCCCGGTGTTACAGGTGGGCCTTCAGCAGTTTCGCCATCTCGGACGGATTGCGGGTAATCTTAAACCCGCACTCTTCCATGATCGCCAGCTTCGCATCCGCCGTATCGGCACCGCCCGAGATCAGCGCACCCGCATGCCCCATGCGTTTACCGGCAGGCGCGGTAACACCCGCGATGAAACCGACGATCGGCTTTTTCATGTTGTTCTTGCACCAGCGCGCAGCCTCGGCCTCATCGGGCCCGCCAATCTCGCCGATCATGATCACAGCGTCGGTATCAGGGTCATCGTTGAACAATTGCATGATGTCAATGTGCTTGAGACCATTGATCGGGTCACCGCCAATACCAACCGCACTGGACTGGCCCAGGCCGATCTCCGTCAATTGCGCCACCGCCTCATAGGTCAGCGTGCCGGAGCGGCTGACAACCCCGATCCGCCCCTTGCGGTGGATATGACCCGGCATGATGCCAATCTTGATTTCTTCCGGCGTGATCAGCCCCGGGCAATTGGGGCCCAGCAACAAGGTGTTTTTCCCGCCCGCCGCTACCCGGGCACGCATCTTGTTGCGAACTTCGAGCATGTCGCGCACGGGGATTCCCTCCGTGATGCAGATGGCGAGGTCCAAGTCGGCTTCGACCGCCTCCCAGATGGCGGCGGCCGCACCAGCCGGCGGCACGTAGATCACCGATACCGTGGCCCCGGTATCGGTAGCCGCGTCCCGGACGGAAGCAAATATAGGTATGCCAAAAATCGACTCGCCGGCCTTCTTCGGATTCACCCCGGCGACGAAGCAGTTCTTGCCGTTTGCGTACTCCTGGCATTTTTCGGTATGGAATTGTCCCGTCTTGCCCGTGATGCCCTGGGTAATGACCTTGGTGTTCTTGTTGATCAGAATGCTCACTTGGTTTCCTTCATCACACTGGATTGGACCGGCAGTTCATCACTGGACCGCAGCCACGACTTTCTGGGCCGCCTCTGCCATGGTGTCGGCGCTGATGATGGGCAGGCCCGATTCGGCCAGCATTTTCTTGCCCAGTTCCTCGTTCGTGCCTTTCATGCGCACCACCAGTGGAACGGCGAGGTTGGTCGCCCGGCACGCCGTGATGACGCCGGTGGCGATGGTGTCGCATTTCATGATGCCGCCAAAGATGTTGACCAGGATGGCCTTCACTTTGGGGTTCTTGAGCATGATCTTGAAGGCTTCCGTCACCTTCTCGGGCGTCGCCCCGCCGCCGACGTCAAGAAAGTTTGCCGGCTCGGCGCCGTACAGCTTGATGGTGTCCATGGTGGCCATGGCCAGGCCGGCGCCATTCACCAGGCAACCGATGCTTCCGTCCAGGCTGATATAGGCAAGGTCAAACTTGCTGGCCTCGACCTCGGCCGGGTCTTCCTCATCCAGATCGCGGTAGGCCACGATCTCCGCCTGGCGGAACAAGGCGTTGGAGTCGAAATTGAACTTGGCATCGAGCGCCTTGATGTTCCCGTTGCCCTCCAGGATGAGCGGGTTGATTTCGACCAGTGAGGCGTCCGTCTGCATGTAACACTGGTAGAGTTTTTGCAGCACATCAACACACTGAGCGGTCGACGCCGCCGGTACCCCGATGCCGTCGGCGAGTTCTTGCGCCTGTGCACCGGTCAGCCCGGTGGCGGGGTCCACAAATACCTTGATGATCTTTTCTGGTGTGTCATGCGCCACCTCTTCGATGTTCATCCCGCCTTCGGACGAAGCCATCAGCGCAACCCGCTGCGAAGCCCGGTCGGTGACCACCGAGACGTAATACTCCTTGCGGATGTCGGCGCCATCTTCAATCAGCAAGCGGCGCACTTTCTGCCCTGCAGGCCCGGTCTGGTGGGTCACCAGTTGCATGCCCAGAATTTCACCCGCCAACTTGCGCACCTCGTCAATCGAGCGCGCCAGCTTGACACCACCGCCCTTGCCGCGCCCTCCCGCATGAATCTGCGCCTTCACCACCCACACCGGTCCGCCCAGTTTCTGCGCCGCCTCGACCGCCTCCTGCACGGTGAACGCCGCAATGCCGCGCGGCACCGGCACGCCGAACTTGCGCAGGATATCTTTGCCCTGGTATTCGTGAATCTTCATGAGGTCTCTCTGGGAACTGGAAAAAACCCACCTCACCGACGAAGTCGTTGGATCGACAGCCGGTAGCGGACAGCGAAGTTGCTGAATGTATCATGCTGCAATGCACCAAACTGAGGGCAAGCCTGCACTGCCAAACAACGCCATGGCGAACTGACAAGGAACGACACAATGGTCAAGATATTTATCGATGGTGAGGCTGGTACCACCGGGCTGCAAATCCTGGAGCGGCTGCAAAACATGGCGCAGGTCGAACTGGTAAGCATCGACCCTGCGCTGCGCAAAGACAAGCATGCCAAGCGCGAACTCATGGCCCAGGTGGACCTAGTTGTGTTGTGCCTGCACGACGCCGCAGCGATCGAATCGGTGGCCATGCTCGACGCGCTGGCGCATGCCACCGGCCAACCGAGTCCACGCGTCATCGATGCGTCCACCGCACACCGGGTCGCAGCCGGCTGGGTGTACGGATTCGCCGAACTCAGCAGTACCCAGCCAGCGGCCATTGCGGCGGCCATGCGCGTCAGCAATCCGGGCTGTTACTCCACCGCTGCCATCGCCTTGTTGCGGCCGCTGATTGACGCTGGATTGCTGCCGACGGACCATCCGGTCACGCTGCCGGCTGTCACTGGTTATTCGGGCGGCGGGCGAACCATGATCGAAGCGTACGAGTCTGGCGTCGCACCGGCCTTTGAATCGTATGCGCTCGGTCTGAAGCACAAACACATCGCCGAAATCATGCGTTTCTCGGGGCTCAAGCGGCGTCCTGTGTTTTTGCCCGGCGTTGCCAATTTCCGTCAAGGCATGCTGGTGCAGCTTCCCCTGCACCTGGACTTGTTGCCAGGACAACCGTCGGCGTCGGACCTGCACGCCGCTCTGGCGCGGCACTATGCTGGCAGCGACTGGGTGTCGGTGGAGCCGGCCACGGCGGACGGCAAGCTTGATGCAGTGGCGTTACGTGGTACCGACAAGATGGAGCTGCGCGTGTTCTCCAACGATGCGCGTGCCGACGGCTTCAGCCAGGCGGTATTGGTTGCCCGGCTTGACAACCTGGGCAAAGGCGCCAGCGGCGCCGCGGTGCAGAACATCCGGTTGATGCTGTCCCTGTAGGGCAGTCTGGCAGGTTGGCCCGCGGCTCTCAGGCTGTCAGTGCAGTCCCTGCAATTCGTCTTCCGACAATCCCCTGACGACACGCCGGATGGTCTCTCCGGCAAACCCGCGCGCGGCCAGGAAACGCACTTGTTTGGCCCGCACGGCCGCGGCGTGGCCTGCGTCGGACGGGGCGTCCTGGTCAGCGAATTTCCGCGACCACAAGGCGTGGGCCCGCGCCAGCTCGCTGCCTTGCAGCTGCGCCACCGCCGCACTGACGACCAACGGGGACAGCCCCTTTTTCTGCAGTTCCTGGCGCAAGCGCGCCGCACCGAGTTTGCCGGCACGCTGATGGAGCACCGAATCGACAACCCGTTGCTCGTTGATGAAGCCCCTGGCTTGCAGTTCATCCAGCCGGGATGCGTGGAGGGGGGGACTTCGGTCTTCCCCTTTTTCTTTGGC
The DNA here is from genome assembly GCA_031363785.1 of Betaproteobacteria bacterium. Classification (GTDB taxonomy): domain Bacteria; phylum Pseudomonadota; class Gammaproteobacteria; order Burkholderiales; family Burkholderiaceae_C; genus CAISIP01. Next base: position 5,266 of record JANLVB010000253.1, read on the forward strand.
GCGTA
>JANLVB010000275.1:0-7041 GCA_031363785.1 Betaproteobacteria bacterium
GCTTCAAGTCTAACGTGGCCGGCGCCGCCTCAGCCACCCGACCCGGCAAGGCAGCCGCCCTTTGGTCACCATCGCGTGTGGTTCTGATTCGCTTCCCCACTTCCGACCAGGCCCAGGCCTTCTACCAAAGCGACGTATACCAGGCCGTGTCGGGACTCAGCGCACAGTCAGCGCGCCGGACGGTGTTTTTTTCTGAGGGGCTGTAGCCATCCGCCCACCGGCGCTGGCATGCACGGTCAAAGTAGTGCTCTGCTGTCACTGCAGCGCCACGTTTTCCAGGAGGTGTAGATGGGCATGGGGAACGGTCCCTGTTGGAAAAGCTTGAATCCAAACCATCGGCTGCTGCGTAGTGTAGTAACCTGTCTTTCGCCGGAACCGCACGACCATGCCAGACAAATCGACGATGACCAGCGCCCACAATGACACACCCCTCGTCGAGTGGCTTGACCGGGTGGGTGCGCAGGACTATGCAGCGCTGAAGCTGTTGTACGACGCCTGCTCGCCGCGGCTGTATGGTTTGGCGATGCGCATCGTGAGCAACCGTGACTGGGCGGAAGACGTGTTGCAGGAGGCGTTCCTGACGATCTGGCGCACTGCCGGCAGCTACCGCGAATCGCTGAGCCCGCCGATGGCCTGGATGGGCATGGTGGTGCGTAGCCGGGCGCTCGACTTCCTGCGTCGGCGCAGCGCCGAACGCAGTCACCTGACGCAAACACTCGACGACGAGGTGGCTGACCACCATGCTGACGACAGAGCGGGTCCAATGGAAATGGCATTGGCCAGCGAGCAGGCATGGGCACTGCACCAGTGCCTGGGCAAACTGGAACACCGCCAGCGCGAAGTCGTCAGCCTGGCATATTTGCGCGACCTCAGCCACGGCGAACTTGCATCGCAGCTGCAACTGCCACTGGGTACGGTCAAGACATGGATCCGCCGCGGCCTGGACCAGCTGCGTGTTTGTATGGCACGATTTGCCTGAGGAGCCATGGTGAACCTGACCAACAATCCTCTGCTGCTGGACCGTCTGGCCGGGAGTTACGCGCTGGGAACCCTGCGCGGCGGTGCGCGCCGGCGCTTCGAAACGCTGGCGCGTGAACACCCGTCGGTGCGGGCGGCCGCATTGGCCTGGCAATCGCGTCTCGCCTCCCTCAACGAGCTGCAACCGGCCGTCACGCCCAGCCCTGCCGTGTGGCGTCGCATCGACAACCTGTTGACAGCAGAACGCGAGTCCCAAGCGGCGCTGGCCAAACAGCCGCGGCACACTGGCGCGGCTGACCCCGGACGCCGGGGCTGGTTCGAGCATCTCGGGTTCTGGCGCGGTGCCACTGCCGCCGGTGCCGCAGCAGCGTTGCTGGCGGTCGTCACTGCAGTACAGCTACGCGGCCAGCTTGGTGGCCAGATTGGCGCATTGCAGGCTCAACTTTCCGCCACACCACAGATTGCCTATGTTGCCGTGCTGGCCGACGACAAGTCAGCGGCAGCTGTACTGGTCACTTTTGATCCAAAAAACAAGCGCCTTACGCTACAGCGGGTCGGCACATTCCAGGAAGCCGGCGACAAATCACTGCAACTGTGGGCGCTCTCCGGCACGGGCGGCGTGCGCTCGCTGGGCGTGCTGGGCAGCGAGCGGCTGCTCAAACTCGTCGCTGCCGAAGACGATGTGCGTGAGGTCCCGACACTGGCCATCAGCCTGGAGCCAAAAGGCGGGGTTCCTGGCGCCGGCGGACCGACTGGTCCGGTATTGTTCAAGGGCTCGTTGATACAAAAGCAGCTCTGAAACCCTCCCGTCTGCGAAAACCGGACGCCCTTTGGGCACGTTGCCTATTAGGGTGAACATGGAGACGGGCGTGGGCACAAATCGGCTATGGTTCGGGGTGCGGGGTGGAACGCGGTTCGGGCCGCCGGTTAATTGACCGGGGCGCCGGTGCTTCGCCAGCGCCACGTCTGACAACCCAACGATCCAATTCGAACCAGGAGCATCCCATGGCCAAACTCGACCCCAGCGAACTTCTCTTGCAGCGTGCCTACCGCTGGGAAAAGGAACGCGCCAACGAAATCTTCCTGACACAACCCATGGGTGGCGGAGTAGTGCGCGACTGGACCTGGGCGCAGACCATGGATGAGGCACGCCGGGTCGCGGCTTACCTCAAGGCGCAGGGCTGGGAGCCGGGCTCACGTATCGCCATCATGAGCAAGAACACCGCGTGGTGGATCATGTCGGATCTGGCCATCTGGATGGCCGGCTACGTGAGTGTGCCGATCTATCCGAACCTGGTTGCCGAAACGGTGCGCCAGATCATGGAGCACTCCGAATGCAAGTTGTGTATTGTGGGCAAACTCGACGACTGGAAGGCGATGCAGCCAGGTATTCCCGAGGGTTTACCCTGCATCAGCACTCCATTGTGTGAAGGCAAGGGTTTTGCCGAGTGGGAGGATATTGTCAAGAAAACCCAGCCCATGAAGGAAAGCCCGACCTTTGGTGAAGACTCGATGTCCACCATCATCTACACCTCGGGTACCACGGGCATGCCCAAGGGAGCAGTGCACGGTTTCGCGGCCTTCACACACACTGCCAAGGCCCTGACCCGGGTGCTTGATTCGACCCAGGAAGAGCGCGCACTTTCCTACCTGCCGCTGGCCCACGTCGCAGAGCGCTGCCTGGTCGAAGGCACCGGCATCTATGTTGGATCGCGTATTTTCTTCGCCGAGAGCCTGGACACCTTCCTGGCCGATTTGCAGCGTGCCCGGCCGACCTTCTTCTTCTCGGTGCCTCGCCTGTGGGTGAAGTTCCAGCAGGGTGTATTTGCCAAGATGCCGCCGAAGAAACTCGACCGCCTGATGTCCATCCCCATTTTGGGCGGCATCGTGAAAAAGAAGATTCTCAAACAGCTCGGGCTGGACTCGGTGCGATTTGCCGGCACCGGTGCCGCACCATTGCCCACCGAGGTGATGACCTGGTACCGCAAGCTCGGTCTGGAATTGCTGGAAGGTTACGGCATGACGGAGCAGTTCGCCTACGCCACCAGTTCCATGCCCGGAAATTCCCGCATCGGTTACGTGGGCAGCGCCACCGACTGCTGTGAGGTCAAGCTCTCCGACAGTGGCGAAGTACTGACGCGCGGGCCGGCCCACATGCAGGGCTACTTCAAGGAACCAGAGAAGACCCGCGAGACCATGACCGAGGACGGCTGGCTCAAAACCGGCGATCTCGGTTCGCTTGATGAAGAGGGCCGCCTGAAGATCATCGGGCGCGCCAAGGAACAGTTCAAGAGCAGCAAGGGCAAGTATGTGGCTCCGGCGCCGATTGAAAGCAAACTCGGGGCCTTCACGAAAATCGAAGCCTGCATGGTGACCGGTGTTGCCTTTCCCCAGCCGTTTGCGCTGGCCATGTTGCCAGCAGGGCAGTGGGACGCACTCAAGGCGGCCGATGCGCGCAAGAATTTCACCGAGGAGCTCAGCACGCACCTGAAGGTCGTGAACGAACAACTCGACCCACACGAGCGGCTGGACTTCATCGCCGTGGTGCCCGAGCAGTGGACCGTGGAAAGCGGCTTCGTGACGCCGACGCTGAAAATCAAACGTAACGTGGTCGAGAAGCACTACGACAGCCATTTCGAGAAATGGGCCAAGGCACGCAAGCCGGTGGTCTGGCACGAAGGCTGATCGGGTGGTCACACGACTGCACCGCGGCACCGCCGCGCAGGTGCCGGCCGATGCACCTGTGCACGGCACCTCGCAGGTACGGCTCAGCCCGCTGGATGCGGCCTGGTTATTCACCGAGGCGCGTGCGACGCCCAACCACGTCGGTGGCCTGTTGCCGTTCAAGCTGCCGGTCGGCGCACCGAAGGACTTCATGCGCCGCCTGATGGCGGACTTTCGCAACCACCGCGAGTTTGCCCCGCCGTGGAACCGGCGCCTGAAGTACGCCTTCAGCAAGAACCCGGTGCCGGCCTGGATCGTTGACAACAACATCGACCTGGAGTACCACGTGCGCCACGCCGCGCTGCCCTGGCCCGGCGGCGAACGCGAACTCGGTGAGCTGGTCGGTCGGCTGCAAAGCCAGCCGCTGGATCTGAGTCGTCCGCTATGGGAATGCACCCTGATCGAGGGCCTGGAGGGTGACCGATTCGCCCTCTTCATCAAGATGCACCACTCGCTGATAGACGGCGTCAGTGGCATGAAGCTGCTGCAACGGGCAATGTCGGATGACCCCGGCAAGAGCCTTGCCGCGCCGCCCTTCTGGGCCGCGGGGCAAGGCAAGAAGGACACGCCGGAACGCGACGCGTCGGCGGCCACCTTTGCCAATGCGGCGGCCAATGCCATGCAGGCACTGCGTGGCCAGGTGCAGTCCGTGCCGCAGCTGATTCTGGCGTTCGGCAAGATGGTGCAGCGGGTGGGTGATCCGGCCGAAGGCATGGTGGTACCGTTTGATGCACCGAGTTCGGCACTTAATGGCCGGGTACGGGAAAAACGACGTTTTGCGACCCAGCAGTTCTCGCTCCAACGCATGCGCACGCTGGCCGGCGCGGCCGGATGTACCCTCAACGACCTGGTGCTGGCGATATGCGCCGGGGCGCTGCGGCGCTTCCTGCAAGACAGCGGCAGCCTGCCGGACAAACCGCTCACCGCCGGCATTCCGGTATCGGTGCGGCCCAAGGACGACGAAGGCACGGGCAATGCCATCACCTTCATCATCGCCTCGCTGGCGACCGACATTGCCGATGCAGCACTACGCCTGGCGGCGATTCGCGCGTCAGTGCAACACGCCAAGGAACATGTGCAAAGCCTGCCCAAGGCGGCCATGATGCAGTACACCGTGCTGCTGATGGCTCCCACCATACTGACGCTGCTGACCGGCATCGGCGGGCGCACCAGGCCGATGTTCAACGTCACCATCTCCAACGTGCCGGGGCCCGACAAACCGATGTACTTCCGTGGCGCCGAGTTGCTGGCCACCTACCCGGCGTCCATCGTCACCCATGGGCAGGCGCTCAACATCACCTGCCAGAGTTACGCCGGCTCCATGAATTTCGGCTTCACTGGCTGCCACGCGTCCATGCCGCACATGCAGCGACTGGCCGTGTACTGCGCCGATGCGTTGACTGAGCTGGAAGCGGCGTTCCTGCCAGCGCCCAGGACACCACGCAAACGCAGCGTCAAGCTGGCTGCTGCGGCAAGAACTGCTGGCGTCACGCCGCGCAAGCGTACAACAAGGAAGACGGCCCAGCCCGCCGTTTGATGCTGTGCCGCTGCCACCCGGCAGTGAACACACGCAGGCCGCCTGCGGACAGCGGTAGCCCGGCCATGATCGCCCGCAACCGTCAGTGGTTCGCCATCACACGCGGGGCAAACTCATGCGCTGCACCAGGCGGTCCACAAAAGCCTCGCACTGCGCCAGTTGCTCCAGGGGCACAAACTCGTCGGGCTTGTGCGCGTGGTCAATGCTTCCCGGTCCGCAGACGATGCTCGGTATGCCGGCATTGTGAAAAAACCCGGCCTCGGTGCCGTAAGACACCTTGGCCGAAACATGCGGGCGCAGCAGGGACAGCGCCAGCTGTGCAATCGCCTGTTGCTCATTGCCGTTGAGCGCCGGCACGTCGCCGGTCAGTTCCAGCTCGATGCCAGCATGGGGATGGTGGCGCTTCATGCGCGGTTCCACATGTTGGGCCACGTAGTCGCGGATGCTGTCGATGAATTCCTGCGGCGCCTTGCCGGGCACGTAGCGGTAGTCGAAGAAAAACTCACACAGCGCCGGGATGATATTCTTGCCCGAGCCACCCGAAATCACATTGGTGGAGATGGTCGAGAACGGCACGTCAAGCCCGTCCACCCGCACGCCCTGCTCCTCTTCGCGCCATGCCATGTCCTGGATGAAGGTGATCACCCGTGCCGCATACTCGATCGCATTGACGCCGCTGGGTGTGAGCGACGAGTGTGCCGAGTGGCCATGCACACGGCAGCGGTAGACCCGGCCGCCCTTGTGCGCCGTGACCAGCCGCATGCTGGTGGGCTCGCCCACAATACAGCCATCCGGGCGGATACCGGCAGTGGCCAGGTCGGCGATCAGACCCGGAACACCCAGGCAGCCGACTTCTTCGTCGTAGGTCAGGGCCACGTGGATCGGTGAGCGCAAAGCGGCCTCGGCAAACCTGGGGGCCCGGGCCAGCACCACCGCAATAAAGCCCTTCATGTCGCAGGCGCCGCGGCCAAACAGCCGGCCGTCGCGTATCTCCGCCTGGAACGGGTCGGAGGTCCAGTTCTGGCCGTCCACCGGCACGACATCCGAATGGCCGGACAGCACCGTGCCGCCCGGCCCTTCACCGAACGTCGCGAACAGGTTGGCCTTGGTCCGTTCGCGGTTGTAATCCATGCGGATGCTGGCCCCGAGTCCGGCCAGGCGCGCACGCGCCCAGTCGATCAATGCCAGGTTCGAATTGCGGCTGGTGGTGTCGAAGCCAATCAGCTCGCGCAAACAGTCGGTCGTCGCTTGATCGGGAGTTTCGTTTTGCATTGCCGGATGGTAGCGGCGATCTGGCTGCCGGTGTGTAATACGGTTCACAATGCTGCGCCCTGCACGGCACGGCACAGACCAGACGCGACAGACCCACCCGACAGCAAGAAAACCACCATGCACGACGACGCGCCCACCAAACCGATCCAGACCCAGGGCGTGCGCGGCGCCCAGGTGTTGATCCTGTGCGCCGAGTTGGAACCCAACCTGGCATTCTGGACCGGCCGCCTCGGTTTCCGGATCGAAGCCATCTTCCCCGCTGACAATCCGCAGACCGCCATGGTTTCTGGCCACGGTCTGCAATTGCGCCTGCAGCAAGGCCCGGATGGCGCTGTGCAGACCATCTACCTTTTGTGTGACGACTCACTGCTGACCGGCGCCGGGCAGACCACGCTGACCGCGCCCAACGGGCTGATGGTCAGACTGGTGCACGCCAACCCGCCGATGCACACGCCAACGACCGTGCAAAAGCTGGTGCTGACCCGCGCCGACGCCAACCAGGAGTGGGGGCTGGGCAGGGCCGGCCTGCG
>JANLVB010000281.1:0-11003 GCA_031363785.1 Betaproteobacteria bacterium
CCAAGGTGAAGCCGGTCAATGAACGCGTTCTCGAGGTGCTGCGTGCCAGCGGCGTCTTTGGTCGGCTCGGCGACGAGGTTTTGCAGGACCTGTGCCAACTGCTGGAGCTGCAACATGTGCCCGGCTGCAAGATCGTGTACCGCGAAGGCGAGCAGGCGAACACCATGTTTTTCCTTGTCAGCGGTCGCCTGCGCGTGTCGCGGCGCGACAAGAATGGCGCACTGCAGTTGTACAACGAAATCCGGCCCGGCGAGAGTGTCGGAGAGGCCGGGCTGATCCTGCAGCAGCCGCGCGCGGCAGACATAACGGCGCTGCGCGACTCCATCATCGCCATGCTCAGCCGCGCAGATTTCGAACGTCTGCTGGCGCTGCACCCGCTGCCGCTGAACAAGGTGTTTGCCCAGGCGATCTATAACCATCTGCGTCACTCATCGCAGGTGGTGGAGCGGCGCCATGCGCAGATTTTCGTTGTGGTTCCGATCGACCCGGGCGCCAGTTCACAGGCTGTGGCCTCGGGCCTGACACGTGCCTTTGCGCAGATTGGGCGTGCCTACCATGTTGCACCCGAGGTCGAGCGCACGCTCGATCCAGATTCGACCGCGGGTTGGCAAGGCCGTGATCGGTATGACGACTATGAGGAGCAGTACGACTACCTGGTATACGAGGCCGATGGTGGTTCCTCGTCCTGGCTCCGACGTGCCTTCCGGCAGGCCGACCAGGTCATTTTTGTGGCGGACGCAAGCGGGCGTCGTGATGTGGGCGTACTGGAACACCAGCTTGCCGATGAGCCAGGTTTTGACATGAAGCGCAAACATCTGGTGCTGCTGCATGACGCCAATCAGAAACAGCCCGAAGCGGTGATGGCCTGGCGCGAAGGGCGCGACGTCGAGCGCGTTTACCCGGTACGCGAACGCCACAGTGGCGACTACGCGCGGCTGTCCCGTTTTCTTACCAGTACCGCGACCGGCGTCGTGCTGGGCGGCGGCGGTGCCCGGGGGTTCGCGCATCTGGGTGTGTTGCGCGCGTTGGAACGGGCCGGCATTGTGGTTGACCTGGTCGGCGGCAACAGCATGGGTGCCCTGATCGGTGCCCAGTATGCCTGCGACGTTCCGCTCGATGAGATCCGCGATCGCACCATGCGTTTTGCCACCGGTGGCGAGATGCTGACGGTTCCGGTGATTTCACTCATGTCGGGCAAACGCGTGCAACGCGATTTGCGCAAGATGTTCGGTGAACGCACGGTGGATGCGATGTGGCGGCCGTTTTTTGCCGCTGCCTGCAACCTGAGCCGGGCCAGCACGACGGTGCAGGACACCGGCCCCCTGTGGCGCGCTGTGCTTGCCAGCAATTCCCCGGTCGGGCTGTTTCCGCCCGTGTTGTACAACGGTGACCTGCTGGTGGATGGCGCGATCCTGGAAAATGTGCCGGTGGGCGCGATGCGCGTGCGACTGGGCACACCGCTGGAAAAGCGGCGTGGCAACGGCACCATCATCGCCATCGATGTCGATGTGCAGGATTACATGGGGGTGGAGCCGGGCCTCAGCCACCTGTCTGCCTGGCGCAAGATATCGGGCTATTTCCGCGCCGGCGTGGCACCCTCCCCGGGTATTGCGGACATTCTCTATCGGGCCGGCCACATTGGCGGCATCAACCAGCGCACGCGCACCATTGCGCAGTCTGACCATTACCTGGAACCGCCAGTTGCCGCGTTTCCCTTGATGGCGTACCGCCAGGCCGCCGAAATCGTGGAGGTCGGCTACCGCCATGCAATGCAGGAAATCGAGCGATGGGATCGCAAGCCGGCCAAGGCCTGACGGCTGGCAGGCTACCCCTGTCCCTGAGCCAGCGCGAGGTCTGGCTCGATCAACTGGCTTGGCCGGACAGTGTGCACCTGATGATGGGCGGCGGTGGCTTCTTGCACGGGCCACTCGATCTGGGGCTTTGTCAGCAGGCCTTGGGATTGTTGGTGCAGGAATGCCAGGCGCTGCGGTTGGCACCGTTAAAGGAAGGCGGTCAGCGCCTGCATGGGGAGTTTGTCCCGGATTTGCCGGTGCTGGACATGGCGTCGGCAACGTCGCCGCAGGCGGCCATGCAGAACTGGTGGCAATCCCAGCTAGCCCGCCCGTTTGGTTTTGATGGTGTGCCGCCCTGGCGTTTCGCAGTTCTGCGCATCCATGACCAGCACCACGGCCTGATCATGCTGTTCCACCACACCATCATGGATGGCTGGGGCGCATCGCAGGTCATGCGTCGCTGGAGCGCCATCTACAACCAGCTCGATGCCGGTGCGGCGGTGGGTCCGCCAGACTATCCTGACTACCTGCAGTTTATCGACGAGTCGAATCGTTATGCCAGCTCAGTAGCCTGGTCACGCGACCGCGACTACTGGAACTCCGAGATCGCACGTTTGCCCGATGCGCTGATTGAGCCGCGTTACGCGGCAGACCGTGGCGCCGCACTGGCTGGTGCCCATCTATGCTCCGGTGCGCTGGGGCGTGACAGGTATGACGCGGTGTTGCGGCAGGCCGCGGCCCAGGGCAAGACCGTGTTTGTTTTCTTTCTGGCGGCGCTGGCGCTGTACCTGTCGCGTGTCGCAGAACGCAGTGAGGTGTTGATCGGGGTTCCCATCCTGAATCGCGGCGGTCGGCGTTTCCAGCATTGCCCCGGCATGTTTGTCGGTGTGCTGGCGTTGCGCATGGTGGTACCGGCCAATGCGACAGTGTCTGACTTGGTGGCTGTCGCGTCCAACGCGCTGCGCGGGGCGCTGCGTCATTCGCGCTACCCGCTCAGCGAGCTGGCGCGCACGCTGAACATGGTGCGCAGCGGGCGCCATGGTCTGTTCGATGTGCTGCTGTCGTTTGAACAGCAGGACTATGAGGTGTGTTTTGGCGTTGCCCGGCGTTCCGGCGCCGAGCAATTTTTCTCTGGTGTCGCCCGTTATCCCTTGGGCGTGACGGTATGCGAGTTTCACGATACGCAGGATCCACAACTGGTGCTGGAGGGCGCAGCGGCGTGTTTTGCAGCGGACGAGCTGGCGCTATTGGGGCCCCGCATCTGGACGCTGGTGCAGGCGCTGGCAGCAGCAGAGCCACGCGCTGCGCTGCTGTCGCTGCCGCTGATGCCGGCCTCCGAGCTGCATGCCCTGGGTACGGCACGCCTTGCCACAGTGCAGTGGAGCGCGGCTGCCGATACCTATGTGGCGCAGTTCGAGCGGCAGGTGTTGCGTGACCCGCTGGCAGTTGCCTTGGTCTGGGATGGGGCCAACATGGACTACGGCACTCTGGACCGCCGCGCCAACCAGCTTGCGCACCGCCTCGTGGCGGGCGGCGCCGGGCCGGGCCACATCGTCGCCGTGGCCATGGCGCGCTCGCCAGAGCTGGTGTTGGCCATGCTGGCAGTGGCCAAGGCGGGTGCGGCTTATCTGCCGCTGGATCCGGATGCACCTGTGGCACGGCTCGCGCTGGTGCTGGCGGACAGCGCAGCCGTCGCATTGCTGGTGCAGAACCATGCCTGGGAGCGCCTGGCGCATTTGCACAGCCGTACCTTGGTCGATGGCTGGCAACCGGCGCAGGCGGCACAAGGCGATCCAGGGCCGCCAGCACGCCCACAAGCGGGCGACATGGCCTACGTGTTTTTTACTTCTGGGTCGAGTGGCCGGCCCAAGGGTGTGGTGGTGGACCATGGCGCGCTGTCCTGCCGTCTGGCGTGGCTGGCAAAGACCTGGCTTGTGCAGCCGCACGACCGCACGGCGTTGGCAACCCAGGCCACGTTCGACCCGTCCCTGATCGAAATCTGCCTGCCTTTGGTCTGTGGCGCCAGTATCGCGTTGGTGCCGCCAGGGCGTCAGCCGGCTGGTGTGGTGGCGGAGTTTGCCTTGCGCCATGCCGTCACCATCATGGCCTTCGTGCCTTCGACGCTTGGTGGTTTTCTGGATACCGTGACGGGACGCGCAGAATTGCGTTTGCGCGTTGCCTGCTGCGGCGGCGAGGTTCTGTCGGCCGAATTGGCGCGGCGCTTTCGCCAGCAGACACAGGCCCGGTTGTTCAATGTGTACGGTCCGACCGAAGCCTGCATATTCGCCACCGCCTGGGAATGTGACGGCGAACCCACGGTGCAAGCGCTGCCCATCGGCACGCCGGTAGCTGACACTACCATCCATGTGCTGGATCACCAGCTTCGGCCGCTGCCCTTTGGTGTGTGCGGCGAAGTTTTTATCGGCGGCTCGGGACTGGCCCGGGGTTACCTCAACCAGCCAGAGCTGACCAGCACCTGCTTTGTCGACGATCCGTTTCGCGCCGGGTCCCGCTTGTATCGCAGTGGCGACCGTGGCTGGCTGGCCGGCGACGGACAACTGCATTTTGTCGGCCGGTTGGACCGCCAGGTCAAACTGCGCGGCTACCGGGTGGAACTCGGGGAGATCGAGGCGGCACTGGCGGCGATCGAGGGAGTCAGCCAGGCGGCGGCGAAACTGGTCGAGCACGATGGCCGCGCGGTGATACACGCCTGGGTCGCTGGCAGCGGTGGCCTGCAGGGTGATGTCCTCAAGCGCGTCCTGCGGGTGCGCCTGCCGGACTACATGGTGCCCAGAGTGATTGTTGTGCAGGCAACCCTGCCTACCGGGTCGGCCGGCAAGATCGACTACGCCGCGCTGTCATCGCCTCCCGCGCAGGCCCAGCCGACGGCAATCCGCCCGCCGCGCAGCCCGATGGAGCGGGACCTGCTGGCGTTGTGGCAGGACGTGCTGGGACGCCAGACGCTTTCGGTTCAGGACAACTTTTTCGATGTGGGTGGTGATTCGCTGGCAGCGGTCAGCATACTTGCCGGCGCAGAACGCCTCCTCGGGCGGCGTATTCCGCTGTACCTGCTGACCGAACACCCGACTATCGAACAACTGGTGCAGGCATTGGGTGAGCCGGTCGATCCGCATGCCATTCTGGTTCCCCTGCACCCGGTTGCCGCAGCGCCGCAGTTTTACCTCGCGGCGTCCGGTCATGGAGACCTGATGCGCATGCGCAATCTGGCGCGGGCGATGGACGGCGTGTGCCAGATCTGCATGTTGCAGCCGCCTGAGACCAACATACCCGGGCGCATCGCCGATCTGGCGGCGCTGTATGCCCAGGCGATTGTCGCGCGTGGAGGGGGGCCGTGTTTTGTCGGTGGCTTCTCGGTCGGCGGTGTGGCTGCACTGGAGATTGCACGCCTGTTGCAAAGCCAGGGGATACCGGTGCGTGGTCTGGTGTTGCTGGACACGGTGTTTCCAAAAGCCGTGTGGGGCGGCACCTTTTACTGGCGCGTGTTTGGCTGGCTGGTACAGCATTTGCATATCCAGGATCTGAGCCTCAACGGAAGACGCCTGGGCGCGATGTTCAATGACCGCGGGCTGGTCGGGCAGGTCATGGCCATGCGGGGTTACCGGGCACAGGCATTTGTCGGCCCGACATATTTGTTCAAGACTATCGGCCTGTCGCGTTGGCACGGCATGTTGTTCCGATCCTGGCGCGGATTGTTGGGCAGCAATCTGTCCGAATACCGCGTGGCGGGGCTGCACGGATCGATATTCGAGAGTGGCAACGTGGCAGGGCTGGCGGCTGCCCTGGGTGCGATCATGCGGGGCTCTGCCGTCAATGAAGCGGTGCCCGACCGATGAAGCGGCTTTCATCCAAGGACCCGTTGCGCCGCAAGTTGCTGGGCTTGGCGATCACAGCCCTGCTGCTGTTGGGCCTGGCAGTCGCCTGGAGTTGGACCCCAATGCGGGCCTGGCTCGATGTGGACCTGGTCGTTGGTGCCATTCAGCGTTTTGGCCAGGCGTTCGGGCCTGTCGCCGCTGTGGGTGGATTCGCGCTGGCGTTGACCGTGGCGGTGCCGCTGGTGTTCCTGACGCTGGTGGCCCTGGCGGCGTATGGTCCGCTGGCCGGGTTTGTGTGTGCGCTGTTCGGCGCCCTGCTCGGGGCCGTTGCGAGTTACGCTCTGGGTGCTTTGCTCGGGCGCGAGGTGGTGCGCCGACTGGCGGGCGAGCGAATCAATCGGCTCAGCGAACGCCTGGCCCGGCACGGATTGTTGGCCGTGATTGCAGTACGCCTGGTGCCAGTGGCGCCGTTTGCGGTGGTCAACATGGTTGCTGGTGCCAGCCATATCCGGCTGCGTGACCTGCTGCTGGGCACGGCCATCGGCATGACGCCCGGTACCCTGGCGATGATGGTGTTTCTAGAACATATCACCGAAGCACTGCGGCGGCCCACACCGCTGACAGTCGCCTTGCTTCTGCTTACGGTAGCCCTGATCGCGCTCGGCGGCTGGGGCCTGCAGCACTGGTTGCGGCGCATCGAGAAAACGCAGCATTAGGAAGCACTGAATTTGTCCCCACGGCACGGACTTGTTCAGTGCTTGTTAGCAGCCCGAATCCCCGTTGCAGCGACGTACGGGTTGCGGCCAGCGGCTTTCCCTACAAGCCGGCGGCGTCGCGCAGGGCCTGTGCCTTGTCGGTGCGTTCCCAGCTGAATTCCGGCTCCTCACGTCCGAAGTGGCCGTAGGCGGCAGTTTTTTCATAGATCGGCCGCAACAGATCCAACATCTGGATGATGCCCTTCGGGCGCAGGTCGAAGTGCTGGTTGACGATCTCTGCCAGCTTGTCGTCCGGCAACACGCCGGTGCCTTCGGTATAGATGGTCACGTTCATTGGCCGCGCCACACCGATCGCAGAGGCGACCTGGATCTGGCACTGACGCGCCAGGCCCGCCGCCACGATGTTCTTCGCCACATACCGAGCAGCATAAGCGGCGGAGCGGTCGACCTTGGTCGGGTCTTTGCCGCTGAAGGCGCCACCGCCATGCGGGCAGGCGCCGCCATAGGTGTCCACGATGATCTTGCGGCCGGTCAGGCCGCAGTCGCCTTGAGGGCCGCCAATCACGAATCGACCAGTCGGGTTGACCAGGAATCTGGTGTCCTTCAGCCACTCCTTGGGCAATACCGGTTTGATGATCTCCTCGATCACCGCTTCGATGAATGCGGGCTTCATCTTGCTGCCATCGCTCATTTCCGGCGCGTGTTGGCTCGACAAGACGACCGTGTCGATGCTGTGCGGCTTGCCGTCAACGTAACGCATCGTCACCTGGCTTTTCGCGTCCGGGCGCAGGAACGGCAGGCGCCCGTCTTTGCGCAGTTGCGACTGGCGCTCAACCAGCCGGTGTGCATAGTAGATCGGCGCCGGCATCAGCTCGGGTGTTTCATTACAGGCGTATCCGAACATCAATCCCTGGTCACCGGCGCCGGTGTTGAGGTGGTCGTCGCTGGCGTGATCCACACCCTGGGCGATGTCGTTGCTTTGCTTGTCGTAGGCAACCAGTACCGCGCAGCCCTTGTAGTCGATGCCGTATTCGGTGTTGTCGTAGCCGATGCGCTTGATGGTGTCACGCGCCACCTGGATGTAGTCGACGTGGGCGTTGGTCGTGATCTCCCCCGCCAACACCACCAGGCCGGTGTTGCACAGGGTCTCGGCGGCAACCCGCGATTTCGGGTCCTGGCGGAAGATCGCATCCAGGATGGCGTCCGAAATCTGGTCGGACACCTTGTCGGGGTGCCCCTCGGATACGGACTCGGATGTGAATAAAAAGTCGTTTGCCATGGCGATTCAAAGCTCCTTCAACACTGGGTGGCGCGTTGCCGGGGCCGGGATGCCTTGGCGAACGCTTTAGCAGATTCACAAGGCACAATCCGGGTTGCCAGTGGCACGCCGGAAATGCGCGTGTCGCCCTGCAAGTAGTTCTGTAACTCGGCGACACCGCAATCTTACCCGATCGAGATGACCAGTCTTTTCAAAGTCCTGTCGTGTGCGCCACTGTGGCTGCTGCATGCTGCGGGTTGGTTCCTCGGCTGGACAGTTTTCCTGGCGTCGGCCCGCTACCGGCAGCGCTTGCGCGAGCATGCGGCGTTGGCCGGCTGCACGCCCGCGCAAGTGCGCGCGGCAGTCGGCAACGCCGGTTGCATGGTCGCCGAATTGCCGCGCCTGTGGTTCGGTGCGGCGGTACCGGTTGCGTGGGACAACGATACATGTGTGGATCGCGCCTATGCCGCAGGGCGGGGTGTGTTGTTCCTGACGCCGCACCTGGGATGTTTCGAGGTGACGGCGCAGGCTCTGGCCGAGCGTTATGGCGCACTGTATGGCCCGCTGACCGTTTTGTATCGGCCGGCGCGCCAGCCCTGGTTGGCGCAGCTGATGCTGCGTGCACGGCAACGCCCGGGGTTGCAGACCGCCCCCACCACACTGGCTGGCGTGCGCCTCATGCTGCGCGCACTGCGGCTCGGCCATGCCGTCGGCCTGTTACCTGACCAGGTGCCACCGGCGGAGATGGGCGTGTGGTCGGCTTTTTTCGGCCGGGAAGCGTACACCATGACCTTGTCGGCACGGCTTGCCAGCCAGAGTGGGGCAGCAGTGGTGTTGTTGTGGGGCGAGCGGCTAGCCCGGGGCCGGGGCTTTCGCATCCACTGTCGTGAGCCGACACAGCCGTTGCAGTCCGATGTCGCCGCCTGCACCCGGCAAATCAACCAGGAGATGGAGCGTCTGATCCGGGAATGTCCGTCCCAGTATCTCTGGGCTTACGCACGCTACAGGCCGCCGCTTGCAGCACCGGACCCGGGGACCGCTGCGTGACGGCGCGGTTGGGCATCTTGTTCATGCGCCTGCTGGCCGGTTTGCCCCTGGCCTGGATACGCGCCTTGGGGCGGCTGCTTGGCACGTTGTTGTACCTTTTGGCGCACGCGCGCCGACGCGTGGCGTGGACCAATCTGGGCCTGTGTTTTCCGCATGCGCAACGCTCCGAACTGCGCCGCATGGCGCGTGCCACCTTTGTCCACTTTGCGCAAGCCTGGTTGGACCGCAGCTGGTTGTGGCATGGATCTCCCGAGATGCTGCGCCAGCGCCTGCAGCTTACGGGGGTTGTCGGAGAGTTGCAGGGAAACATGCCGACCGTCATCTTTGCCCCCCATTTTGTCGGCCTGGACGCCGGATGGACCGCGTTGACCCTGCAATTGCCGCGCCGCTTCACGAGCATCTACTCGAACCAGGTTGATCCGGCGCTGGATGCATGGATATTGCGAGGTCGGCAAAGATTTGGCGCGCCGCGCCTGTTTGACCGCGATGACAGCCTGAAACCGGTGGTTCAGGCCTTGCGGGCCGGCCAGCCCCTGTACTTGCTGCCCGACATGAATATCACGCGGCAGGAGTCGGCTTTTGTGCCATTTTTCGGTGTGCCGGCCGCCACACTGACCTCGCTGGCGCGGTTTGCCAAACTGGGGAAGGCACGGGTCGTTCCGGTGACTACGGCCATGACAGGCAGCGGTTATGCCGTGACGGTGCGGCCAGCCTGGAATGACTTCCCGAGCGACGACCTGGTGGCCGACGCGGCGACCATGAACTTGAGGCTGCAGGCTTATGTGGAGGAGGCACCGACCCAATATTTTTGGGTGCACAAACGATTCAAGGTGCGGCCACCTGGTCAGCCGCCGGTGTATTGACCCCTGGGTGGACCCAGTCCCACAGCGCCAATGACACGTCGTCTATGCCCTGGCGCTTGGTGGCAGAAAACAGCATCGCCTGACCGCCACCGGCCTGCAGACGGGCAACGGACAATGCCTTGGTTGCTTCGCTGCGGGTCAGCTTGTCCGCCTTGGTCAGCACCAGCAGGAACTTCAACCCCTGCTCCACCCGTGGGCGGATGACATCGAGCAAGATCTCGTCGAGCTCCGTCACACCCAGCCGGGGATCACACAGCAGCACCACACCGGTCAGGCTCGCACGCGTCATCAGGTAGTTGGCCATGACCGCCTGCCAGCGGATCTTTTCCTGTTTCGGGACTGCCGCATAACCGTAACCCGGCAGGTCGGCAAGGATCGCATCGGTAAGGTTGTGCCGGCCAACGGCGAACAGGTTGATGTGTTGTGTACGTCCGGGCTTGCGCGACGCAAACGCCAGTTGTTTTTGCTGCGTCAGTGTGTTGATGCAGGTGGATTTGCCGGCATTCGAGCGGCCGACAAAGGCGATCTCCGGAACATCATGCGTCGGCAGAAAATGCAATTGTGGTGCGGATGTCAGAAAGCGCGCGGTATGCAACCAGCCGGCTGCGATGGCCGTTTTGGCTGCCGCTGGTCGTGCCCCGGCTTTTTGATCTGTGGCTGCGCCCGGGTGTTTATTGGTCATGGTCGGGCTGGGGCATGGAGCGACCCGCATTGTAGAATCACGCTGTTTTGCGATTCTCACACCCACTCCCATGAAGCTGAATTCCCAACTGATATTTGCCCTCGCCCTGGTCATGGCGTTCGTGAGTGCCAGCGCACAGGAAACCAAGTCCGCCAAGGCGGTGAAAGCCGACTTGGCAAAGGGCGAAGCGTCTTACACGGCAGTGTGCGCGGCCTGCCATGGTGCGGATGGGAACTCGGGCACACCGTTGAATCCGAAGTTGTCGCAACAGCACCCACAGTATCTCGTCAAACAGTTGCAGGAATTCAAGTCAGGCAAACGCAACAATGCGGTGATGAAGGGTTTTGCCGCTGCGCTGTCGGACGACGACATGAAAAATATTTCCTATTGGGTGGCGGCAAAACCGGCCAAAACCGGCTTCGCAAAGGAAAAGACGCTGGTCACCCTGGGCGAGAAAATCTATCGCGGCGGCATTGCCGAGCGCCAGGTGGCAGCCTGCGCTGGTTGTCACAGTCCGAATGGAGCTGGCATACCAGCCCAGTATCCACGCCTTGCCGGTCAACATGCCGACTATGCAATCACCCAACTGACAGGTTTTCGGGACGGTGTGCGCCAAAACAGCCTGCCGATGACGCAGGTGGCGGCCAAGCTGAATGATCGTGAGATCCGGGCCGTCGCCGATTACATGGCCGGGTTGCGCTGACGCCCCTTGTGCCTGGGTCGGGGTATTGGTGGCGCGGTCGTTGCGGCTGTTGCCGATCAAAGTGTTGGGCCCGCTTGTGACCGTGAGGCCCGCCCGCGAGCATGGTTG
>JANLVB010000295.1:0-1917 GCA_031363785.1 Betaproteobacteria bacterium
CAGCCATTTTCGTAGATGCCTTTTTCATGTCTTGTCGCCTTTCTGGCGCTGATGATGCGAATGCCATTCCTGCGTTCGGTATGGACCACCACCAAGTGTCGCGCATCGTCGGAATCCCGCGGCACTCACGATTTTGTGAAACGCCACCATGGCAAACCGGCGCGAACGCTGGCACAACGCCTAAACCAGGCTCAGCGGCCCTTCGCTCGGCCGCGCCGGCAACTCAACCCCAAAGTGCTTGTGCACCAACGCCGCCTGTTCCTCAAAACAACCACCCCAGCGCAGCACCTTCCAGGTTGGCAACTCGATGATGGTACTGCCGATGTCGAAGCGGTTGGCGTAGCGTGAGGTGCCATACCCCAGCACCAGGTCGCAGCCTGATTTCAGCGAGTCCTGCACGTCTTCCAGGCGGAACTTGCTGCCGGTCAGCGACACATTGGCCGACGAGCCCATCAGTGGTTTGGCGCTGTCCCAACTCATGCGTGCCAGGTGGTTGTGCAGGTCGCCTGCGTTCATCAGCAGGTCCATGGTCAGCGCCTTGGTGGCGCGACGCAGGGCACCAAACTCCACCGTGCGCAGCCAGTCGTGCTGCGGGTCGAATGGGGCTATCACCGACAACGGCAGGTTGTGGTCCAGCGTGATGCATTGCACCAGCGCACGGTCCCGTTCGGTGGTCTGCAGCACCTCGCGAAATATGTCCCAGTTGCCGATCACGCCATTGGGTTTGGTCTGGGCGCGTTGTTTCAGCGTGTAGGTACGCTCGACGCCGCTCGCCGTGTGGGCAAAGATGGCGTAGGACACGCTCAAGGGCAACACCGCCACGCCGCCACCGAGCATGACCTGAAATGCCTTGCGTGCGTCTTGCACCACAGTGGCGCTGTCAGGCTCGCTGCCGCGGTCGATCAGTTCCATGGCCAATGGCTCGTGGGTCGTTGTTGATTGGACGGATTGTATGCATAATTGACTGCAGAGCCACAGAGAGTCGTGATTTCATTGGGCATTGGCGCTACATGTGGTCTCTGTGTTTTTGGAATTGCATACAAAATGACCTCGCCGCTGACCCGGCAATACGCCGAGCTGATCGCCACCTGCCGTGACCGACCGTTACCGACGCAGGCGGTGGAGGTCGCCAACCTGGGTTTTACGGACGTCTTTGGCGTCATGGTGGCGGGTGCCCACGAGCCAGCGGTGCGCACCCTGGTGCAATGGGCGCAGGCGCAGGGCGCGGCACCGCAGGCGCGGGTGATTGGCCAGGCGCGTCGCATGGGCATGGAGCAGGCTGCATTGGTCAATGCCACTGCCGCGCATGCGCTGGACTATGACGATTTCGCGTTCTCCAACCACCCCAGTGCGGTACTGGTGCCCACCATCCTGGCGGCTGCCGACCGGTTTGGCGCCAACGGCAGCACCATGGCACTGGCTTATGTCGTGGGTTACGAGGTGTGGGCCGACCTGATGCTGCGCGAGCAGGATTTGTATTACGACCGCGGCTGGCACCCGACCTCGGTGCTCGGCCCACTGGGTGCGGCTGCTGCGGCGTCGGTGGTCATGGGGTTTGATGCGCAGCGCAGCAGCCATGCGCTGGCCCTGGCTGCCTCCAGCGCCTCTGGCATCTTCGAGAATTTTGGCACCATGGCCAAGCCCTACCACGGTGGCCGCGCAGCCTGCGCCGGCTTGACCGCTGCCAGCATGGCCGGCGCCGGTTTGCAGGCCAGCCCGACGGCATTGGAAGGCCGTCACGGCCTGATGCGGGCGATTTCCCCTCACGGCCATGTGGATCTGGAGCGTCCGGTGTCCGCTACGGCCTGGCGCATCAGTTCCATGCGGCTCAACATCAAGAAATACCCGATGGTGGGCGCAGCGCAGCGTGGCATCGACGCCGTGCTGGGGCTGGACCCGGCGCAGGCTTTTGCCGCA
>JANLVB010000316.1:0-4024 GCA_031363785.1 Betaproteobacteria bacterium
TGTGCCCGAAATGGCCCCGGGTGAAACTCGCAAACCCGGCCTTGCGCATGGCTTGTGTGGCGCGCGCGTGCACGTCGCTGAGCAGAAAGCCGGGCCGCAGTACATCCAGCCCGGCGGCGAACGCGTCCTCCAGGGCGGCCATGATGGCGCGCGTGCGCGCACGCGCCGCACCCAGCACAAAGGTGCGTCCGCTGTCCGAGCTGTAGCCCTCGACCAGGCAGCCGACGTCGAACTTCAATACGTCCCCACGCTGCAATGCGCCACCGCCCTGCCAGGGCAGGGCACCGACCGTGGTGTATTCCCATTGCCCGGTGAGCCTGGCGCCGGTGCGCTGCACCTCGGTGGCCACGCCGGCTTTCCAGGCCGCGGCGATCGCGTCACGCGTGATGCCCTCGTGCACGGCTGCCAGCGCTTGCCGCATGCCGGCCTCGGCCAGCGAGGCCGCCAGGCTCAAGCGTGCGATCTCGGCCTCGGACTTGAGTGCCTTGATGCCGCCCACCGCTGCGCTGGCATCGACCCAGGCGACCCCCGGCAGGGCCTGCTGCAGCGCGAGGAAATCCGCCACCGGCCAGAAGTCCAACTCCAGGCCGATACGGGCCCGTGCCATGCCGCATTCGTGCAGCAACTCCCCCAGACGGGCGAAGGCGATGCGCGCGTCAAACACCGCCGGACGTTCGAAACCCCGGAATCGGCCCGCCGCTGCTTGTGCACGTTCCACCAGCACGGCGGCGGGCGCGTCGGGGTCGGCCGCCAGGGCACTGCGCAGGTCTGCAGTTTCGACCCAGTCCGGGTGCGTGCGTACGTGGGCTGCACCGAGTGCGGCGCGGGCCGGACCTGCGAACAATTCGGTCACCACCGCCGTCACCGGCTGTGCAGCATCGGTGGGCACCAGTGCCAGCGCCGCGCCGGCACGGCGGAACAAGGCCGCCACGCCGGGCGGTGCGCCGGTGGCCCAGGTGAAGCTTTCGGGTTTGGCGAGCACCAGCGCCTCGACGCCCAGTGCCAGCAGGTGGGTCTGAGCGCGTGCGCGGTGGATGTCGGCCATGGGGTTTGGTTCCGGGTGGATTGGTCGGTCGGGCTACGCGATGGTTTCCGGCTCCACCGGAGACCGGTGGCGAGCCTGCGGTGCGGCGGCAATCAGGCTGCGCGTGTAGTCGTGTTGCGGGTGCAGCCAGAGTGTGTCGGGTGCCCCGCGCTCCACGATCCGGCCCTGGTGCATGACCAGCACCTGGTCGGCAATGTAGCGCACCACCGACAGGTCGTGCGAGATGAACAGGTAGGCCAGCTGGAAATCTTCCTTGAGCTCGACCAGCAGGTTCAGGATCTGCGCCTGGACCGACACGTCCAGTGCCGACACCGGCTCGTCCAGGATCACCAGCGAAGGCTGCACTACCAGCGCGCGGGCGATACCGATGCGCTGGCGCTGGCCCCCCGAGAACTCGTGTGGAAAGCGCCGCCCCGCGTTGCTCGGCAGCCCGACACGGTCCAGAATGGCGGCGATGCGCGACTGGCGGTCCTCACGTGCAGGGTGGCCGTGCACGGTGAGCACGGTGTCCAGGATGTCGTGCACCGAACGGCGCGGGTTGAGCGAGCCAAAAGGGTCCTGGAACACCATCTGCACCCTGCGCCGCCAGGGCTGGAGTTCGCGCCCATGCAGCCGGGTGATGTCGGTGCCTTCGAGCAGCACCTGCCCGGCGTGCGGCTCGACCAGGCGCAGCAGGGTCTTGGACAGGGTGGATTTGCCACAGCCGGACTCGCCCACCAGCCCGACGGTCTCGCCCACGCCGATGGTGAAGGACACCGCGTCGACGGCGGTCACCGTACCGCCAGACGTGGTGTAACGCGTGCTCAGGTGTTGCGCCCGGAGCAGTGGCGTACCTGCGCCCGGCGCTCTCGGCCGGGGTGCAGACGCCGGCGTGCGCACGGAGAAATCAGGCTGGCCCCCGGGGCCTTCGCGCGTCACCAGTATCTCCGGCAGGCGTGCCTGCGTGTAGTGCAGTTGACGCCCGGCGTGCAGCGATGCACCCATCAGTCCACGGGTGTAGGCATGGGCCGGCGCCGCGAAGAGTTGCGCGGTCGGCGCTTCCTCGACCTTCTCGCCGCCGTACATGACCGCCACGCGGTCGGCCCATTGCGCGACCAGACCCAGGTCGTGCGTGATCAGCAGCAGCGCCATCGAGAGGTCACGCCTCAGGCCGTCGAGCAACTCCAGAATCTGCGCCTGAATGGTCACGTCCAGCGCTGTCGTGGGTTCATCAGCCACCAGCAGGCGCGGTTTGCAGGCTACTGCCATGGCGATCATCACGCGCTGGCGCTGGCCACCCGAGAGCTGGTGCGGGTAGTCGTCGATGCGCCGTTGTGGCTCCGGGATACGCACCAGGTCCAGCAGCTCCACGGCGCGCGCACGCGCAGCCTTTGTCGACAGGCCCTGGTGCAGACGCAGCGATTCGCCGATCTGGTGGCCGACAGCGTAGACCGGGTTCAGCGAGCTCATCGGCTCCTGGAAGATCATGGAGATGTCGCGCCCGCGCATCTGTTGCAGCGCCGCAGGTGGCAGTTGCAGGATGTCCCGGCCCTCCAGCAGCACCCGGCCCTGGACGCGCGCGTTACCGGCCAGCAGGCGCAGCAGCGCGAGCGCAGTGGTGGACTTGCCGCAGCCAGACTCCCCCACCAATGCCACGGTCTCGCTGCGGCGCAGCTGCAGGTTCAGCTTGCGCACGGCGTGTAATTCGCCCTGCTCGCTGCGGAAGCGCACGTCGAGATCCTGGATGTCCAGCAGCACCGGATCGTTGCTCTCCATCATTGGCCCCGCAGACGCGGATTGAGCGCATCGTTCAGCCCGTCACCGACCAGGTTCAGCGAGAGCACCGTACCCACAATCGCCAGCCCGGGCAGGGCGCTCAGCGTCCAGGCAGTGCGCAGGTGCTCGCGCCCCTCGCCGATCATGCTGCCCCAGGACACCACGTTCGGGTCGCCCAGGCCGATGAAGGCCAGCGCGGACTCCATCAGGATGGCGGTGGCCACCAGCACCGACACGGATACGATCACCGGCGGCAACGCGTTGGGCAGGATTTCCTGCAGCATGATGCGTGCATCGCCAAAACCCTGGCTGCGCGCGGCCAGCACGAACTCGGCCTCGCGCAGCGTGCGGAACTCGGCGCGCACCAGCCGGGCGATCATCGGCCAGGAGGCCAGACCGATGGCCAGCACGATCACCGTCACCTTGGGTTGCCCGATGGACACAATCACAATCACCAGCAGAAAGGCCGGCACGGTCTGCACCAGCTCGGTCAGGCGCACCAGAACATCGTCCACGAGGCCGCCAAAGTAGCCGCCCACGGCGCCCACCAGGACGCCGATCAGCAGACTCAGAATGGCCGCGACGACACCCACCACCAGCGACACCTTGGCGCCATGGACCAAGCCGGCCGCCACGTTACGGCCCAGGGAGTCGCTGCCCAGGAAGAACGTGCGGTCCTGTAGCGGTGGCAGCAAGGGGCGGGCCACCATGTCCATCGGGTCGCCGGGGAACAACACGCCAGACAACAGGGCCAGCACGGCGATGGCCACCAGCAGCATGCCGCCTGCCAGCGCGGCCGGGTTGCGCAGCATGGCACGCGCAGCGCCCTGGGAATGAAAAAATGTCGCCATCGGGCAGTGCAACGGAAACGGTTCAGCGCTGCTGGATGCGCGGGTCTAGGCGACCATGCAGCGCGTCCACCAGGACGTTGGCCACGATGACCAGGACCGAAGAGATCAGCAGGATGCCCAGCAACACGTTGTAGTCACGCGACTGCACCGACTCCATGGCCAGCCGACCCAGGCCGGGCCAGCTGAACACCGACTCGATGACCACCGAGCCGCCCAGCAGCGAACCGAGCTGCAGGCCGGCCACCGTGGTGACCGGGATCAGCGCATTGCGCAGCACGTGGCGCACCGACACCGCCAGCGGCGACAGGCCCTTGGCCACGGCGGTGCGCACGAAGTCGAGGTGGCTCACCTCCAGCATCGCCGCACGTGTCAG
>JANLVB010000340.1:0-3197 GCA_031363785.1 Betaproteobacteria bacterium
GCGGCCAAGCTGGTGAAACCCGGCCAACACCTGGTTGTCGGCGGCTGTCCTGGCTTACGCCTGGAAGCTACGCCAAGCACCAAGACCTGGACCTACCGATACAAGTCGCCCATTGATGGCCGGATGAAACAAGCCGCGCTCGGACAGTGGCCGCATATGGGAATCATTGAGGCGGCGCAGGCGTGGCAGGAGAAGCGCCAACAGCGGGGCGAACGGGTAGAGCCAGGCAAGCCCAAGAAGGCCGCCCCGGCGCGGCTCTACAGTGTTGCCGATCTGGTCGCCGACTACTTGGCCGGGCACATCGAGCAGGGCAGGAGGGAAGCCGGGGCCGTGGCCGCCCGGTGGCGGCTGCAATCGGCCATCGAGCCCGTTGCACCCCGGCCGGCAGCCAGCATCACGCGCTCGGACGCCTTCGACTTGCTGGAGGCGCACAAAGGCGCGCCCACGGCGGCGGCGGCCAAGCTGCGCGGCTTGCTTGGAGGTGCGTGGGATTACGCACTGGACGCTGGCCGGCTGGACGGCAACGCGCCGAACTGGTGGCGGGTGGTGCACCGCGGCAGGCTCAAGAGCCGTGGGAAGATCGTCGGCGGCGAGCACCAGGGGCAGTCCCGGCGCGTGCTGCATGCCGATGAAGTGAAGGCCCTGCTGGCCTGGCTGCCCAACATGCACCAGCTCGGGCGCGACTGCGCGGTGATGTACCTCTGGACTTCAACCAGGGGAGTCGAATTCCTGGGAATGCGCGCCGAGCATGTGCGCAAGGAATCGGACGGTTGGTGGTGGACATGCCCCAAGGCCGCCACCAAGAACGCCCGCCATGCTGACGCTGTGGATTTGCGCGTGCCGTTGGTCGGCATTAAAGAGTCGAGTCCTATTTGCTGCGCGACAGTGGCGAGCAGGCGCAGGCGCTCTTGGACGAACTGGCCGCACGATTGCAGGCCACAGCCGTGCGTAGCAGCCCTGTGGCCTATCTGCGCGGCCTCATCGCCCGTGCCGAGGCTGGCACCTTCCTGCCGGAACGCGGACCCCGCATCGCATCCGAACGCCAGCAGATCCAGCAAGCCGCTGACCAGCGTCTTGTGCATGAGGCCGAGGAGCGGCGGCATGAGGCCGAGCGCGCCACGCCCGCATACCAGGCCAGGGTCCTTGCCCAACGCGAAAGGCTCAGCCAGCTGCGCGATGACATGAAGCAGCGCCTGGGAACAGGCCGACCGCCATGAACCCCACTTGCCCGCCACCGATCCCCCGTCTTCCACCCCAACCCAAGGAGATTTCCATGACCACGACAGACACGATTGCATCGCCCACATGCCCTTGGTTGAGTTGCCATCTTTGCTTGGCCCGACTTCACGGTTGGCCGGACAATTATTTTTTGGGCTGTCAGCAGTGCTGACAGGAACATGCGGTTCCGCCTCGCTATCCCAGTCGCTGCGCCAGTATGTCGGCTTGTTCAGCGAACTTCCCCGGACTTTTGAGAGCCAGTTGCTCCAGGTTGTGCAGCTTCCAGCGGATGCCGGGCAGATGTTCGGCATGCGCGATGTCCAGCGTGGACCAATCCGGTCGGCCCCCGACGAGCGACAGCAGAAATCGGCGCTCGCCTGCATCCAGGCCGGCCTGGAGTTCCAGCACCATGCGTTCACGCGTGGTCAGCAGCGCAGCGAACTCGACCGGCTCTGCCGTCATTCCTTTGAAACTGCGCTCGTACTCCTGCCGGATGTCGCGCAGGGGAGGAAACAACACCTCGTGCACGGGCCGGTTGTGGCAGGCCAGGTAGACCACGAAGGCGCGTCGAATGCCCGGCGTGATGCCCTCGTGCTCGAGCAACTGCATCACATCGAACAGGTCGCGCGGGTGTTGACGGTCCATGGCCGCGACGAGTTTGCCGCCGTAGACGTCCTCCAGAGAGACCACTGGTATTTCCAGGTCTGCCAACAGCGTTTCGCGGGCGATGGGCGTCAGGGCCGCCATCCGCACCGGGTGCACGGTGCCACGCATCACGAAGTTGACTTCGATCTTGACCTCGATACCCGCGCGCCGCACCAGCAGCTTGGTCTCGCCGGCATCTGGCGCGGTAATCCCATGTGTCTGAAAGCCGCGTGCCGTCAAACGTTCGGCGCATTGTCGGATGGCTTCGTTGATGCGCGCCAGCGCTGCGTCACGGGGCAGGCGGTGGTCGGTAAACACCAGGTCCAGGTCGACCGACAGGCGAGGCATGTCGCGAACGAACAGACTGATCGCAGTTCCTCCCTTGAGCGCAAAGGTGTCGTCCACGAAAACGAATGGCGCGATCTGTGTGAGCAGACGCGCAGTGTCGAGGTATATCTGGTTCATGGTTTGAGCACCAGCACACCATCGGCCGAGCGAGACACCCAGGTTCGGCCGCTACCGGTCGGCAGTTGCGTTGGGTCCAGCTTGGAGGCCCAGGGCAGCGCGAGTTCGCGCCCGAGTTGCAGGCACAGGCGTACCGTCTTCACGCTGGCGCAGCGCTGCAGCAACTCGCGCAGCACAACGGCGCGCAGGTTGTAAGTGCTCTCCATCAACTCGCGCGCTTCTTGCAGCGGCTGGCGCACGCCGACCTCGCTGAGCACTTCCAGCAAAGCGCGTTCGGGTGCTGATACGCGAGGCGCGCCGCTGCGTTTGTCGAACGGGCCGGCATGCAAGGGATCGGCCGGTGGCTCTTCAAACAGGCGCTTTCGGTGGTATTCGGCCGCAAAGCGCTCAGTGAACCAGTCGGGCAGCCGTGCTGCCGTCCACCCGTACATGTGCAGCACCGGTTGCTGCGACAAGTATTGGCGGACCCCATACCAGTCGAGCGCCGACTTGCCCCCCACGTGCAGACCCTCGATGCCTCGCTGCAGAAGGTTCAGGCAGGGATGCAGTGCCAAGGTATCGTTGGGTCGACTGTAGACCCCGCGAATCAGCCGCGTCATCCACCCGGCGCGCACGTAGTGGACAGCCAGGTCGGCCGAGATGCCCAGGGCTGCCAGATCGTTGGAGGTCAGCGGCGTGCCTGGCACCCAATGGCGGTAGAGCTTGTTTAGTTTATTTCTGTCAGTCGTAGCCATGCTGCGATTTTTATC
Source organism: Betaproteobacteria bacterium (assembly GCA_031363785.1). Classification (GTDB taxonomy): domain Bacteria; phylum Pseudomonadota; class Gammaproteobacteria; order Burkholderiales; family Burkholderiaceae_C; genus CAISIP01. Next base: position 3,078 of record JANLVB010000340.1, read on the forward strand.
ATCATTTCAAGATGGCGGCAAGCGAAATATGTAAAATTCAATCGTAATTGAACTACGATTGAAGAAAACATACAAAGCCGTTGTTTGGACTCAGAACTGTCTGCGGTGCCTCTTGCGGGT
>JANLVB010000356.1:0-5507 GCA_031363785.1 Betaproteobacteria bacterium
GAGCCCTTGGGCAGTCGGCCCGCACGGTACCAGGCCAGGGTGGTTTGCAGGAAGCCAGGCTCGAAGATCGCCAGCGACGGCAGGAAGCCCAGCTGCTTGGCCAGACCAAAGGCGTAGGCGTGGTCGCTGTAGCTGTTGACATAGGTGAATCCCATGGGGAGCCCGTCGGGCCCTGGATAACCCAGATTGGTGGAGCCTGGATCGACTACACCAAAAGGCATCGGCACTTCGGCCGCGATGAAGGGGTAATGCGAATAACGATCCTGGATCGGCTCAAGGTTGGCGCCATCGGCCTGGTTCACCGACAGTAGGGTACCACAAGGCATCTGGCCGTTGCGCCAGGATCACGCGCCAGGGCCGCAGGTAGGCCTCGGCGCCGGCGCGGCCATTGAGCCGGATGTCGTAGGTGTGCGCATGGATGATCGACGCGCCGGCGTCGAAGCAGCGCAGGCTGTCCTCGATGACCGCCTCGTCGGTCAGAGGCACATGCGGGTTGCGCTGCGGCGTGACCCCGCCGTTGATGGCGACTTCGAGAATGACTGGTTTCTGGTCCATGGCGACGGTTTCCTTTCGGTGGGTGGTTGCAGGCTCGGGCCTGGGGTCAGGTGCTCGCAGCGCTTGCCGCGGGCCGATGGGGTCGGGCTGCAAGCAGGCTGCGCGTGTAGTCGTGTTGCGGGGCGGCGATGACAGCGGCGGTGGCGCCGGTTTCGACGAACCGGCCGGACTGCATCACGGCGATACGGTCACTCATGTGGGCCACCAGCGAGATGTCGTGCGATATGAACAGCATTGCCAGCCCATGCTCGCGCTGCAGGCGCAGCAACAGGTTGAGAACCTGGGCCTGAATCGATACGTCGAGGGCGGAGGTCGGCTCGTCGGCGATGATGAACTCCGGGTTCAGACTCAGGGCGCGCGCGATCGCCACCCGCTGGCGCTGTCCGCCAGAGAGTTCGTGCGGATAGGCCCGTCGGTATGCAGCGTTGAGTCCGACCTCTTCGAGCAGCGCCACCATCCGCTTTTCTGTCGAGCGCGCGTCCATCCCCAGCACGTGGCGCAACGGGGCGGCCAGGGTTTGATCGATACGCAGCAGGGGATCGAGCGACGAGTACGGGTCCTGGTGCACGATCTGCATGCGCCGGCGAAACGCGCGCACCGCGCCCGCACCCAGGGCCCGCACATCGGTGCCGGCGAACAGCACACGTCCGGAACTCGGCTCGACCAGCCGCATCAGACAGCGCGACAGGGTGCTCTTGCCGCAACCGGATTCACCGACCAGACCGAGCGTTTCGCCCACGCCCACGTTGAAGCTGACGCCGTCGACCGCCGCCAACGGTGCGCCACCAGGCACTCGGGCCCGGTAGACCTTGCGCAGATCGGTCACTTGCAGCATCACCAGCCATCCTCGTACTGCAGGCACCGTACGGCATGGTCCGGGCGCAATGCCGTCCATGCGGGCGCACGCAGATCACAGGCGGGTCGTGCCAGGGCGCAGCGCTCGGCAAACGCGCAGCCTTCGTCTGCACCGCCAGGTGGCGGCAACTGGCCCGGAATGTCACGCAGCGCACTTTTGGGTGCGACGCCTGCCAGCCCGGGGCTGGCAGCGATCAGTGCTGCCGTGTAGGGGTGGCAGGCGGCGTCGAACACCCGTGTGGCCGGTGCCGACTCGACGACCCGGCCCGCATACATCACCATGACGCGGTCGCAGCGTCCGCCGATGACCGCCAGATCGTGCGATATCAGCAGCAGTGCAAGTCCGCGCTCGCGCCGCAGCCGCTCCAGCAGATCGAGGATCTGGCTTGCAACCCGGGCATCAAGCGCTGTGGTCGGTTCGTCGGCGATCAGCAGCACCGGCTCACCGGCCAGGGCCATTGCGATCATGGCCCGCTGCTGCATCCCGCCCGACAGCTCGTGCGGGTAGGCGCGTGTGACACGCTCGGTGTCGCTCAGGCCTACTTCCAGCAGCAACTGGCGCAAGGCAACCTGTTGCGCAGCACCGCGCAGACCACGATGCAACAACAACGATTCGCCGATCTGGCGCCCGATACGCATCACCGGGTCAAGGCAGGCCCCAGGTTCTTGAAAGATCATGCCCACGGATCGACCCCGGACCTTGCACAAAGCGTCTTCCGATGCCCCCAACAGTTGCTCGCCGCGCAGCCGCACGCTGCCAGCGTTGACACGGGCACCGCGCGGCAACAGGCCCAGCATGGCCAGCGCGCTCATCGACTTGCCGCAGCCCGATTCACCCACCAGGCCCAGCGCCTCCCCGGCACCGATTGCCAGCGACACGCCGCGCAGTACCGGCACGCCGGCGATGTCCACCGTCAGGTCGTCCACCGCCAACACAACGGGCGGTAGCGCGCTCACAAAAACCTCTCGCCGACGTCGAACACGTCGCGCAGGCCATCGCCGAGGAAGTTGAATGCCAGCACCGCCAATGTAATGGCGCATCCGGGCGCAATCACCGTCCACGGCGCCAGCTGGAAAGCGCTCATGGACGCCTGCAGATCACCGCCCCAGCTTGGGGCCGGCGGCGGCAGGCCGAGGCCGAGAAAACTCAGCGATGCCTCGGCCAGGATCGCGAACGCCACCGACAGGGAGGCCATGATCAGCACCGGTTGCAGGCAATGCGGAAACACGTGCAACAGCATGATTCGGGTGGTTCCCAGTCCGCTGCCTTGCGCGGCTTCGATGAATGGCAATTGCGCCACACTCAGTGCCTTGGCACGCGCCATGCGTGCGAAGAACGGTGTCAGTACCAGACTCAGCGCCAGCACGACACTGACCATGCCGTCGCCCAGCAGCATCTTGGTGACGATGGCCAGCAGGATCACCGGAAACGGCAGCAGCAGATCGACTGCGCGGCTGATCAGCCAGTCCACCTTGCCGCCGACATACCCTGCCAACGCACCGAGTGGCACACCGCACACCACTGCAAGCGCGGTAGCCAGCAGGCCAACAACCAAGGACATGCGCCCGCCATGCAGAGTGCGGCTGAGCACATCGCGGCCGAGGGCATCGGCGCCTATCAAGAAGCGGCTACCTGGGGCACTGAACGGCGCCGCGGCGTCGATCTCGTCGTGCGCAAAAGGTGCGATCCAGCCGGCACCCCAGGTGAGCAGCACCAGCGCGATGATCAGCAGGCAGCTGTAGCGCACTTTCACGCTGCGCCAGGCTCTTTGACCGGTGCTGGCACGCTGTGCCATCCGCAGTGACGCGACAGCGCCCGGCGGGCTGCCCCGGTCAGTGTCTTCAGATGGTCGTGCCGCACTCATGGTGACGCGTTTTGTGCGCCGATGCGGATGCGCGGGTCCAGCCACAGGTAGAGCAGATCCACGATCAGATTGGCGATCAGGAAGATCGCGGCCACCACCAGGATGAACCCTTGTACCGACGGGTAGTCCCGGGCGGTGACCGCATTCAGACCATAGGCTCCGACACCGGGTATGACAAACAGCTTCTCGACCACCACAGCGCCGGCCACCAGATAGCCGATTTGCAGGCCGATCACCGTTACCACCGGAATCAGGGCATTGCGCACTGCATGGGCGAAAAGGGTCGCCTTGCGGCTCAAACCCTTGGCCAGCGACGCACGCACATACGGCCGGCCGAACACCTCCAGCAGCGAGCCACGCATCAGACGGCAGATCACGGCGGCGCGCGGCAGACCCAGCGCCAGCGCCGGCAGGACCATGTGTGCAAAGTGCTCCGTCGACCAAGCGAAGGGCTCGAAGCCGGTGGCCGGAAAAACCCGCCAATGCAAAGACAATGCCAGCATGAGCAGGGCGCCAACAAAGAACTCGGGCAACGAGATGCCCAGCAACGTGGCCGTGAGCACGGCGTGGTCGGCGGGTTTGCCGTAACGCCAGGCAGCCCAGATGCCGGAACCCACACCCAGCGGTAGCGCCACCGCCAAGGCAAGCAGGATCAGTTCGATGGTTGCGGGAATGCGGCGCAGCAGCTCGGCCGACACCGAAAGCTGGGTCAATACCGAATAGCCCAGGTCGCCCTGGAACAGGCGCGTGAACCAGATCAGGAACTGCTGCAGCAGGGGCAGGTCGAGGCCGTACAGTGCACGCAGCCGGTCATAGTCGGCCTTCTCATAACTGGTGCCGAGCCAGTTCAGCACCGGGTCGCCCGGTACGAAGCGCATGACGAAGAACACGATGGCGGCGACCACCAGCAAAGTGGCGCCAGCGGTCGCCACCCGCGCGCCAACGCTCACGAGCAAGCCCCGGGTCGACACGGCTAGCGGTTGGTCACTTCGCCAGCCAGACTTCGTCGAAGTAACTCACGTTGTAGGGCAGGTGCACATAACCCTTGATCTTGGCCGACATGACGGCGTTGCTGGGGACTTCCATCAGCGCCATCCAGCTGGCCTCCTGGGCGCCAAGCTCCTGGATGCGGTGGTACGCCTTTTTGCGCTCGGCATCGTTGATGATGCCCTGCGCCTTGGGCACGAGCTCGAACAGTTCCGCATTGTTCATGCTGACAAAATTCACCGGGTTGTCCTTGGTCCAGAACATCACGTAGTTGTTTGGCTCGGGGCCGCCGGTTCCCGCCACGGTCGACGCTTCGAAGTTTTTGGCCCGCAGCACATTGGCCAGCCAGGCCTGGTGCTCCATCACCTGGTGTGTCACGGTGACGCCGATCTTGGCCAGCTGAGCCTGGATCACTGTTGCCTCCTGGCCCAACTGGGGCTTGACGGTCGACGACACCAGGGTGAACTTCAGATTCGACTGGCCAGCCTCTGCCAGCAGCTTCTTCGCCTTTTCCGGGTCGTAGTTGAACGTTGGCAGCTTCTTTGGATGGTGAAAGCTGTTGGCGCTGGCGATCTGGGCGGTGGCGCCGCGCGCCCCCTTGCCATAAACCGCCAATGCCAGCGCGTCGCGATCAATGGCCAGGTTGACGGCCTGGCGGACCCGTACATCGTTGAACGGCGGCTTGGCCGCATTCAGTGCGAGCCAGTCGAAGGAGTAGGCGTTCTTCACGCTGGGCACCAGGCCGGGCTCCTTGTCGAACAGTGGCAGCAGCTGGGTCGGGATGTCGCGCACCAGATCGAGTTGCCCGGTGCGCAGGCTGGTGGTGAGCGCGGTCGAGTCCGGGATGACCTTGAACTCCAGCCGGTCCAGATAGGGCATCTTGGCGCGGTAGTAGTTCGGGTTCTTGGTCAGGACGATGCGGTCGCCGGAGGCCCAGTCGGAGAACTGGAATGGCCCGGTGCCCACGGGTTTGCGTGCGAATCCCGCGTTGCCCAGTGCCTTGACGGCGGTTGGTGACGGGATGCCCATGCCGCCGACATACAGCAACTGGTAGAAAAATCCGGGCCAGGCCTGCGACAGTACCACCCGGACTGTGCCGGGGTTGATGACCACCACCTGCTCGACCGACTTGAAGAACGTGCGGTAGGGTGAGGAATTGGCCGGGTCCAGGATGCGGTCGAAGGCGAATTTGACGGCAGCGGCGTCGAAGTCGGTGCCATCGTGGAACTTCACGCCCTTGCGCAG
>JANLVB010000370.1:0-2338 GCA_031363785.1 Betaproteobacteria bacterium
GCATCCGGCGTTTTGAGTCCATGGAGAGCTCGCAACTCTGTAGCCAGGTCAAAAACTTCGCGGGTCAGGCCCTCAAAACGATAGCCGGGTGTTGAAAACACACGGTCGTAACCGGCACGTTGGAGCTGGTTGCCCGTTTTCAGCGGTTTGACCAGGCATTCCAGGCGGGTCAATTCGGAGAAGACCAGGATGGGTGCAGAGCCCTGCACAGGACGCAGCCTCTGGACGATGGCATCGACAAAGCTTGGGTTGTGCTCCAGCCAGTAAATCAGGATGCAGGTATCTGGGTAAACAAGGTGGCTCACCTGTCCCATGACGCACGCTCCTCCTGGATTTGCTGGTCAATCTCTGCGGCGCTTCGACCCGACGGCGGGATGCCTGCAAGAAAGCTGAACAGAGCATCCAAGTCAGATGGCTGGGGTCCAACCAGGGCGGGTGCCGTTGCCGTAACTGCGTCGGCACTCCTGACGATGACTTCCAGCCCGCTCTCGGGAAAATTATCCGGCAAAGTAATCAGCAGTTGCCGGTTGTGCGCCTGGGCATGGTGAATGTGGAGGGTTTGCAAGGTGTTCTCCTGATGTCAATATCACTTTTTGTCTACGGCCTGCACCATCACCAGCCCGCGCCCGGTGGTGGCATCGCCGCCAATTTGCAGCAGTTTGCCACCGATGCCCGATAGCGCATTGCCCTGCCCCGCAAACACATGGGCCAGCACTTCCGGCGCACTGAGCAGCGCAGCCGATTCAGTGCTGCGGCTATTCTTTTTGAAGCGCTCGATGCTGGCCTGTGCCAGGCCCACCATCAGTGTTTCGGGCGGCAGATTTTCGACATAAAACAAGCCACCGTCGGATGCTGTGCCCGAGTCATCATCAATGCGCACATGCGGCTCCACCACCATGGCATGGCGGGCGAAGTGGGCAAAGTCGGTGTCATGCAACAGCACCAGGTCTGCCTTGAACTTGTCGGCAAAGAAGCTGTTGCCATCGCCACTCAAGGCGCGGGAGGCAATCCATTGGGCAATTGCTGTGAGCTTGTCGTCCACCTCAGTGGGGAATTCAAATGCTTCCAGAATGAGCTGCTTGCTTTTGTCGGCTTTGTCCAGCAACAGGTTGGCACTGGCGGCTGATGCCTTGTCAGCGGCGACCGCGGGCACAGACCAATCCACCGCCATACCCGTTTGGGTAGCCAGGCGGTGCAGGCGGGCCAGCGCCAGCGGGCTGGTGACATAGGCAAAACCGCCTTTGAGCGAACGCACGGGCAGGGCACGCAGTTGCGCGTCGCTCAGGCTCAAAGCGCCAGCAAAGTCGGATGCGCCAGTGTCAGGCCCGAAGATGCGGTTGATCAATCCATTGGCTTTATCGCCCTCGCCGCGCGGCCATGTGCGGTTGAAATGGTGGCGCAAAGCGCCCTTCAAACCACTGCCCGCAAACATGGGGTGCTTGGTATGCACCTCGCGCTGAATGGGGCTGTCAATCGCACCAATGGCGCTGCCTGCGCCCATGTGGACGGGGCTGACGGCGTAGTAAAAAACGAGTTGGGATGCTTCAAACATAAGGGGTCCTCAAGCGGTCGCGACAGCAAAAATAAAAGGTTTCAGTTCCAGGCCGCGAGCAAGGCGCGGTTGTAGCCTTCGGCACGGCGCATTTGTTGCAAGGTGTCCAGATCATCGGGCCAAAGCCCTTGGGCCACCCACGCGGCAAGCTTGCCAGCGTCGCCAGCAAACTCGTCAAACCAATACACGCTGCCTGCGGGTGCGGCGGCTTGGGCGGGCTTGGGCTTCCATTGGTACAAGTTCCAGCCGCTCACCACGTCGCGGCGGCCCAGCGCGGCGCAGGCCAGGCGGGCGCTAAAACCATTGCGGTGCAAACGGTAACTGCCACCCTGCTCGGTCACACCGTCGGGCAACCAACCTTGGCCAAACAGCGCCGGGGTTTGCAGCAGCAAGCGAAACTGCTTCTTTGTGCCTGGCAAATTGGCAATAGTGGGCGCAGTGAAGGCCACCTTGCGGTACTGCGCACTGCGGCCATCGCCGCCCAGGCGCAGCAGGCCAGTATCGGGCAGCAGGTTTGCCACGCCTTCCATACCGACCAGAAAGCCGGTGCTGGCAAACGGGCCTTGACTCGCGCTGGGGCTGAAAGCAAAACCTTCGGTGGTGTAAATCTGCCCTTCTTCTGCGGTGCGGGCATCGGCATTCAGGCCAATACCCAAACGCGGGTCGTGTTGGTAGATGTGTTTACTTTCAATGCTGTGCGCTTTGTCAGTCGCTTGGCCATGCAGGTGTTGGGCCAGGCCCTTGCCGCGCAGAAACACACCGCCCTGCGCCTTCTCTTGCTTGGCC
>JANLVB010000408.1:0-4057 GCA_031363785.1 Betaproteobacteria bacterium
CGCCTATTACCTGCTGGTGTTCAGCATGGCCACCGACGCCATGATGGACATGATCGGCCTCGACGAAACCGGCCGTGCCGCCACCGGCCACTCCATGTTCACGCTGGAGTCGCACATCAACTACCTGCTGGAGGTAAAGCAGGGCACGGTGATCGAGGTCCACACGCAGATTCTGGGCGCGGATGCCAAACGCCTGCACGTCTACCACAGCCTGTTTGTGGCCGGCACCCAAACACTGCTCAGCGTCAACGAGCAGATGCAACTCAATGTCGACATGTCCGGGCCGCGTGCGGCGCCGTTTGCACCGTCGGTGTTGCCCCGCTTGCAGGCGCTGGCAGAGCCCCACCGTGGGCTGCCACGGCCGAAATACGCTGGCCGGGCGATCTCGCTGGCGCGGTGAGCTGCTCGGGGACACGCTTAAAAGCCTGCATTCGCGCGCCATTTGCTTTACAATTCAGTTTGCTTTACTTTCATTTTGTAAAGGAATTTTGATGCAATCCGAAGCTGTGGTTTCGAGCAAAGGTCAGGTCACCCTGCCGGCCGCCATGCGTGCCAGGCTGGGAATTGGCCCGGGGTCGCACATTCAGTTTGTGCTACGCGGCAAAGAGCTGATCATCCGGCCAGAGCTGCCGATGAGCGCTTACCGCGGCATGCTCAAGGGGCAAGACCTGGGCAACATGGAGCCAGAGAAAGAGCCGGACCGGGAGTTGGGGTGAACGTTGTTGACTCGTCTGGCTGGGTCGAGTACCTGCAGGATAGCCCACGCGCTGACCTCTTCGCACCCGCCATCGAGCGGCGCGACCAGCTTCTGGTGCCGGTCATTGCGCTGTACGAAGTTCATCGACTGCTCAGCCGCAGCCAACCCCAGAGTCGGGTCACGGCAGCCCTGAACGTAATGCGCCTGGGCCGCGTGGTTGAATTGACCGATGGTCGCGCCATTGCCGCGTCCCAGGTGGCCGCTATGCATAAGTTGGCACTTGCTGATGCGGCGATGTACGCCATTGCGCAAGAATTCAAAGCCACATTCTGGACGCAGGACGCGGACTACGCAGGCTTGCCGGGGGTGAATTTCTTCCCCAAGACTTGACGCCCTCAGCGCCCCTTCCACACCGGACTGCGTTTCTCGGCAAAGGCGCGGGCTCCCTCCAGCTGGTCCTCGGATCAATAGAGCCGCAGTTTCAAGCCAAGCGCCCGCACCTGAATGCGCTGCGTGCTGCACATGTTCACGTGCTACACTGGTTTTTCCGATGGAGGAATTCCGATGTCCAATCTGACCATCTCCGTCGACGACGAAATCATCAAACGGGCGCGGGTGCGCGCGATCCAGCAGGGCACTTCGGTGAGTGCCAAGCTGCGCGAGTTTCTGCAGAACTATGTCGACGGGTCCGAGGAAACGCTGAAGAAGCAGCGCGAAGATGCCGCCGCCATGTTGCTGCAGACGATGGAGGCCGCCACCGCGCAGACCCGGGCCGATGCAAGCCCTGCGGCTTCGGCGGCGCGAAAGCGGCGGACCTTGCGCGACGACCTGTATGCCGGCGACTTTCGCGCCAGAGACCGGGTGTCGGCCAAACCTGCGAAACCAGCCAAAGTAGCAAAGCAAGGCTGAGCAATGCCGGTATTTTTCGATACCAACGTGCTTGTTTACTGCACCGATACCACAGCTCCGAAAAAGCAGGCCCGGGCCAGGGAGCTGGTCGCGCGCATGACCGCGGCGGGTGAGGCGGTGGTGAGCACCCAGGTGCTGATCGAACTGTTCCACACCGTGGTGCGCAAGCAGAAGATGCCACCGGCAGCGGCCCAGGCTTTGACGCTGGCCTACGGCGCCTGGCCGGTGATCAACAGCGATGCGGCATTGGTCCATGCGGCGATCAGGAAGTCCATTGCCCACCGGCTGTCGATCTGGGACGCCATGGTGATCGAAGCCGCCTTGCGGGCCGACGCGCAAACCCTGTACACCGAAGACCTCAGCCACGGCCAGCGGTTTGGCAAGCTGGCGATCGTCAACCCGTTCATGGTGTAGTAGTGGTCTCCTCAACGCCCCGTCCACACCGGATCGCGTTTCTCGGCAAAGGCACGTGCGCCCTCCAGCAGGTCTTCGGATGAATAGAGAAGGTCCACCGTCGGCAACTGGGGCCTGCCGCCGCTGGCAGGGTGGAGGTTTGACGATCAGAAAGGGGTGCGGTATCCGGTCAGATGGTTGAATTTCCTTGTCCGCTATCCGCTGGGTAGCGATGCGGGTGAACATCAGCGACTCGGTCAAAAAACGCTTGACATGGCAAAACGCTGTCGATATTTTTTACACCGCACCGCACCGCACCGCACCGCACGTAACACATTGAAACACAATGAAATTTCCCCGGTGGCTCGCTATGTGTTTTGGTTTTTGTGATTCGCTCTTCCCGGGTGTCTGCTCCAAATCAACCAACCGGAGACTTTCAGTGCAAATCAATAAGATTCTCGGGCGTTTGCTGGCCGCCGTATCCACCGCCGTGGTCTTGGCCACATCAGCGCAAGCCGCTTTGCTGGGCCGCGACATCAACGGTGTTGCGGTGGCGGGTTCGGATGCCAGTTCGGTGTTCCTGTACGACACAGACCTCAACATCACCTGGCTGCGCGATGCCAATGCGAATGGCCTGATGAACTGGGCCGCAGCCAACACCTGGGCCAGTGGCTACAGCATCGGTATTTACGATGACTGGCGCTTGCCTACCGTTGTGCAGCCGGACGCAGCTTGTAGCGGACAGGAAAATGCAGATAGTTTTGGCTTCACCTGCACTGGCAGCGAAATGGGACACCTTTGGTATACCGAACTCGGCAATACACCGGGTCCATTTAACAACGACGGTGATTTCCTGAACATGCAGTCCAGCGACTACTGGTCCGGTACGGAGTACGCGCCCGGTTCCAGTTTCGCTTGGTTCCGTACGTTCAATGGCGCCCAGCATGTCATCAGCAAGAGCGCCCCGTTATTCGCGATGGCTGTACACCCCGGCGATGTGCTTGCCGCCCAGGTGCCTGAGCCAGAGTCGCGGGTGTTGGCACGGACCGCGCGGGGTGCGCTGGCGCTGGGTCGTCGGCGGCGGGCCGGTGGGTCGTCGGCTCTTTGAACCCTTTGGCTCTTTTGAATTCTTTGGGTATTTTTTGGAAGTTGGGGTTGGGAATCGGGATTTCGGGCGCGCCAGCGCCCGATTTCTGATTTTTTGCCATGGCGCGGTACGAGCATCTCCCGATTTACAAGGCAGCACTGGATTTGACGGTGCATCTGGAGAAGCTGGTGGCCGGCTTCAGCCGCTACCACAAGTACACGCTGGGCACCGAAATGCGCGAAGGCAGTCGCGCCGTGCTGATGCAGGTGCTCAAGGCCAACAACGCCGCAAATGCTAACCACCGCCGCGATGAACAGCACGAGCACGGCGCCGGTGCCGCACGGCGAACCATTGCAGATACTTGTCGAGTCGCGGCACGCCGCACCTAAATCCCTCGCGATCATGGCGTTCGAGGTCGAACGCCTGATCTTCAAGCGCGCAGTACCCGCAGCCTGACGCCCGCCAGCGCAGCCTCAAGCGCGCGGTTCGGCGCGAAGGCGCCCTCCAGTACCTTGCTGGACGCGGCGAGCTCGCGTGTTGACAATGTGACGCGCGACGAGGTCCTTCGCTTGCGCGTCCATCGTCAGGTCGAAGCGGGCTCGCGTGGTCGTGGTGACGCCTGGGTTGATGCCCGAGAGTAAGGGGTTTTGCCGTAAGGTATCCGTCCGGGCATCTGGCCCGGGTCGACCAGATGGATGCCGACGTCGTGATCCTGCCGCAGGGTGGTGAATCCGGCAGCCGACCCGACACCACCACCGTGCCTCGCCTAGCCGCTCGACAGCGGCATTGGTGCAGTAGGATCTTCGGCGACAAGTGGTGTAAATTCCGCCATAGAGTGGTGTTAATTCCACCGTCATATGGCCTTAGAATTGCGACGTGTTCCATCGCCATCTTGTCAATGCCATCGCCGAATCACAGGCTGACACGCCTGTGCTGCTGTTGCATGGCGCACGCCAGACCGGCAAGAGCAC
>JANLVB010000433.1:0-16362 GCA_031363785.1 Betaproteobacteria bacterium
GACGAGTTTTATCCCTTCTATCTGAGCGAGCACGCCAACCGCACGTCGCGCAGGTTGCACTTCATAGGTACCAGCATTGCCGCCTTGCTGCTGGCCGCAGCCCTGCTCACGGGGAACTTCTGGTTGATCTTGCTGGCACTGGTCCAGGGCTACGCGTTTGCCTGGGTCGGGCACTTCTTCTTCGAGCACAACAAACCCGCCACCTTTCAGTATCCGCGCCTGAGCTTCATGGGCGACTGGCGCCTTTGGTGGGACATTCTTACCGGCAAGATCAAATTCTGAGATGTGATCGGGCCTTGGGTCAAGGCGGCCTCCGTCCGGCCCTCAATGGCCGTTGAACCGTGGAGCGCGTTTTTCCACAAATGCCGCAGCCGCACCTTTGTGGTCATCGGTGTCGAAGGTACGAATCATGTGGATCGCCTCGGCGTCCAGCACATCGGCCAGGGAGCCGCGCAAACCGGTGTTCAGGTTGCGCTTCATGTAGCCCACGGCAATGGTCGGCAAGGCCGCCAGCTCGATGGCCCAGGCACGCGCGGCGGCAGCCAGCTCGCCCGCCGGTACGGCACGGTTGACCAGGCCAATACGCCGTGCCTCGTCACCACGCAGCACTTCGGCCGTGAAGTACATCTCGCGTGCCCGGGCGGCGCCGACCAGCTGATTGAGAAAATAACTGCCACCAAAATCACCCGACAGACCAACCTTGGAAAAGGCGGTGGTGAGCTTGGCGTCGTCGGCGGCAATACGCAGGTCGCAGGCCAGGGCCAGCGACAGGCCGGCTCCGGCCGCCGCGCCAGGTATCACGGCCAACGTCGGCTTGGGCATCTCGTGCAGCCAGCGGCTCACCTCCATGCGTGCACGCAGGTCTGTCACCTTGTGGTCAAACGTCACCGAGGCCGGTGCGCCCGCCGCGTTGCGGGCAAAACCCTTGACATCACCACCGGCGCAAAAGGCGTTGCCGCTGCCGGTCAGCACCACCAGGCGCACGGCGGCATCTGCAGCCAGGCGCGGCAATGCCTCGGACAGCGCCGCCATCATGGGGCGCGTCAACGCATTGCGCGCCTCGGGCCGGTTCATGGTGAGCGTGGCGATGCCGCCCTCGATGGTTTCCAGCAGGTCCTGGGTCATGTCTTTCTCCAATGATTCGACGATTCGGGATTACAGGGCGCACCAGACAAGGCGCTCCACCGCTTTGGTTCCACCACGACACGGGTTGACGGGCGGCTATATCGAGCTCGCGGGCCCATGTCGAACGGTACTGGTGCGCCTACCTTGCATACACCAGGTCGCGCAGCCCAAGCGACAGCCATGGAACATAGGTAATGACCATCAGGCAGGCCACGATCACCAGCACAAAGGGCACCAGGGGCACCACAATGCGGTCCAGCGAGATTCGGGCCACCGTACAGGCGGCAAACAGGTTGACCCCGAACGGTGGCGTGATCATGCCCAGCGCCAGGTTGACCACCATCACCAGACCGAAATGCACCGGGTCGATGCCGAAGTGCACCGCCACCGGCGCCAGGATAGGTGCCAGCACGATGATCGCAGCACTGGTCTCGATGAACATGCCGATCAAGAACAACGCTGCGTTGATCCCTAGCAGAAACATGGCCGGCGACTTCAGGACTTCCTGTAGCCAGTGCCCGATCGCGTCTGGCACGCCGGCGCGGGTGATCAGGAAGGCGAACAGGCCGGCGTTGGCGATGATGAACATGATGACTGCACTGGACAACACCGACTTGCGCAGGATGATCAGCAAATCCGCGAACCGGATTTCGCGGTGGATCAGGCCACCCACGATGAGTGCATAAAACACTGCCACGGCAGAAGCCTCGGTGGGCGTGAAGATGCCGCCGTAGATGCCGCCCAGGATGATGACCGGCATGAACAGCGCCCAGCCCGCCTGCAATGTGGCGCGGGCCACTCCCAGGCGCCCATCACCGTCGTTCTTGCCCCAGCCCTTGTACTTGCAGTAAAGGTAACAGAACAGCATCAGCGACAGGCCGATGAAAATGCCGGGGCCGAAGCCGGCGATGAACAGTTCACCCACCGAGACTTCGGCGCTCACACCGTACAGGATCATCGGGATGGAGGGCGGGATGATCACACCCAGTTCGGCGCTGGTGGCCTGCAGGGCCGCGGCATATGGTGTCGGATAACCATGCTTGATGAGGGCCGGAATCAGGATGGCGCCAATGGCGAAAGTGGTGGCCACCGAGGAGCCCGACACCGCGGCAAAAATCATGCAGGTGAGGACACAGGTCATGGGCAGGCCGCCCTGCACACCACCCACCAGGCTTTTGGCAAACTCGACCAGGCGACGCGAAATGCCGCCCGTCTCCATGATGTTGCCGGCCAGGATGAAGAACGGGATGGCAGCGAGCGGAAACTTGTTCAGGGAGTTGAACATCTCCTTGACCGAGATCAGCATGTTGGCGTTGTTGACCTGCATGCCCAGCACCGCTGACAGGCCGATCGACACCGCAACGGATATCGACAACGCGAAACACAGCACCATGGTCGAAATCATGACCACACTCATGGTGAAACCTCCGCGCAACGCGCTTCGGTGCGAACCCCTTCGGGCGGCCGTGCGTCGAATCTTGGAGCACCTTCGCTCTGCGAGCTGCGGTGCTGAGCCCCTTCGGGCGGCCGTGCGTGGCTCATTGCGCCGCCTCCAGTTCGCGGTGTTGCGGATCGAGCAGGTTGCCAATCAGACCGGGAATGCAGAACAACCCACCCACCGGCATAGCAAGGTAGGCCCAGAACATGGAAACACTTTCCAGCCCGATGACGGTCTGCACACGCCCGCGCTGGGCATAGTTCCAGCCCCACCAGATGATGATCAGGATCAGCGTCAGCGCGGCAAGAAACACCACCCAGTCGAGCACACGCTGCAGGCGCGGCGGGCTCCAGCGGTACAAGGCGTCGACACTGACCATGGCACCCTGGCGAAACGCCATCGGTATGCCCATGAAGACCATCCAGATCAGACTGAAACGGATCAACACCTCGGTCCACTCGGCAGGGCGCTCCAGCACGAAGCGGGTGATGACCTGGAACAGGCCGAGGCCGGCTGCGAGCGCCATCAGGGCGCAGGCGGCCACCATCGAAAAACCGGTGCTGAACCGCTCAAACCGCAGAAAGCCGCGTTTCATGTTGCACCATCCTGAGCTGACACCCAGGCGCAACAGTCACGCCCGGCACGCTCTGCCGGGCACCCGGAGCATGGCATGCGCCCGCCTACTTGGCGTTGCGGATACGGTCGATTGCCGGTTTGCCAAACTGCTTTTCGAAGTCGGCGAACACCGGCGCCAGGGCGGCGACGAATTTCGCCTTGTCGACGTTCTCCACCACCGTCATGCCTTTGGAGCGCAACTCGGCAACACCTTTCGCGTCGTCTTCGGCGACCCGCGCACGATTCGCCTTGGTGCCTTCCTTCGCGGCCTCGATAAAGGCCTGCTTGTCGGCGGCACTGAGCTTGTCGAACACGCCCTTGTTCATCAAAAATATCGCCGGCGAATAAACGTGGCCAGTGAGGCTCAGGTGTTTTTGCACCTGGTCGAACTTGGCTCCCATGATGACCGACAGGGGATTCTCCTGCCCGTCCACGGTTCCCTGTTGCAGCGCCGTGAACACCTCCGGAAAGGCCATTGGCGTCGGCACGATGCCAAAGCCCTTGTACGCCGCAATGTGGATCGGGTTTTCCATGGTGCGCATCTTCAGACCCTTGAGGTCTTCCGGCACCAGCACGGTGCGCTTGTTGTTGGTCATGTGGCGCACGCCGTTCTCGGCCCAGGCCAGTGCCTTGAACCCCTTGCTGTCGAAATGCTTGAGCATCTCTTCGCCGATTGGTCCATCAAGCACTGCATGGGCGTGCGCCTTGTCGCGAAACAGGAAGGGAATATCCAGGATCTTGGCTTCCGGCACAAAATTGGGAATCGGGCCGGTCGAGGTCAGCGTCAACTCCTGGGTGCCCAGCTGCACGGCTTCAACGCTCTCGCGCTCACCCCCAAGGGCGCCGGCATAGAAGTTCTGCACCTTGTAACGCCCGGCCGTGCGTTTTTCGACCTCGCGCGCAAACACATCAATGCCGACGCCCTGGTGCGAATTCTGGACAATCGAGATGCTGCTGCGCATGGTTACCTGCGCAGCTACCATGCCCGCGAACCCGCCGGCCAGCGCGGCGGCGATTGCCAGTGTCTTCAATTTCATGTGGTGTCTCCTGGTGGTGAACTGTCGAAAAATTTCCCGGCCCTGGCAAGTATGCCTTGACATGGCGGCCGGTCTTGCAGGGTTTTCACCCGGTTCGGCGGCCCGGGTGAGAGGCAGGTCATGTGCTGCTGGCGCACTTGGACATTGCAGCGACTGCAGCGCAACCTTGCGCTGGGGCGGCTGGTCAGCAGACCCGAAAAACTGCACTATATCTGCCGCTTCGGCAACCTGATCACGATGCCGTCATGTTCCGCCGTCAGCAAAAGCTGGCACGACAGGCGGCTGTTGGGCAGCGGGTCGAAGGCATAACTCACCAGCTCGGTCTCTTCAATCGCTGCCGGCACGAAACACGCCGCCCAAGCGTCTTCCACATAACAGTGGCAGGTGGCGCAGGAGCAGCAACCGCCACAGTCTGCCAGGATGCCGCGTATGTCGTTTTCGATCGCCACGTGCATGATCGATTGCCCGGGCTCGACCTGCAGTACGTGCGCCCGTCCATCGGATTCGACAAAGGTGATTTTCTGCATCAGGCATTGCCCGACACGTTGGCGGTATCGCCGCCATCCTCGATCAGCACTATGGCGCCCTCCGGGCAGTGTTTGGAACCCAGCCGTGCCTGGGCGTGCAGGTGCACCGGGACCACCGCCCCGCTGGAGCAGCAGTACCCCTCGTCATCCAGTTGATAGACATCCGGCGCCTTCGCCGCACACAAGGCATGCCCGGCGCAAATACCGCGATCCACATGAATCTTCACGCTACCGGCTCCTGTGGCGAACGACCTGTTGCAATCGCCTTGGACCAGACCAATGGCACGGCAACCGGTGACCACACCAGGCCGCCGCGGGTAGGCAGGTCACCGGCCGCATCGACCGAAAACCCGGGAATGCGCTGCACCCACTGCTCCAGGAAAAGGCGAATCTCCAGGCGCGCCAGGTGCGAACCCACACACCGGTGCGGACCGGCGCCAAACACCAGATGGCTGCTCACCGGGCGGTCAAAATCGACACGGAACGGGTCGTCCACCATGGCCGGGTCCAGGCCATAGATGTGCGGGAAAAACACCAGCCGGTCACCGGCCTTGAACTCAACGCCGTTGTAGACCATGTCGCTGGTTACACCACGCTCGGTGCCGGCCACGCCGTGCACCCGCATCAGTTCTTCGATGGCGTTGCCAATCAACGCCGGGTTATCCACCAGGCGCTGGTATTGCGCCGGGTTCTGGCCCAGGTAGGCCATGATGAATGACAACATCGCCGTCACGGTGTCGAGCCCACCGAGAAACAACAGGGTGACCATGCCCAGCTTCTCGTCATCGGTCAGTCCGCGCCCATGCACCTTGCCGTGTACCGTCAGGCTGACCAGATCGTCGCCAGGGTGTTGCTCGCGTTCGGCAATCAGCAGCTTCAGGTAGTTGCCCAGTTCTTCCAGGCCGGCCAGGCGCTGGGCAATATCAGTCGAGCGCGTAAACCGGTCTACCTTGGCGATCAGGAGCGCACGGTGGTCGAGCGGCGCATTGGCCATGCGCAGGAACAATTCGACCGGAAAACGCTGACCGATGTGCTGCACAAACTCGCAGGCGCCCCTGGCTGCCACACCGTCGATCAATTCGCCGGCCAATCGCCGTACCGTGTGCTCCATCTTCTGCACACCAACGGGTGAAAAAAACGGGTTGATGATGCGGCGAAGTTCGGTGTGCAGTGGCGGGTCGCATTGGTTGGGCAACGTCGGCGGCTTGCGCGCGTTGGCGACGTTGTGCACCGGGTCGCTGGAAAACTTGTCGGGCTGTCGCAACATGTCGCGCGCCACGGTGGCGCTGGCCACAACCCAGTGACCGCGATCGCCCGTGGTGTAAAAGATGTCCGGGCTGTTGCCGAACAGTTCGGTCACGCCGCGGTGCGGGCAGCGTTGCAGCGCCGGCGACGTGAAGCGGTCGAAATCGACCACCCGTTCGCGCGGCACATGGGCGGGGATCTGCACAGTCATGAAACTCCTCCCTGCTTCGCCGTGGACGTTGGCAAGGGCGAGAAAAAACATGCGGATTGCAGCTCTGCGACCGAACCGCAACCAAGCTGGGCCATGGCCGTGTCGAGCTCGCCGCGCAGTATGTCGATGGTGGTGGAGGGGCCCCGCTCGGCGCCGAGTGCTCCCGCGCCAAACAGGAAAGCACGACCGAGCAGCACGAAATTGGCGCCAGCCGCCAGCGCCTTGGCGATATCGTCGCCACTGCGCACACCGCTGTCGAGCAACACGGAAAAGTCCGGGCCCACGGCCTGGCGGATCGCCGGCAGGGCCTCGATGGACGACGGCACGCAGGCGAGCTGGCGCCCGCCATGGTTGGACACCACCACGCCATCGGCACCCATGGCGGCAATGCGTTGCGCGTCCTGCGGGTGCAGAACTCCCTTGACGATGAGTTTGTGCGGCCAGCGCGCACGCGCATGTTCAAGCAGGCTCCAGTCAATGTGGGCCTCGGCCAGCGCCACCAGCATGTCGGCGATATCGATGCGGTGCGGATTCTTCGCGGTCGGCTTGAAATTCTCGAACGTCGGAGCGCCTGCCGCCAGCGTCGACAACGACCAGCGCGGATGCGCCATCAGATCGGCCAGCAGGCGCGGCGTCGGGCGCAATGGCAGGGCAAAGCGGTTGCGCCGGTCGCGCAGGCGGCGCGCGGCGAAATTTGCGTCGACGGTCAACACCAGTGTGCGGATGCCGACCGCCAGCGCGCGCTCGAGCAGACTGTCGGCGATGGCCGCGTCGCCGCCGACATACAGCTGGAACCAGGTGTGCCCGGGCGCTGCGCGGGCGATGTCCTCGATCGAGCTGCTGGCCATGGTGGACAAGGCGTAGGGAATTCCGGCCTTGGCAGCGGCTGCAGCAATGCCGAGGTCGGTTCCCGGCCAGGCCAGGTTGCACAGGCCCATGGGCGTGACGCCAAAAGGCATGGCGTACCGCTGACCGAGCAACTCGGTCGACAGATCGCGGCTGCGGCAGGGCACAAACACCCGCGGCACCAGCCGCAGATGCTGGAACGCGCCCTCGTTGCGGCGCAGCGTGGACTCGTCCCCGGCGCCACCGTCGATGAAGTCGAATACGACCCTGGGCAGCCGCGCTCGGGCGCGAAACCGCAGGTCGGACACACTGTGCATGGCTCAGCCGGAGCGTTTGGCGCCCTTGAGGCGCACGCTCTCGTACCACGACGGGCTGGCATACCACTCGACCACAATGCGCCGGTCGGCAATCAGCCAGCGTTCGCCATGGCGGGAAAAGGTGTCAAGGTAACGACCGGCATGGTCGGGGCCGTGGCGCGTGAGGGAAAGGAAATACGTCTGGCCCTGCGCCGAGTTGTCGTCAACGAACTCAACCCGCGAGGTCGTCAGGTTGTGGCGCAGCACGGGAATAGAGCCATCGGGCATGCGGTCGGGTCGCGTATGGCCGATCACCGGCGTGTAGAAAGCGTGAATGGCCGCATGCCCATTGGCCTTGGTTCCGCTCGACAACTCGAGTCTGCCATCCGCCATGAAAGCAGAAACTACACCGTCCACGTCCCCACTATCCACCGAGTTGCAGTAGAGCGCCATGGTGTATTGGATTTGCACCCGGTCTGCAGTCACTTGGTCCATGTTGCTGTCTCCGTGATCAAAAAATCATTACCTGCGGCAATGTATTTGATATGGTCATAATATATACAAAAAATACCCCAACAATATAAACAGGTGACATTCGGCACCCACCGAGTGCGGTTTTTGCACCTGCTCTCATGAGGCACATCGATGCGCAACATACCGGTTTACCAAATCCTGGCCGAGGACATCAAAGGCTTGGGCGTCGACTCGGTCTTTGGTTTGATGAGTGACGACATTTGCCAACTCGTCGCCACACTGGACGCCATCGGGGTGCGCTTTATCGGCGCCCGGCAGGAAACCAATGCGGTGATGATGGCGGCCGGCTACGCTGCGGCCTCCGGCAAGCTGGGGGTAGCGCTGATCGGGCGCGGCCCGGCCATGGCGAACGCCATGCACGGCACGATTTCGGCCAGCCGCACCAGCCTGCCGGTGCTGATCATCAGCGGTGATGCGCCGCTGGCGCGCGGCGCGGCCAATTCACTCGGCCCGGACTTGAAGGCTTTCCCTGCCGCGACCATTGTGCGCGCCTGCGGCATCGCCACCTTTGTACCCACCAGTGCCGATGCCACACGCCAGACGCTAGCCGACGCGGTGGCCGAGGCGACACTGGGGCGCACAGCGGCACTGTTGCTGCCAACCGACCTGCAGGTCGCCTACACCAACGTGGCCGACGGGCCCTCGCCGGTGCGACTGTCCGTGTTGCCCGCGCCACAACCGGCGCGCCAGGCGTCAGTGGATGCCGCGCTGGCCCTGCTGGTCAAGAGCCGCCGCCCCTTGATCGTGGCCGGTGCCGGTGCGCATCGCGGTGGCGCCCGCGAAGCCATCGAGGCACTGGCCGAGCGCACGGGTGCGCTGCTGGTCAATGCACTCAAGGCGAAGGACCTGTTTCACGGCAACCCCTATGACCTCGGTATCCTGGGGTCGTCGTCGCACTCGCTGGCGCGGCGTTATATCGAGAAAGCCGATTGCGTGATCGCCATTGGTGTGGCACTCAATTCGTTGACCATGAGTTCGGGCATCGCCCTGCCCGCGGTGCCGCTGATCCACGTCGATGCCGTGCGCACCAACATTGGTCGCTGGTGGCATGCCGACGTGGCGGTAGTGGGTGACGCGAAACTGGTCACCCAGCAACTCGCGGCCGCCTTGCCCGAGCGCAGCGCCGCCGAAAAGCCGTGGCACACGCAGGACACGCGCGACCAGATCGCCGCGTTCGAGCATACGCAAGACTTCCAGGTGGCCCATACAGCCCGCACTGTGGACCCGCGCATCCTGTCGCTCGAGCTCGACAAGATGCTGCCGGCGAACCGGCATTTTGTCTACGATGGCGGCAACTTCATGGCCAACTGGGCCTACCTGTCGGTGCCCAACCCGGGGCACTTTACACACACGCTGGACTCCGGCTCGGTTGGGCTGGGCATAGGCGCGGCGATCGGCGTGGCGCGGGCGCAACCCGAGCGCACGGTGGTGCTGCTGATTGGTGATGGCGGCATGCTGATGACCATGGGCGAGATCGAAACCATCATCAGGGAAGACCTGCCGATGATCGTGATCGTGATGAACGATGCCGCCTACGGCGCCGAGGTGCACATACTCAAGGGCCAGAACATGCCCCCTGCCAAGGCCGAGTTCTTCGATGTCGAGTTTGCACCCATGGCCCAGCCGCTGGGCTTCGACACTTACACCATCCGCAGCATCGACGACCTGAAAAAAATTGCGCCCCTGCTGGCAAAGCCGGAGGGCCCGATCCTGCTGGATTGCAAGATCAACGGTGATGTGATCGCCCCATTCATCACCGAATTCACCCACAAGGACAGCCACAAACGCGGCTGATCAACACCACCGGGCAACAAGCGCCAGACCCACGCACGACAAGAAAGCACCACCATGGCAGGAAGACTCGCAGGCAAAGTAGCCATCGTCACCGGAGCAGGGTCCGGCATTGGCCGGGCATCGGCGCAACTCTTCGCCGCCGAAGGTGCCCGCGTGATGTGTGCCGACCTCAATGGGGCCGGTGCGCGCGAAACGGCGCAAGGCATTGGCGAAGCGGCCATCGCCTCCACGGTCGACGTGGCGCAGGCGCCAGACGTCGAACGCATGGTGCGTGAGACGATCGCGGCGTTCGGCAAACTCGACGTGTTGTATGCCAACGCCGGCATTGCCGAAGCCACCAACGCCATCGACATGACGCTGGAGCAATGGAACCGGATGATTGCGGTCAACCTGACCAGTGTCTGGCTCTCGGCCAAGTACGCGCTGCCGCACCTGATCGCGGCGGGTGGCGGCTCGATCATCAACCAGTCCAGCACGGCGGGGCTGATCGGCATACCGGATATTCCGCATTACTCCGCGGCCAAGACCGGTGTTGTCGGCCTGACCCGCCAGATTGCCGCCCAGTACGGGCCGCAACATGTCCGCTGCAATGCGATTTGTCCGAGTTCGATCCCGACGCCATTGATGGCGGGTGTGTGGGAAACCCGTGCCAGAAACGCGAACGACGGCTCAACATTCGAGTCGCAGCAGGCAGTGGTCGCCGCCAGACACCCGCTGCGCCGGCTGGGCGTATTGGCCGATTGCGCGAATCTGGCGCTGTTTCTGGCCAGCGACGAATCATCCTGGATCACTGGCGTCGCGCTACCGTTGGATGGCGGGTTGACGGCAACTTGAATGACGCTGGGCCACATCGGCGCACCCCTGCCCGCCGACGTGACCAGTGCAGCTTGCGAACCACCACAGTCGCAAGAGTTTTACCGGCAGGTATTGGATCAACCCAGGAGACATACATGACTACTGAAAAGCAACTGAACCAAGTGAACCGTCGCAGCGCGCTGGGCACGCTGGGCGCTCTCGGTGCCCTCGCGCTCGCCTCACCGGCGGCGAGGGCGCAACAGGGTGACGCCAACTGGCAGCGCATCGTGGCCGCAGCCAAAAGGGAAGGCAGCGTGGTGATCTACCACCAGGCGGTGCCCCAGGTGCTGGAGCGCATCAGCAAGGACTTCATGGTGCAGTACCCGGAGATCAAGGTCGAGATTCGCCGCCTGCTGACACCAGTCACGCACATGCAGGCCATCGAGACCGAGAAGGCTGGCAAGATCGACGGCGGCGACATCACGCAATACGCCAATGCCATCTGGTACCGCGACAAGGCGCAGGAGAACTTCTTCCTCAAGCCGGTCGGTCCGGCCACGGCGGACTACCCGAAAGAAAGCCTGCTGTACGGCGCGGTGCCGATTGTGGCGGTCATGCCGTTCGTGCTGGCGTACAACAGCAACCTCGTCAAGACACCCATCACCAGCATGCGCGACCTGCTGCGACCGGAGTTCCAGGGCAAGGTAGGTAGTTCCGATCTGGTTGCAGAGACGGTGTACGCCTTCTACGAATGGATCGAGAAGACCCAGGGCGCCGATTTTCTGCCGCAGTTCGCGGCGCAAAAACCAAAACTCACGGTCGGCGTTGTGCCCTTGCTGCAAAGTGTTGCCGCCGGGGAAATTTCTGCCGCGCTGTGGGGCATCCATGCGGTGGCGAACAGCCTGATCGGACAGGGTGCGCCGTTGAAAGTGATTCAGCCATCGCCCGCATTCGCCAGCGCCGATGTGCTTGCCGCCCTGGCGCACTCCAGGCGGCCGAACGCGGCGCAGGTGTTTCTGGACTACATGATGTCGCGCCGTGGACAGGGAATCTGGAACGGATCAGGTGAAACCGCCAGTGTGATGGCCGGCATCCCGGGCTCGCTGGACGCCCGGACAATGCAGCCCTGGGACGTGTTCCGCTACACGCCGGAGTTCCAGCGCGATTACAAGATCAAGTTTGACAAGCTGTTCAAGGCCTGAGAGCCGGTTGCGGTCCAGCAGGGTAACGCGCGCAGATCAGCGTGCGTCGGCCAGGATAAAGTCGGACGCCCGTTCGCCGATCATGATGGCCGGTGCCGCCGTATCGGCCGACAGCAGTGTCGGCATGATGGAGTTGTCCACCACCCGCAACTTGCCTACCCCCCGCACCCGCAGCGCGGGGTCGAGCACGGAGCGCGCATCCACACCCATGCGGCAGGTACCGGCGATATGGTGCGCGGTGCCCCGCACCTCACCACTGTAGGTCTTGAGCTCTTCCGCAGTCGAGACATCCGGATAAGCGTCGAGTTCGGCGCCGATATACGACTGCAAGGCCGGGCGATGCATGAGGTCGCGCACCCTGGCCATGCCGGCGGCAACGGTCTTGCGGTCGAGTTCGGTGGCCATGAAGTTGAAACGGATCTTCGCGTCCCGGACCAGATCCGGCCCACCGATCTCAACCGAGCCGCGGCTCTCGGGTCGCAGCTGGCAGACCGTGGCCATGACGGCAGAGAAAGGCAGCAGGGCCGGCTTCACACGCTCGGTTCCAAACAGGAAGAAGTGGATGTGTATGTCTGGCCGGTCCGGCGAGAGTTCGGTTCGGCACAGCGCTCCGCCGTAGACTGGCCCCAGTGCCATGAAGCCGCGCCGGCGCAGGGCATACTGCAGCACCAGTTGGACGCGGCCCCAGCGCGTGGCCATCTGGTCGTTGAAGGTCACCGGCTGTTTGCAGCGGTAACTGATCCAGGGGTTGAAATGGTTCTGCAGGTTTTGCCCCACGTCGGGCGCATCATGCACCAGTGCGACACCTTGCGATTGCAGGAGCGCGCCGGGACCCACGCCCGAGGCCTGCAACAACAGCGGTGAGGCGAACGCCCCGGCCGAGAGAATCACCTCGCGACGGGCCTTCATGGTACGTCGCTCACCGTTGACTATGACGGCGACGCCATCGGCATCCTTGTCGGCAAACAGCACGCGCTCGACGTGCGCACCGGTGAGCACGGTCAGATTGGGGCGGCTCTTGACAGGATGGATGTAGGCCATGGCCGCCGAACAGCGCCGCCCGTTGCGCGTCATGGTCTGGTAATAACCCGCGCCCTCTTGCCGTTCGCCGTTGAAATCCGGATTGCGCGGGATACCGGCCTGTTCGGCAGCATCGATGAAAGCCTCGACCACCTGGTGCGGCTCGGCCGGATCGGACACCGCCAAGGGCCCGCCCACGGCGTGGTAAGGGCCGACGCCGCGTGAGCGCTGGTCTTCCGAGCGCAGATAACACTGCAGGACGGTGTCATAGTCCCAGCCCGCGCAACCCAGGCGCACCCAGTGGTCGAAGTCCTCGCGTTGGCCCCGCAGGTAAATCATGCCATTGACGGCGCTCGACCCACCAATCACCTTGCCCTGGTAGAACGGCCCGGCACGGTTGTTGAGTTGCGGCTCGGGCTGCACCTGGTAGATCCAGTTGAACTCGGGTTTGCCGAAAACGCGCGCATAACCGATGGGGATATGCAACCAGCGGTCCCGGTCGTCGCCACCCGCCTCCAGCAACAGCACCCGGTTCTGCGGGTCGGCTGACAAACGGTTGGCAACCACGCAGCCTGCGGTGCCACCACCCACGACGATGTAGTCGAACTCGGAGTCGGCACCGGCACTGCGCTCCATGGCGTCTAGTCTTTCACCAGAACGCCATTGGCGTACAGCAAGGCGTCCTTGCCTGCAAAGGAGACGGTCACGGCATCACCGGCGCTAAATCGGCCCTGGCCGACCGGCTTGGTGACAAACAGCGAGACACCACCAACCAAGACAAGGTAGTCCACTTCCCCGCCGGAATACAAAACATCAACGACTCGACCGCCGGCAAGCGCCAGTCGGCCTGCCTCCTGTGGGGATGTGTCTGGCACCGACAGGCGCAAGGCCTCGGGGCGCAGGAAAATCTGTAACGGACCCGGCTGCCGGTCCAGCGCGGGCAAGTTGCCGTCAAGGCGGCCCGCGTCGCAAACCCAACCGTTGTCGCGCTTGAGCGCGAGCGAATTTCGAATGCCGAGGAACCGCGCAACATAGTCGGTGGCTGGCCGCTCGTACACGTTGCTCGCCGTGTCGAGCTGCTCGATCCGTCCGGTGTTCATCACCGCCACCCGCGTGCCCAGGTTGAAGGCTTCGATCTGGTCATGTGTGACATAGATGCCCGTGAAACCCAGTTCGCGGTGGATGGCACGCAAGTGCGCGCGCAGCTCGACGCGCAAAAGCGCGTCCAGGTTGGACAGCGGCTCGTCGAGCAGCATGATCTTGGGCCGCGGCGCCAAGGCCCGCGCCAGCGCGATCCGCTGCTGCTGACCACCGCTGAGCATGGCGGGAAAACGCTCAGCCAAGTGGCCGCATTGCACCACATCGAGCACCTCGCGCGCCCGGGTGGTGCGCTCGGCAGCGCTCGCCTTGCGGGCGCGCAGCGGATATTCGACATTGTTCTGCACCGTCATGTGCGGCCACAGCGAATAGTTCTGGAACACCATGCCGATGTCGCGCAAATGTGTGGGCTGGTTCAGACCGCTGGCCGAGTCGAAAACCGCCTTGCCCTCCAGAGTGATGCGCCCCTCCTGGGCATCCTCGAGTCCGGCGACACAGCGCAGCAATGTGGTCTTGCCACAACCGCTCGGGCCGAGCAGCACCAGCATCTCGCCCGCCTCGACTTCGACGTCGACCTGATTCACGGCTACAACCTGTTCGCGCCCCGGGTAACGCTTGACAAGCCGTTCAACTTTGAGTTCCTGCACAGTTCAAGCCTTTTGTTGTGTCGAGTCCGTGCCGCCGAGCCAGCCCGCCACACAGACACCGATGACAGTCACCACCACCATGATCAAGGCCAGCACAGCGACCTGCGAATAGACGCCACCGGCCCACACGTCATACATCACGCTGCCAATAACCTGGGTCCTGGCGGAGCGCACCATCAGCGACGCGCTGAATTCATGAAACAGCAATACAAAGGTCAGCGCTGCAGTTGCGGCGATACCCTTTCTGCACATTGGCAACAACACCAGGAACAGGGAGCGCAGCGGGCCGGCTCCGCAGGCCCGGGAGGCTTCCAGAAACTCCTGCCCGGTGGCCACCAGGGTGGTGAACTGCAGGCGCGTCGAATGTCCGACCATCAAGGTGACATAGGTAACCACCAATACTGCATTGGTGCCGTACAGCTGGATTGGCGGCTGGGAGTAAACGAACAGCAGGCCAAACCCCATCAGGGAGGCCGGCACAGCGACCGGCAAGGTTGCGAACAGGTCGATCGCCGAGCGCACCGGTTTGGATATCCGGGTTGACTGCAGCAATGCAAATGCCATGAAAAAACCAAGGGGGATCAGGATCGCGATGCCGATCACGGAAGTCTTGACGCTGGTCCAGATGGCGTCCACCAGTCCGCGGTTGTTCAATACCGAAATCCAATGGCGCGAGGTCAGCTCTGGAACGATGAGAGTGCCGGTCCAGAAAGGGGACACCGACACATAGATCAACGCCAGCAATGGCAGCACGGTCGTGACGAGCAGGTACAAACCGATCACGACTGCCGCCCACCAGCGGGTCTCGCGCACGTTGTATTTGGAGCGCGCCGAGACGACCACGAAACGGCGCTGCTCACCCAGCGCAAATTTCTGCGCCAGAACCACCACCAAGCCAAGCACCAGAATCGGAAAACCCAGCGCCGCGCCGAGGCCAAAATCGACCGGGAAACGTTCGGTCAAATAGAACATCTCGGTTGTGAGCACATCGATCCTGGTGGTGCGTCCGAGCAGCAGTGGCGCAGTGAATTGCCCCAGGCCAAGAAGGAACACCACCCCTGTGGCGAAGATGATCGATGGCCGCAGCAATGGCAGGGTGATTGTGAAAAACCGCATGGCGGGCGGGGCCCCGCAGGCCGCCGCGGCGGCCTCGAGTTCCTGACCCATGTTCTTCAGCCCGGTGAATACGAATACATACACGAAGGAGCTCAGCAGCAAGCCGGTAATGATGACGATCCAGGTCACGCTGTAGATGTTGAACGGCCCCTCCTCCAGGCGGTCGAGACCCGGCAACTGGCGCAACACCATGTTCAGGTAGCCAACCTTGGGAGACAACAGGAAGATCCAGCCGGTCACTGCGGCCACCGCCGGCACGACCAGCGGCAAAAGGGGCGCGAGTTCTCCGATCCGTCGCACCCGTTCGGGCAGCATCGATGCGCACCAGGCGAGCATGGTGCCAATAAACACCGCCAGCACGCTTGACAGGACGGCCAGGATGAACGTCGTCTGTATGGTGCGACCGATGCGCGGCAACTCGGCCATGCGGGCGAACGCCGAGCCGCCATCCACAAAGGCGCGCCACTGCAGTTGCAGGATCGGCCACAACACCAGGAAACCGACCGCAGTGGCCAGCACGATCCAGGCGAACTGGGGTACAGCCCGCCTGCGGACCATACCGCCCGAACCCCACCACGCGCGAGTGGCGGTCTGCATCGTCGTCATACCATCGATGGCAGCAGGATCTGCGCCCCCAGAGGTTTGCCGTCCTGCGCTGGCATCACACGACTAGCGAGGCACAAAGAGTGAATTCCAACGGACCTCGAAGGCCTTGACGCCCTCAGGAGTGACCTTGTCCCAATCGATAAGAGTCAGGTTGACTTTGGATATATCCAAGGCGCCCGGGACACCAGGCACCGGACTGGCGGCCTCGAA
>JANLVB010000462.1:0-13622 GCA_031363785.1 Betaproteobacteria bacterium
TCGCTGATCAGGTCCGCTTTGCCAGGTTGTTGACCACCGAATTGCGCCCCGAAAATGCGGCCGAGATACACGCGCTGGCCATCGGTCTGCTGCATTTCTCGCCCGAAGCCCGGGTGGTGGAAAAGGTGATGGAAAGTGCCGTGATGCTGGGCCGCGACGATGAGGCCATCGCCTATCTCATCCGCTATCGCGTGGCATTTCCGAAGGAGCACGCGGTGTGGTCCAGCGCCAACAGGGCGATTGCGCCGCTGGGCGAAACCAGTCCGCCGGCATCGCAATAGGGTGCGCACAGCCTGCCACCGAGGGCACCGGTTCAGGGTCGATGCTGTGTGGCGACGTAGCTGCCCGATTTGCCGCCGTGTTTTTCCCGCAGACTCACGTCCGTGATGATCATTCCCCGATCCACTGCCTTGCACATGTCGTAGATCGTCAGCAGGGCAATCTGTACCGCCGTCAGGGCCTCCATCTCGACGCCGGTCGGCCCGACCGTCTCCACCGTGGCGTTGCACCAGACCGCTGGTGTGTTGTCGGACACCTCCGGTGGGAGTTCAAACTCGATCGCCACGTGGCTGAGTGCCAGGGGGTGGCACAGGGGAATCAACTCGCTGGTTTTTTTCGCCGCCAAAATGGCGGCCACGCGAGCGATGCCCAGCACGTCGCCCTTGCTGGCGGAACCACGGCGGATGATGTCCAGCGTGGCCGGCATCATCACGATCCGCCCGCTGGCGACAGCCACCCGGCGGGTAGCCGCTTTGCCGCCCACATCCACCATATGGGCCTGGCCTTGCGCATCAAAATGGGTGAGCTGTGTCATGTGCGCATCATCCTGAAACCCTGCTTTACGAACCATTCATTTCCATCGTGCATCATACGGGCATGTGTTCTATGCCCGCAAACACCAATCCATTGCGTCGGCTGCGGGGCCAGCCAACAGCTTGGGCGATCCGGGGCGCGGCCTGCGCGTTCGCGCTTGTTACCCTGGCTGCAGTGGCACAGGTTGCCGGGTCGGCCGAGCCTGCCGCGCCAGTGTTGCGTCGTGCGCCTTATGCTGGCCAATTGCCGACACTGGGCGACGGCAGCGAGTTGGGGGCGGCGGCAGAACGGCGCCTGGGAGACCGCATCGCCCGTGAGATCTACCGCGATCCGGACTATATCGATGACCCCATCCTGGGCGACTATGTGGCATCGATCTGGCAACCCTTGCTTGCTGCAGCACGATTGCGCGGAGATTTGTCGGCGGAACTTGACCAGCGTTTTGCCTGGGAGATCATGCTTGGCCGTGACCGCAGCGTCAATGCGTTTGCCTTGCCAGGCGGATATTTTGGCCTGCACCTGGGTTTGATCGGGATAGTCAGCAGTCGCGACGAACTCGCCGCCGTGCTGGCGCATGAGCTCAGCCATGTGACCCAACGCCACATTTCGCGCCTGATTTCCAAGCAGGGTGAGCAAACCCCCTGGCTGATAGGGGCATTGATATTGGGAGCGCTGGCCGCCAGCAAAAGTCCCGACGCGGCAGGAGCGCTGGTGACGGGTGGTCAGGCGGTGGCAGCGCAGAGTCAGCTGAATTTCTCCCGCGACATGGAGCGCGAAGCGGATCGTGTCGGTTTCGGCGTGCTGACGCAGGCCGGGTTTGCGCCGCAGGGATTTGTCTCGATGTTCGACAAGCTGCAACAGGCGTCTCGCCTGAACGACAACGGTGCATTTCCCTATTTGCGTGGCCACCCGCTGACGACCGAACGTATTGCCGACATACAGTCACGCCAGCCGGTTGGCGCAGCGTCACCCGCATTGGGCGAGCAAACCCTTGAACACGCCATGGTTGCGGCCCGAGCGCGCGTGCTGGCCAACCCGGGTGTGGATGCATTGCGCCAGATGCTGGTGGACGCGGATGCTCCGGCCCTGGGCCAGTTACCGCCGGCGCGCCAGGTGGCAGTGTTGTATGGTGCCGCTCTGGCGGGTGTGCGACTGCGCGACGCGGGCGCAGCCCGACTGCACTTGGCGCGGCTGACCGAATTGACACGCGGTAACGCGCTGGCAGAGCGACAGAGCGCCTTGTTGGCGGCTGACAATGCCTTGCAACTGGGTCAGCCCATGCCCGTGTTGGGTGGGACAGCACGACCGGAGATTTTGCTGTCAGCCCAAGGCCTGATCCGTTCCGGCCAGGCGGGGCAGGCGTCGCAATCCCTGTTGACCTGGTTGGCCGCTCATCCCAAGGATGCCGGTGCCTGGCAATTGCTGGCCAGTGCCAGCGCGGCACAGGGCCAGGCGCTGCGCGCCGTGCGGGCCGAGGCCGAGGCGCGGGTAGCCCAACTCGACTATGCAGCCGCGCTCGACCGGTTCAAGAGCGCACAACTCATGCTGCGCAACGCCACCGGTGGCGCGGTGGACCACATCGAGGCGTCCATCATCGATACCCGGACCAGGGTGGTTCAACAACTATTTAGAGAACAGTCGCTCGAGCGCTGAATCGATGACCAGGCCGGCCACACTGTAGAACACCGAGCCCAGCAGCGCAGCGCCAAAGCCGGTCACCCGAAAACCATCCATCACCCCGGCGGCAGACCAGAACATCAGGGCATTGATCACAAACAGGAACAAACCAACCGTGACCAGCGTGACCGGCAGGGTCAGAACGACTAGTATGGGTCGCACCACGGTGTTGAACAGGCCGATCACAAAAGCGGCCAGCAGGGCGTTTGCAAAGCCGCTGATCTGTACGCCCTGGTACAGGTAGGTGATGGCCAGCAGGGCGCTGGCGCTGAGCAGCCATTTGCAGAGGAGTTTCATCATGGCGCACCAGCATACCATTGTGGCCCCGGTGGGCGGTATGATGCCGAAGCAAGCGCTGATACCGACATGGCTGGCATCCACATCACCGATATCGAGTCGGCCATCAACTACTGGCGCGAGAAAGCACCCTCGGCGGACGGTTATTCGCTCTCGCCCCAGGTGCGGGCCCTGGCCGAGGTGTACGCCCTGATGGTCGTCGGCCACCATACGCTGGCCGATGAGTTCTCGTGTCCGCCCGAGGCGATGGCGGCCTGGCTGGTCTGGTACCAGTCCACGCCTGACACACCGTGCATCGCGATTTGCTCCACCAGCCAGGGGGATGAGACCTGCAAGGGCTGTGGCCGCAGCTTTTCCGAGGTGCAACACTGGACAGAAATGCGTCCCGCCGAGAAACGCGTGACCTGGCGGCGCATCAGCCTGCAGGCCCAGGCCTGGCGCTTCAATCGATATTCGGAGCGGGCTGCCAACGGTCAGACCGGCTACTGACTATTTCCAGCGTTGCGGCTCGACGCTGACAAATTGCGCCTCGTCCGACAGCGTCAGCACGCCATCCTGTACCGTGGCCTGCAGTTGCATGCTGCGTTTGGCCATCGCCGCCAGCTGCGACGAGGTCTCCGGTTTCACGCGGAATATCGACAGGTTGCGGGCACGTGTCAACTTGGACTCCATGCCGCGCCACCAGATTTCCGCCGCGTGGTGGAAACAATACAACACAACCTGATCCGATTTGCTGCAGGCCTTCATCAGTGGTTTGTCTTCCGGCTGTCCGACTTCGATCCACAGGCGTGTTCGGCCGGTGAAGTCGCGCAGCCAGACGTCGGGCTCATCCGGGTCGGACAGGCCGGCCCCGAACGCCAGTGTGCCGTCGCCCTGGCATACCGTCTGCAGCTGGTAGGCCTGCAGTGCCAGCGCGGCCAGGCGCACCATCATGCGTTCGTCGGTCTCGCTGGGGTGGCGCGCCAGCGTCAGGGCGTGACTGGCGTAGTAACCGTGGTCGATGTCCGCCAGCTGCAGGACCGCCTTGAAGATCGTCGCGTTGGTGGCCATGCCGGGCGCTCAGGCTCTCAGACGCGCCGGGCGAGTGTCGCCGCCATGCCGGTGTAACTCGACGGTGTCATGTCCAGCAGGCGCTGCTTGTCCTCGTGCGGGATGTCCAGAGCGGCAATAAAGCCCTGTATCAGCGCCCGGTTCATGGGTGCTCCCCGGGTGAACTGCTTGAGCTGCTCGTAGGGCTGCGGCAGTCCGTGGCGGCGCATCACGGTCTGTATCGGCTCGGCCAGCACCTCCCATGCGGCGTCCAGGTCGGCGGCAATTGCCGGTGCGTTCAGTTCCAGCTTGGCCAGACCCGTCCCCAGGGACTCATAGGCCAGCACGGCGTAGCCCAGCGCCACCCCCATATTGCGCAACACGGTCGAGTCGGTCAGGTCGCGCTGCCAGCGGCTGATGGGCAACTTCTCGCTCAGATGCCGCAGCAATGCGTTGGCCAGTCCGAGGTTGCCTTCAGCGTTTTCGAAATCGATCGGATTGACCTTGTGCGGCATGGTGCTCGAGCCGACCTCGCCGGCGCGCAGCTTCTGCTTGAAATAGCCCAGGCTGACGTAGCCCCAGACGTCGCGCGACCAGTCAATCAATATGGTGTTGGCCCGTGCCACCGCGTCGAACAGCTCCGCCATATAGTCGTGCGGCTCAATCTGTATGCTGAAAGGCTGGAAATGCAATCCCAGGCCCCAGCTGCGCGTGGCGCCGTCTGCGCCTGGCTCCGGCGTTTCCACCACCCTTCTGCTGAACCCTTCCCAGTCGAAGTCCGGCCAGGCAGCCAGGTGCGCGTTGTAGTTGCCAACGGCGCCATTCATCTTTGCCAGGATCTGGACCGCTGCAATACGATCACACGCGGTTTGCAGCCGCATCACGACGTTGGCGATCTCCTTGCCGACGGTGGTCGGGCTGGCGGTCTGGCCGTGGGTGCGGCTGAGCATCGGCACGTCAGCCAACGCACGCGCCATTTCCCGCAGCCTGAGCAACAAGCGGTCCAGCCCGGGCAGCAGCACCAGGTCGCGGGCAGAGCGCAATTGCAAAGCATGGCTGGTATTGTTGATGTCTTCGCTGGTGCAGGCGAAGTGCACAAACTCACTCGAACGCAGCAACTCCGGACGCGACTCGAACCTGGACTTGATCCAGTACTCGACCGCCTTGACATCGTGGTTGGTGGTCTTCTCGATCTGCTTGATAGCCTGCGCGTCGCTCTCGCTGAAGTTGCGCACCAGATTAAGCAAGTAAGTGCGCGCACCTTCCGTAAGTGGCTTGAATTCTGCAAGGCCGGCATCGCTCAGTTGCACAAACCAGGTGATTTCCACTTGCACACGGCGCTGCATGTAGCCAAACTCGCTCATCAGTGGGCGCAGCGGCGCCAGTTTCCCGGCGTAACGGCCGTCCAGCGGGGACAACGCCGAAATCGTTGCAAAAGTCATGCCGTGATTGTAGGTGCCGGGTTGCCTGCATTGCGGGACTGCGCCTCCCTTACCCTGTGGCTAGAATGTCTCACGCAGCAAACTTGGCAAAGCAATGAAATTAATCGGTTCGTCTTCCAGTCCTTATGTCCGCAAGGTGCGCATCGTCATGGCGGAGAAAAAGCTGGACTACCAATACGTCATTAACAACGTCTGGGCCGCCGACAGCAACATTGCCGAATCTAATCCGCTGGGCAAAGTGCCCTGCCTGATCATGGAAGGCGCGGAGGCATTGTTTGACTCCCGCGTGATCGTGGAATACCTCGACACCCTGTCGCCCGTCGGCAAGCTCATCCCGACGGTCGGACGGGAGCGCGCCGAAGTGAAAACCTGGGAGGCGCTGGCCGATGGTGCGCTGGACGCGGCGCTGTTGGCACGGCTGGAGGCGACCTGGGACGGCCGAACCAAGGTGCAGCGCAGCCAGGCATGGATTGACCGACAGCTGTCCAAGATTGACGCCTGTCTGAAAGCGATGTCCAGGGGCTTGGGAGAGAAGCCGTTTTGTGCCGGCATCCATTTGAGTCTGGCCGATATCGCGGTGGGTTGTTCGCTCGGATACCTCGAGTTTCGGTTCCCGCAAATCGAGTGGCGCACACCGTACCCTAACCTGGCGAAGCTGCAGGACAAACTGGTGTTGCGCGCGAGCTTCGTGGATACGGTACCGGCCTGAGGGCTGAGGGCTGAGGCCGGAGCGGCCACGCCAGAGCTCGTGCGCAATACTCAGGACCCTGCCTTGGACCGCAACCAACGCATGGGCGCACCCAGCAATGGGAGTTTTTCATACAGGCTTGCTGCGTCCCAGTAGTCGCGGTGCAAGGCGATGCGCCCGTCTGGCTCCAGCAGGAGATGGCTGCCGCCATGGATGCGCTGTGGTGTCTCCTGACGGAAGCGGCGGAATCGGAACTGGAAATCCCAGGTCAGGAAACATTGCTGCGGATTTTCGATCCGGTCGATGATGACGAAACTCGGCTTCTCCAGCGTCTCGAACATGTGCTCGAATATCGCGCGAATTCTGTCTTCGCCGGTTACATCGTTGAATGGGTCGACAAACCGCGCGTTTGGCGCGTAAATGTCGCCAATGCGCGCCAGGTCTGAAGGCGCCAGGGCCTCAAAATAGTGCACGATCCGGTCGTTGGGGTTATTCATGTGCCGGTCATCCTGCGTACGAGGTGAAAGAAAAGGCGATGTGGGAGCAACTCCAGCAGTTTCATCCAGATCGTGAAAGACTTGGGGAAATGGATCTCGAATTCGCCGCGCTCCCAGCCCTGGAGTATTTTTTGCGCCGCTTCCTGTGGACTGATCAGGGCTGGCATGGCAAAGGTGTTTTGTGCTGTCAGCGGCGTTTCGACGAAGCCCGGGTTCACGATGGATACCCCGAACTGTTGCGCGTGCAGGTCAAGATACAAGGTTTCAGCGAGGTTGATCAAGGCTGCCTTGGTCGGTCCATAGGCCAGACTGTTGGGCAGTCCGCGGTAGCCCGCCACGCTGCCGATAAGGCTGACAAAAGCACTGCCGGGCGTTCGCGCAAGCAGGTGTGGCAGTACCGCATCGAGCAGGCGCAGCGCGCCGGTGTAATTCACATCCAGATGGCGCACCATGTCCGCCAGGTCCAGCTGCTGGCTGCGCATGGCGTGGTAATGGCCGGCGCAGTACACCATGCCGTCGATGCCGCCGTCGGCAAGCAGCGAACGCGCTGCTGCCGCAATTGCCACCCCGTCCGTGACGTCGAGTGGCAGCGCTTTTGCTCCCGGGTGTTCGGCCACGAACTGCTCCAGCGCCAGCACATTTCGCGCCGAGAGGATGACGCGGGCA
Organism: Betaproteobacteria bacterium; assembly: GCA_031363785.1. GTDB lineage: Bacteria > Pseudomonadota > Gammaproteobacteria > Burkholderiales > Burkholderiaceae_C > CAISIP01. The sequence continues at coordinate 7,110 of JANLVB010000462.1, forward strand.
CCCCGGGAATGCAGCAAGGAGGCGACGGCGCGGCCAATGCCGCTGGACGCGCCGACCAGCCAGACTGTCTTGCCGCGCCAATCCGTGATGGGTGGATTCAGCGGCATGACCACCCCGTCTGCAGGTGTTTCACAGGGTGCCGCCGGAGCCGAAGGGTTGTCATGTGCTCAGCGCCGTGAAAATGACAAGGTCACGTCACCCAGGGTGACACCAAATTTGCTCATGCGCGCCTTGTTGAGCATGACACGCTCATCCACGAGGTACATCCAGTCGTCAAACTGCACGTTGATGACCCGGCCATCGACCGGCAGCGCCATGGTGTAGGTCCAGTGGAAGGCGTTTCCGCTTTCACGCCCGGTGGCAACCCCGACGACATCGTCGGCGCGGCCCTCATACGTGCCCGGCCCGGTCTTTTTGAGTTGCCAGATTCGCTTCTGACGCGTTCCGTCAGAGTAGATGAAGTCCTCATCCAGCGTGCCTTCGTCGCCGCGCCAGGTTCCGACCATGGTGACGGTGAAGCGCTTGACGACGGCGCCGCTGCGATCGGTGAACACGCCATGCGCGTCCAATGTTCCGTTCAGGTAGCGGCGCAGATCCAGCACCGGTTTTTCGCCGGCATAGTCGGTCACCTGCGGCGACGCGCAGCCGGTGATGGAGCCGGCAGCAATGGCAATGGTGGTTGCGGTGCAGGCGCGCAAGAGCAGGCGTCTAATCATCGATTCCTCGTCGTCGAAAAACGGATGGTGTTCTGGTACAGCAGGGCACAGGCTCCCAGCTTTAACAGGCAAGGCAGCAGGCAGTAGGCCATGGTCAGGGCGGACAGCGCCTCCGGGGATCGCGTGCCGGGTGCGTAGCCGAACAAGCCGAGCAATGGCAAAGCCAGGCCGGCAGCCAGGGCCAGATTGATCTTGGTGGCAAAGTTCCACCAGCCAAAATAAGCGCCTTCGGCCTTGCCGCGGTCACCCGCCTGCTGGATCACGCCGGCCAGCATGGCCCCGGGCAGGGCCAAATCGGTACCCAGCGCCAAGCCGGAGAAGGCACACACCACCAGGAACAGCGGAGCGTCGCCGGGCCCAAGCCACAGAGCGCCGGTGAAGGCGGCAATCGCCACCAGCATGCCCAGCATCCAGCTGCGCGCCAGCCCCCAATGCCGCACCAGCCGCAGCCACAGTGGCATCGACATGGCGGCACTGGCAAAGTAGATCGCCAGTGCAGCCGCCTCAACCGATTTGGGTGCCTGCAGGCGATCCTGCACGAAAAACAGCACCAGGGTCGCCGGTATGGCACTCGCAATCCCATTGAGCACAAACACCGCCAATAGGCGCCGGAAAGCTGGTCGGCGAAACGGCAACCAGAGGTCGCCACCCGCCGCTTTGGCGGCGGCAACGGGTGCCGTGGCATGGGTCCAGCACCACCAGGCTGTCATCAGCAGGACCCAGAAGATGATGACTGTGGCCGGCAAGCCCAACAGCAGTGGCGCCACAGACGCCAATACCACGCCCATCAACCCGAGCCCCTCACGCCAGCCAACCACCTTGCTGCGCATGGACTCATTACCGCCCAGCATGGCGCCCCATGACTGGTGCGCCACGCTCAGCCCGCTGTAGGCTGCGTAGGTAATTGCCAGCACGACGGCAGACCAGGCCACCAACAATGCCGGGTCCCGTGTCGGCGGAAAAAACAGCCCGGCAAAACCAGCGGCCAATACCAGTGCGCACACCGCGCCAAAACCCAGCACCGCTCTGATGGAACGCGCAAAAAGACGGTCACAGAAGCGCCCTATCAACGGGTCGACGAATGCGTCGAGCAGGCGGGCCAGCAGCAAGACCAGACCCAGGGTCGCCAGCGGAACTCCGAACTCGCGCGCGTAGTGGTTGGGCAGGATCACATACAGCGGCAATGCAACAAATGCCAGTGGCAGCCCAAGCAGACCATACCGCAGTCCCTGTGCAGCGCTGAAATGCGTGATGGTTGCCATGTCGTGAGGACCCCTCAGCGCGCTGGCAAGCGTGCCAGCAGCGCGCTGCGCAGTTGTGGTTCGGAGGTTTGCGGCGACAGCCAGATGGCAAAAAATCGGCGGGCGAAGTCCGCGTCGGAGACGGCGCCGCTTTGCCGCGTGTTGGTCAGGAAGATGGCCCCGGAGCCAGGCAAGTGCAGGCCAATGATGCGATCTCCCTTGACAATATCCGGGAAGGCGCCGCGCAACAGCGGTTGCCAAGCCGCCAGCGTGGCAGGTGCCACGCCACCTTGCCGCCGCATTTCGTCCAAGGAGCGCTTCGTGATCTGTGCGTTGCTGAAGTCCCGCAGGTACAACAACTCCAGTGCAAAGGCATGGCGCTCGAATGCGGCAGGCACGAAATCCGGCTCGACCCACAGTGCGGCCTGGTAGACATCAAGGCCCCAAAATGTAAACTTGGCTTGACCGGCCAGAATCGCGTCGGGCAGCCGGTTACGCAATTCAGGCGGGGTCATACTGGCCCTGGCATGGCTGCTGGAAAATGCCAGCGCAAGCCACAGGGCAAACTCGCGTCGGCGAAAATTTGTCATAGACCCGGCTTGGCAAGGGTGTACTGCACCAGCTGGATGTTGCCTTCGTCGAAAGCGGCCTCGCAATACGCCAGGTAAAACTCCCAGATGCGCACAAAGCGCTCGTCGAAGCCCAGCCGCAGCACCTGCGCACGTTGTTGCAGGAAAGTATGGCGCCACTGGCGCAGGGTATGCGCGTAGTCCTGGCCGAATGCCAACTCATCCACCACCTCCAGCCCGCCGGCTCGGGCGGCGCGACGGAATTCCCGCGGGCACGGAAGGCACCCTCCGGGGAAGATGTATTGCTGGATGAAGTCGGTCGAACTGACGTAACGATCAAAAAGCGCGTCGTCGATCACGATGCTCTGGATGCAGGCGCGACCACCGGGCCTGAGAAGGCGGTTGATCTGTGCGAAGTAACTTGGCCAATAGGCCTGGCCAACCGCTTCGACCATCTCGATCGAGCAGATGGCGTCGTACGGCCCATCCTGAATGTCGCGGTAATCCTGCAAACGCAGGTCGGCCTGCTGTCCGGCCCCGCAGGTCAGCCCCAGGGATAACATGCGTCGCTGGGCGTAGGCGAGCTGTTCGGTGCTCAGCGTAACGCCGGCAATGGTGGCACCGAACTCGACCACGGCAAGTTCGGCCAGCGCGCCCCAGCCACAGCCGACCTCCAGCACCCGGTCGCCGCGGCGCACGTTGGCCATACGCAAGGCCCGGCGAACCTTGGCCCATTGGGCCTCGCGCACGGGGCGTTGGTGGTCGCCTTCAAACCAGCCGGCTGAATAGTTCATCGTCTCATCCAGCCACAGCGAGTAGAAAGCGTTGCCCAGGTCATAGTGGGCATGGACATTCTTCTTGCTGTTGGCCCTGGTGTTGCGGTTGAGCCAGTGTTTTGCGCGCAGCATCACCCGCCCAGCCCAGCTACCGTAGATCACAGCCTCGATATCGTTGCGATTGCGGATGAACAGCCGCAGCAGTGCAGTGATGTCGCTTGTGCTCCAGTCGCCGGCGATGTAGCTCTCGGCAAACCCGACGTCGCCCGACTTGAGCGCCGCAGAGCAGACCGACCAGTTGTGCCAGGTCATGGTGGCCGCAGGATGTGCGGCAGCGGTTGCGTGGGCCGATTTGCCAAAGTGGCGGACCGACGCGTCAGGCAACTGCAGCGCGAGTGAGCCGTGGCGCATTTTTTCCAGCATGCGCAGCGCGGTGCGGGCGGCGGCGGGTGTGCTGGCTGGTGCTGCGGTGGGTGAAAACGTGGTTGAGTTCATGGCTCACGAAGCGGCGTGGACGGTAATGGAGTTCGGCTGAGAGGCTGTGCAGGCGGCGCGGGTTTGGGCACGAAACGCACCCGTTTGAGCCACAGTTTGGCGGCTTGCAGGTGAATGTGAAAAACCACGCCAATGGTCATGGCCGGGTAGCGCCACAGCGCACGGCGCACCAGGTTTGGCGAGAGCGGCAGCAGGCTGCCACTGACGCTGGTCTGCAGCACCGGCCCTTGGGCGTCGTCGTAGTCGATTCGGGCCACGACCATTTCTGCGCCCTGACGCTGCGCGCGCATGAAGCGGAACCGGTATTGGCCCTCGATGCGCAGGAAGGGTGACACATGGAAGGCCTTGTCGGCTCGCAACTCGGCCCCGAACGTCGGCTGGTCCAGCAGGTAACAGTGCCGCTCGCCAAAGGTGTTATTTACCTCGACAACGATGGCGCGCAATGCGCCCTGGCGGTCGTCGGATGCGCGGTGGCAGTACCAGAAGCTGACCGGCTTGAAGGCGAAGCCAAACACGCGCGGATAACACTGCAGCCACACCTCACCAGTCGCGTCGTGGATGCCGGCGCTGTGCAGTGTCTGGTCGAGCCAGCCCAGCGCGCCGCCGTCCTGAGGGCTGCGGCCATCACCGTGGTCGATGTCGAAAAAGCTCAGCGCGGCGCGGCGGTTGTGGGCCAGCGTCGCGCTGCCCCCGGTCTGCGCCCGCATGCTGCGCAGTGGCAGCAGCAAGAAATAGGTCGGGTATGAAAAAGCGTTGCGTGCCGGTCGCAGTCTCAGGTGGCGCACGCTGCCAAAGCCGATCAGCGGCTGCGCCGGCGCAGTTGCTGGCAGCAAGGGCGCGCCTGTCATGCAGCCTCGCGCTGAACAACGGCGGGTGACTGCAATATCCGCTGTGCCGCGGCCTGGCCGGAACGCAGGCCGTCTTCGTGAAAACCGTACCCGGTCCAGGCGCCGCAGAAATGGGTTCCCCCATATCCCTGCAGCGCATCCAGAGCGCCCTGTGCCCTTATGGCCTGCTGATCCAGTACCGGGTGGCTGTAGTCAAAGCTGCCCAGTATCAGGTGTGCCGGAATCTCCCGCAACGGGTTGAGTGACACCAGAACCGGTTGACGCCACGGCAGGGGTTGCAGCAGGTTGAGCAGATAGTGCAGGCACACCGGCGCATCCTGCATGGCGGGTGTGCCGGGCGGCACTGCCGCGCGCTCGTAGTTCCAGGCCGCCCAGGCCGATCGCCGCGAGGGCAGTACCGATGCGTCGGTGTGCAGAATTGCGCGATTGGGGTGATAACGGATGGCAGCCAGCACCTGGCGTTCGTTCGCCGTGGCGTCGCGCAGCAGCGACAGTGCCTGGTCCGAGTGGGTCGCCAGCACCACATGATCAAACATCTCCGTTCCGGCGTCGGTCATCACGTGCACACCACCTGGCACACGCTCGACCGAGCGCACCGGGGTGCGCAGGCGTTTGTCGGGCAGACTGGCCAGGATTTTTTCTACATACTGGCGTGCACCGCCGCGAACCGTATGCCATTGCGGACGGTTGCTGATCTGCAACAGGCCGTGGTTGTGGCAAAACCGGATCATGGTGGCGACCGGGAACTGCAGCATCTGTGCCGCCGGACAGCTCCAGATACAGGCCATCATGGGCAGGAAGTACCAATTGCAAAAGGCGCTGCTGAACTGGTGCTGTTGCAGAAAATCACCCAGCGGCTGCTGCAGTTCTGACTCATTCCCCGCGGTCGCGATTCGGGTGGTGAGCGCGTTGAAGCGCATCAGGTCACGCAACATGCCCCAGAAGGCCGGCCGTACCAGGTTGCGGCGCTGGGCAAACACCGAGGCCACTGAAGCACCTCCCCATTGCACAGGCCCAGACCGGCCGTCGCCCGCCACCTGGACCGAAAAAGACATCTGTGCTGGCGCCGTCACGATGCCCAACTCCGCAAACAGTGCGATAAGACGCGGGTAGGTGCGTTCGTTATAGACCAGAAACCCGGTGTCCACACCATGGGTCACGGGTCTCTGTGGTCCAGGCAGTGTGGCATTCACCGTATGGGTGTGGCCACCAAAATAGTCGTTCGCCTCGAACAGGGTGATGAGTGCGTGCCCGCGCAGGTCGTGGGCCGCGCCCAGGGCCGCAATGCCCGAACCTACGATCGCAACGCGCATGGTCAGACTCCAGCGTCGGTAAGGCCAAGGCTGTCTTGCTGCGCGGTTCTCCCGGGCAGCGCGATTGCGCCATAGTGGTTCGGTGCCGCGCTCAAAGAAGAAAAACAGGCTGGATTTGTCATGGAGCTATTGTATACTAACTGGTAATTATGTGACCGAACAGTATTTTTCTTGTACTTTAAGACTATCACCGCTGTGCAAACTTGCCAGGCGCCAAGCCCAGCTGTTACCCCGGAGGGGGCGTGTGCTTGCCTTGCCCGCTGCCGGTTTGTCACTGTGAACCCATAGAATCCATCTGTCGCGCAGTCTGTCAATAAAGGCAACCATGCTTTACCCGGAACTTTTCAAGCAGCTGGAGTCGGTCCGTTGGGACATGGGAAGCGACATTCCCTGGCACTTGTTCGATCGGTCACGCCTGACCGATGAGCAGGCGCAGACCATCAGGCTCAACGCCATTACCGAGTGGGCGGCGTTGCCAGCCACCGAAATGTTCTTGCGTGACAACCGGCACGACAGCGACTTTTCGGCCTTCATGTCGATCTGGTTTTTTGAAGA
>JANLVB010000477.1:0-9595 GCA_031363785.1 Betaproteobacteria bacterium
GTATGGCAGCCGACCTGTTCGAGACCTATGCCGTCACGCTGATTGCCACCATGGTCCTCGGCGCCTTGCTGGTGACGGGCGCCGGTACCGCAGCCGTGACCTATCCACTGGCTTTGGGCGCCGTATCGATTGTGGCCTCCATCATTGGCTGCTTCTTCGTCAAGGCATCGCCTGGCATGACGAACGTGATGCCCGCCTTGTACAAGGGACTGGCCGTCGCAGGCGGGTTGTCACTGGTTGCGTTTTACTTCGTAACCACCTGGCTGATGCCGGACAACGCCATCAAGGCTGCGGGCACCCAGATGGCACTGTTTGGCGCCTGCGCCGTGGGCCTGGTGCTGACGGCTGCTCTGGTATGGGTTACCGAGTACTACACCGGCACCCAGTACGCACCGGTGCAACACATCGCCCAAGCGTCCACCACCGGCCACGGAACCAACATCATTGCTGGCCTGGGCGTGTCGATGCGCTCCACCGCCTGGCCGGTGATTTTTGTCTGTATCGCGATCTGGGTGTCGTTCAACCTGGCCGGCCTGTACGGCATTGCCATCGCCGCAACATCGATGTTGAGCATGGCAGGGATCGTGGTGGCGCTCGACGCTTACGGCCCGATCACCGACAACGCCGGTGGCATTGCGGAGATGGCCGAAATGCCCAAGAGCGTGCGCGACATCACCGATCCGCTGGACGCGGTGGGCAACACCACCAAAGCCGTCACCAAAGGCTACGCGATCGGTTCTGCCGGCCTGGCGGCGCTGGTGCTGTTTGCCGACTACACGCACAAGCTGGAAGTCTATGGCAGCAAGATCAGCTTTGATTTGAGCGACCCGATGGTGATCATCGGCCTGTTCATCGGCGGCCTGATCCCCTACCTGTTTGGCGCCATGGCGATGGAAGCCGTGGGCCGTGCTGCCGGCGCGGTGGTGGTGGAAGTGCGGCGCCAGTTCCGCGAGATCAAGGGCATCATGGAGGGTACGGCCAAGCCCGAATACGGCAAGGCGGTTGACATGCTTACCACCGCCGCCATCAAGGAAATGATGATCCCGTCCTTGCTGCCGGTGGTGGTTCCTATCCTGGTCGGCCTGATCCTGGGCCCGGCAGCACTCGGTGGCCTGCTGATGGGCACCATCGTGACCGGCCTGTTTGTTGCCATCTCCATGTGTACCGGTGGTGGTGCCTGGGACAACGCCAAGAAATACATCGAAGACGGCCACCACGGTGGCAAGGGCTCCGAGACACACAAGGCGGCTGTGACGGGTGACACGGTTGGTGACCCGTACAAGGATACGGCCGGCCCGGCGATCAACCCGCTGATCAAGATCATCAACATCGTGGCGCTGCTGATCGTACCCTTGATGATGCAGATTCATGCACCCAAAGCGGCCGCCGCCAAGGGTGCAGACACGCCGCCCGCGGTGAGCGCACCCGCTGCGGCGGCACCGGCTGCCGTGGCTGCACCAGCCAGCGCTGCCTCGCAGTAGCAACGCCGAAGCAACGCCGCCTCGTCAGGGGGCTGCGACTCCGAACGAAAGGGTCCGCAACTGCGGACCCTTTTCTTTTGGTGAGTCTTGTGTGTTGACAATGCCCTCCGTCGGACGCCTTGATTCAGGTTGCCACATCCAGGCCTGTGCGACACTTATCCGCTCCTGCCAAAACTGATGCACAAGACCCGCCTTCGTCCAGGCCAACTCGCGATCGTGCTGATGCTTGCAGCAACAGGCATGACGGCGGTGCAAAACACCCTGGTCCGGCTGCTCGCCGACAGTGGCATACATCCTTTCCAGATTGCTTTTTTTCGTTGTGTGTTCGGTTTCGTCAGCGTCGCCGCTTTGGTCTTGTGGCAGACACGGGCGCTGCCGCAGACACGCGCCATCGGGATGTTGGGCGCGTCCGGCGTATTGCACATGGTGTCGATGCTGGCATTCTTCTTCGGCTTGTCGCGCATGCCGCTGAATGACTCGGCCGCATTGACGTTCGCCACGCCACTGTTTGGCACCATCGGGGCGGCTTTGTTTCTCGGGGAGCGGGTTCAAGCCAGCCGCTGGTTCGCTATCGGCATCGGATTCATCGGTGTACTGATCGTGCTTCGTCCCGGGACCGTGCCACTGGGCCTCGGGCCAGGCCTCGTTCTTGCATCGACGGTGACCTTTGCCGGTGTGACCGTGTTGGTCAAACGCCTGTCCGACACCGAACGGACCACCACCATCGTGTTCTACCAAAGCCTGTTTGTCTCCCTGTTGACTTTCGTACCGGCATTGCTGGTGTGGACCTGGCCCAGCGCGCAAGCCACGCTGATGCTGGTCAGCCTGGGCCTGCTTGGCACGGCCGGCTGGCTGTGTTTCACCCGGGCCTTCGCGCTGGCGGATGCCTCGGCCATCTTGCCGCTGGAGTTTGCGCGATTGCCGTGCGTCGCCGTGCTGGCCTATGCCCTGTTCGGCGAGGTTCCAGATCGCTGGGTGTGGCTCGGAGCCGCCGTCATTTTTGCCTCCACGCTGTATGTAGCCAACCGTGAACACATGGCGCACCGTTCAACGGTTGCAAGCGGGACGCCCCCAAAGCCGAAAAACAAGCACTGAACAAGTGCAGGCCGCGCAGGGCGGGGACAATTTCAGTGTTTCCCCAAACACAACAGGGCAGCACAGGCGCCGGGAAATTCAAGGTGGTCAAACGTGGGTCACTGCGGATGTGCTTGCGCTTGCACCCAAGAGCACGTGCTCGGCCGCAATCAGATCCAACGCGGCAAACCCCACCGACTTGAAAACCGTGATGTCCGTGTCCGCAACACGGCCAACAACAGCGGGGGACAAGGCAATCAGCTCGGACAGCTCGGCGCGAACGTCTTGCTGCAGAATCAAACCGGCACGTAATGCCTGCACCACTTCGCCGCCTTTTTCAAGTACTGCAGCGCGGCTGTCGGCAAACAGCCTCGACCTGGGCAGGAGTTGCATCTCCGCCTCGGCCATGTCGGCGGTAAAGGCACCGATCAGCCCCAGGTGGGTGCCTGGTTGGACCCAGGCGCTGGGGATGAATGCCGCAGTGGCAGTGGTGGCGGCGGCCGCGATGTCTGCTCGCGACAGCGCCAGCTTCAGGTCGGTTGTGGCGGTCGCGGTGATGCCAGCCGCAGCCAGTATCTCGACTACCCGCTGCGCCTTCTCAAGGCTGCGCCCCCAGATCGCGATCTCCGACAGGTCAAAAACACTGCGGTGTGCCATCACCAGGTGCGCCGACAAGGCACCCGTGCCCAGAACCACGAGTCGCCTGCTGTCCGCGCGGGCCAGCTTCTGCGCCGCCAGTGCAGCGGCAGCCGCGGTGCGGCGCAGGGTCAGTTCGGTACCGTCGATGACGGCCAGCGTCGCGCCGTCCTGGCACGAGGTAAGCACGTAGATCGCCGACACAGCCGACTGCCCCCGTTTGTTGTTCTGGGGCCAGATCGACACGATCTTTGTGCCCATGAGCTGACCGCGTTTCCAGGCCGGCATGATCAAAACCGTGCTGGCATCGTGGTTGGGGTTGAAATGGCTGCGCGCAGGGGACTCGATGGGCTCACGCAGCCCTTTGGCGAGAGCGGTTATCAACGAGCCGTATGGAGCGAGGCGCTCTACTTCGTCTTTGGCGATGAACAACATGGCGGGACTGAGAGGTGAGGACGGGGGCGGCAATGATCGTTCTTCCCTGCAAAGCCCGGATCGGTCAGGGCGTGGCATGGTGTGGCTTTTGTGTGAACACTACTACAAGTCAGCCGACAGGGAAACGGCCCGGGCCACATAATGTTTCACGATGCAGTATGCCGATGTGGTGATCGTAGGCGGCGCCGTTGTCGGCAGTGCCACCGCATTCTTCTTGCGTTCCCAGGTCAATTTCAAGGGCTCGGTACTGGTGGTCGAGCGCGATTTCAGTTATGAAAAATGCGCCACCACGCGCTCGGTGGCGTCGATTCGGCAGCAGTTTTCCACGCCGGAAAACATTCGCATGTCGCAGTTCGGCAGCCATTTCGTCCGCAACATCGCTGACTACCTGACGGTGGATGGTGAGCCGCCCGCCGTGGGATTCCACGAGGGCGGCTACCTGTTTCTGGCCACGCCCGCCCAACGCGCCGTGCTGGAGAGCAATCACCGCGTGCAACGCAGCCTGGGCGTTGATGTGGTGTTGCTGCAGCCAGGGCAGTTGCGCGAGCGCTTCGCCTGGCTGGCAACCGATGATCTGAGCGCCGGGTCTTTGGGGCTGTCCGGCGAAGGCTGGCTGGATGCCTACAGCTTGCTGCGGGCCTTTCGGCGCAAAGCGGTTGCCCTGGGAGCGGAGTACCGGCAGGCGCAGGTGGTGCAGCTGCAGCGCACGGGGCGCACGATTACTTCGGTCACTTTGTCCGATGGCTCCTCGGTGCGCTGTGGCATGGTCATCAACGCCGCCGGCACTGGAGCGCCGCAGCTGGCCCGCAGCGCCGGTATCGACTTGCCAGTGCAGTCGCGCAAGCGTTGTGTGTTCTTCTTTACAACACCCGCGCAGATCGCCGATTGCCCCCTGGTGATCGACCCCGGTGGGGCTTATTTCAGGCCTGAAGGCCGTGGTTTTGTCTGTGGCATATCCCCACCCGAGGAGCAAGACCCGGAATGTTTCGACTTCGAGGTGCAACACGCGTTGTTCGACACCGTGTTGTGGCCCACGCTGGCAGCACGGGTTCCGGCGTTCGAGGCCGCCCGGGTGCACAACGCCTGGACCGGGCACTACGACGTGAACACCCTCGACCACAACGTCATCCTGGGTGCACACCCCGATATCGACAACCTGTTGTTCGCCAACGGCTTCAGTGGCCACGGACTGCAACAAGCGGCGGCCGTCGGGCGCGCGCTGTCCGAGCTGGTCGGCTTTGGTGCCTACCGCAGCCTCGACCTGTCAGCCCTGGGCTGGTCGCGTGTGCTCGAGCGCCGGCCGTGGCGGGAAGTGAATGTGGTGTGAGAACAGCTTGCACAAGTTGACTCTTGGTCTTGCCATGTGTCTTACAAATTACTCGGAACGACATGGTGAATACAGCCACTCTCTCAAGCAAAGGCCAACTGGTTATCCCCAGAAAAATTCACGAGTCGGCCAACGTGTCGGCTGGCGATGCCTTTCTGGTGGTTTACGCCCATGGCGAGATTCGCCTGCGCCCCTTGGCGCGAACCAAAACCAGCACGATAGATGAAGTGGCTGGCTGTCTGGCGAATGCTGGAAACACCGCGCACAAGCCACTGTCTGAAGCACAAGCGCTGGCGGCCATCAAAGCCCGTCTGAAAGCCGAAGACGCTGCGACCATGCGCCCCGCCCGGCCAGCGAAAATACCTGCGGCATGATCGCTCTGGACACCAACCTGCTGGCCCGCCTGTTGTTGCAAGATGACGCAGCGCAGCATGCAATAGTCAAAGCGCTTTTCAAAACCCGTCAAACCTTTACCGCACCGGTTACTGTCTTGCTGGAGCTGGCGTGGTTGCTGGAATCCAGAGACTGCAGCCGTTTGCAAGTGAGCCAAGGCCTGACGGCGCCGCTTGATTTGCCCAATTTCAAGCCTGATCAGGCCGACGCTGTGCGTGAAGCGCTGCACAGCTATGTCGAAGGCATGGGCTTCGCCGATGCGCTGCATCTGGCATTGACGGCGGTCATCAAAAGTTCATGGCGTTTGACAAGGTGTTTGCGAAGCGGGCCAGGAAACTGGGCACTCAACTTGAAGTCGTGACAGCCTGAACGAAAAAGCGTTACCAATTTGAGCCACTCGCGCATATTCCTTACGGGCTCGATGCCAATTTGGCACCTTAAAACGCGATCTTCTCCGCGCTGCTCGCCAGAGGCTGGGCCACGGGTTGGATCGGCAAACAACAGTTTGGGGTCGCTACAGTACGCTGTGTCAGCCACTACCGCGCGGCCCAAGCTTCCGCCCCTAACGGCAATTCGTTCAGTTCCGCACGCGCTTCATGCCAGGTCGGATAGTGCTGCTGCAGCAACGCGACGAAGCGCTCGCTATGGGTTGGCTCGATCATGTGGAGCATTTCGTGAACGACTACGTACTCCAACAAGTCCTTGGGCTTCTTCACCAGTTCTGTATTCAATCGGATGTTTCCAGCTCTGTGGTTGCAGCCACCCCATTTCGTTTTCATGCGCTGAAGGAAATAGCCTGAAACCTTCACGCCGAGCTTCATCTCCCATTTGTTGACCAGCGAAGGCACGACTTGATGCAATAGCGTGCGATGCCATTCATCCATCACTTCCGCCCGTTTCGCCAACGTGCTGCCCGGGCGCACGGTGAGTGTGATGCGGCGATGGTCGCGGGTCACAGCGGGCTTGGCATCCTTTTCGACGACCGACAGCAAATAGCGCCGCCCCCACAAGGTATGCGTCTCCCGCTCAACGAACTGGCGCGGGGTCTCCCGTGCTTGCGCCAACAGCTTGGTTTGCTGATCGCGAATCCAGCCCAGCTTGGAGATGGCATAGGCGCGGGCCACTTCCAAGCGGGTGGCGGTGGGCGCCACCAGGGTGACGTGCCCCAGCGGCGGATGCACTGACAGGTGCACGTTTTTCACCGCCTTGCGCGTGACGGCAATGCGGACCTCGCCTAGCTGAATCGTCTCTACCATCAGTAACCCGGCTGGTTCTTGACGAGTTCGAACAAGGCCAGCGTAGCCGCGCGGTTCTTCTTCAACAGCGGAAACAGAAAGTTTTGCACTACCCGCTCCTTGGTCTCGTCACCCTTCCACTCGGCTGGGGCTTGTGTTCGCATGGCGCGGTCAATTTCCAGCGCCAGCAGTGCGCGCACATTGCCAAAACCAGCCTCGCCTTGGTGGAGCACATCCGCAGGGGGTGGGCCAGCGAGAATGGCTTCCAGGTTGTTGTAAATCACCGTAGCCTCACGCTTGCCATGCAACTCCGCCGGAATGCCGTCCTCTGGCTGTTTGGCTGCAAGCCGCTTCACCAGGGCTTCGGCCTTTCGCAGAAACTCCTCATACGCTGCCGTATCGGTGCGGCTCTGTTTGATCAAGTCGTCTAGCAGCTTGGACATCTGGGCGTAAAACCTCGGGTCGGTAAGCTGGTCGCGGATGATGGTCTTGCGCACGTTGTTGATGATGCCCTCGGCCACGGCATTCTTGGACAACTTGCCCTTCTCATTGAGCCTCTTGGCAATTGCATCGTGGATGCCGGTCTTGATGATCAGCTCGGTCAGCGACATCTCGCCCAATGCACCCAACTCGGTCGCCGCGTCGGCCTGGATATAGGTGTTGATCAGGTGGCGCATGTCGGCCTCGAAGGGCTTGATGTCCAGCTCTTCGCCCGAATGCTTCTTGATGGCGGAGCGAATCTCGGCATACCACTCCACCTCTTTGTGGATCGCCACCGCCTCGGCATCGCTATACCCCGCCTTGGCCATGTCCTGCGCAATATCCGAATAACTGCGGGCAAATATGGCCGCCGCCTTGTAAAACGACACCCGCAGCGCCTCAGTCTCGGTCAAGGCGTTGGGGTTGGCGGCATCACCGCAGAAGTAGTGCAGGTATTGCTCCACCTCATGCGGCTGAGCCACGGGCTCACACAGGTAGCCAATGGCCTGGCGGGCGTTGTCGAGCTGCTTTTTGCCCTCTTCCAGCCAGTTCTTCAGGTGCACATTGTTGTCGCCGCCATTGCCCGCATCAATGTCCAGCTCGTCGGAGCTGTACACCGCAATGGCCTGCTGCACGTCGCCAAACAGTTCCTTGAAATCGACAATGTGGCCGTAGTCCTTGTCGTCCCCATCGAGCCGGTTGGTGCGGCAGATGGCCTGAAACAGGTTGTGGTCACGCAGTTGGTTGTCCAGGTAGATGTAAGTGCAGCTTGGTGCGTCAAAGCCGGTCAGCAGCTTGCTCACCACAATCAGCAGCTTCAGGTTGGCCGGTTCTTCGATGAAGCGTCGCTTCATCTCGGTCTCGTACTTCTCGGTGGTGGCAAAACCCTTCAGCACAAACTGCGTGTAGGTGTCGAACTTGTAGCGCTCATCACTGTTCGCAGGCTCCAGCACAATCGCGCCGGGGCTGGGCTCAAACGAGGTGATGATTCCGCAATACTGCCCAAACGCCCTGGCCTGAAACAGCCGAAAGTAATGGCAGGCGTCATAAATGCTGGCGGCCACCAATATCGCCGTGCCCCGGTTGTTGTTCAGCCGTGGCAGCACGCCAAAGTCGTTGATGATGCTGGCCGCAATACGGGCCTTGCGCTCCTCCGAGCTCATCAGCTCTTCCATCGTCGCCCAGCGCTTGCGCACCAGCGCCTTCTGGAAGTTGTTCAAATTCTTGGTGCGGGTTTCAAACCACTGGTCTACGGCAGTTTGTGAGGTGAGCCGCTGCGGCACATCACGCGCCTCGTATTTCAGGTCCAGCACAACCTTGTCGGCCACCGCCTGGTGAAACTTGTAGGTGTGGATGTAGGTGCCAAACACATCGCGCGTCATCTTTTTGTCTTTGCGCAGCAGCGGCGTGCCGGTAAAGCCAATGAAGATGGCCCCCTCCAGCCAGCGCTTCATCTGCTTGTTCATGTCGCCGCCCTGGCTGCGGTGGCATTCGTCCACAAACACAACCACGCGGCCATGCACCGTGGGGGGCGGGCCGTTCAGGTCAGACGGGTCAATCTTGTGCAGCAGCGCACACATCAGCCGCGCGGTGGTGGAACCCAGCTTCTGCACAAACTCCGCCCGCGAGGTAATGCGTGGCGAAGGCGAGCCCTCTCCAATCACGCCCGCATTGCGCATCACTCCCGTAATTTGCTTGTCCAGCTCGTCGCGGTCGGTCACCACCAAAATGCGTGCCTCGGGGTCATGTTCCAGCAGCCACTTGGCAATCAGCACCATCAAAATGCTCTTGCCGCTGCCCTGGGTGTGCCAGATTACGCCGCCCTCGCGCTTGGCGATGCGCTCTTGCGCGGCCTTGACGCCTGCATATTGGTGCGGGCGCGGCACCTTCTTTTGCCCACCGTCGAAAATGATGAAGCTGCGCACCAGGTCCAGCAGCCGCGCCTTGCCGCACAACTGCGCCAGCGGCCGGTCCAGCAGCGCACCGGCGGCGGGCGTCGCGCCAACAGCAAGCGGTACTTCGTCCTTCCACTCCACAAAAAACTGCTCGGGCGTGCCAGTGGTGCCCATGCGCAAGCCTTGCGAGTCGTTACCCGCCAGCTCCAATTGCACAGTGCTGAAAAAGCCTTTGTTGAAAATCTCTTCCTGGTTGGTGATGAGCTGGCGCACGCCGTCGGCCAGCTCCACCGAACTGCGCTTGAGCTCAAGCACCACCATGGCGATGCCGTTGATGTAGAGCACGATGTCTGGCCGACGCTCGTAGCCGCCTTTGAGCGTCACTTCCTCCGCCAGGGCAAAGTCGTTCTTTTCGGGGTTCACCCAGTCAATCAAATCAACGGTTTTGTGCACGTCACCCGCCGCAATCTGAACCTGCACGCCGTAGCGCAGGCATTGGTAAGTGCGCAGGTTGGCCTGGTAAAGCGTGATGCCGGTGGTGTCGGCGGCGGCCTCCAGCTTGTGCAGGGCAGCGGAAATATGGGCGGGGGAATAGCCACGGGCTGCAAGGTTTTCGCGCAGCAGCGCAGCCTCAATCGG
>JANLVB010000501.1:0-5521 GCA_031363785.1 Betaproteobacteria bacterium
GGCGCATCGAGCAACACCAGCTTGAAGTTGCGCGGATTCGATGTGACGTTCTTCTCGGTCGCCCGGCCCGCGGCAATCGCCGGGTCGAGGCCGATCAGGCCGTGCAGTTGCAGCAGAGCCAGCGAGCGGCCGAGATTCGTCGGGTCGTTCGACAGCGATATCGAGGCGCCGTTGGGCAGCGCCTTGAGGTCGGTGACTTTGCGCGAGTACAGGCCCAGCGGAGCACTGGGCACCTGCAGCACTTCGACCAGATCGGCCTTGTACTGGGTATTGAAGGTTTCCATGAAGGCGCGGTTCTGGAACACATTGGCGTCCAGGTTGCCGTCCATCAGGGACGAGTTGAGCTGGATGATGTTGGAAAATTCGGTGGCGTTGACCTTGGTGCCGGCACGCTCCAGGGCGGGCAACACGCCGCGCTTGAACTGGTCGGCATAGGGGCCGGGGAAAAACCCGATGCGCAGCGCGTTCTGGGCCATGGCTGCGCCGCACAGCAGCAGGGTGGACGCCACGAGGGCTTTGACAAGGGCACGTTTTTTCATCGATTTTCTCCAGGTTGAGTCAGAAAGGAAAAGAAAAGAAAGACTGACACCGGTTCAGCGCCGGTCGATCCGCTGCGCCAGCCAGCCGCCTGCCATCTGGGTCGACTGCACCAGCACGAACATGATCACCACACACCAGATCTTGACACCGGTCTCGAACCGGTAGTAGCCATAACGGATCGCCAGGTCACCCAGGCCACCCGCGCCCACCGCGCCGGCCACCGCCGAATAGGCGATGAAGCCGGTGGCGGTGACGGTGAAACTGCCCACCAGCGCCGGCATGGCTTCGGCCAGCAACACCTTGAATACCGTCGTCATGCGGGACGCGCCGCAGGCCTGTGCCATGTCGATGATGCCGCGTGGCACATCGCGCAGGTTTTGCTCGACCAGGCGGGCGAAATACGGAATCACGGCAAACGACAGTGCCACCGCAGCCGCCTTGGGCCCGATGCTGGTGCCCACTACCATGCGCGAGAACGGTATCAATATCACCAGCAGGATGATGAACGGGAACGAGCGCAACACGTTCACCACATAACCCACGATGCGGTTCAGCATGGGCTGCGGATACAGGCCGCCGCTGCCCGAGGTGAACAACAACACACCCAGCGGTGTGCCGACGAGGGCCGCACTGAGCATGGTGACGCTGACCATGAGCAGGGTGTCGAGTGTTGCCTTCAACAGGTCGGGGCCGAAGTCCACCAGTGTCTTGAACAGGTCGTTCATCAGGCAACCTCCGTGCTGTGCACTGCGGTGCGAGCTGGCTTGGGGCGGCCCGGCGCTGCGCTCATGTTTCCTCCTGCGGCAGCACCGTCTGGTCGGTCCAGCCCTTGGCGGTTTCAAAGAAGAACTTGCCCAGCAGGCTCTGTGGCTGCGGGTTCGCCATGTCGATCTGGTCCACCACGCGCCCGCGTTCCAGCACCACACATTGCTGGCACAGGTAGTTGGCCACCTTGATGTCGTGCGTGACGATGACGATGGTCATGCCGCGTTCGCGATTGAGTTGCTGCAGCAGGCGCAGGACCGACAGCGCGGTGTGCGGGTCCAGCGCCGAGGTGGCCTCGTCACACAACAGGACGGTGGGCGAGGTCGCCAGCGCGCGTGCGATCGCCACCCGTTGCCGCTGGCCGCCGGAGAGTTGCGCCGGGTAGGACTGCTCGCGGTCCGACAGGCCGACTGCCGCCATCGCCTCGCGTGCCCGGGTGCGGCGCTCACCCGCCGCCATGCCCGCCACTTCGAGCGAAAACTCGACGTTGTGCAAAGCCGTGCGGTGCGACAACAGGTTGAACTGCTGGAAGATCATGCCGATGCGCTGGCGCGCCTGACGCAGCGCATCACCCGACAGGCCGACCAGCTCCTGGCCGTCGATGCGCACCGAGCCGCCGCTGGGCTCCTCGAGCCGGTTGATCAGCCGCAGCAGGGTACTTTTGCCGGCACCGGAAAAGCCAAGCAAGCCGTAAACCTGACCAGACTGGATCGTCAGGTCGGTTGGCAACAACGCATCGATGGCTTTTCCGTCGGCGTAAAAGCGTTTCGAGACCTGCTGGAGTTCGATCATCTGCATTGCCCCTCGGTGCTTTGTCCGGCCTGGTGGCGGCTCTCATATTGCATACATAAATGCCATAGAGAAACAAAATTATGCCAGATGATATTTGTTTTGCATACATTACTGCCACATAAGAGGTGCCGCTGCCCGGCTGGCCAACACGGCGCAGGGGTGTTGCCGGGCACGCTGCGGCACGCAGTCGTGCAAACTGCTGCGCTGCAAATGCAGACCGGCTTGTTGCGCCAGCGGTCGGTGCGCGTATATTCGCACCAAGCAAACAAACGAGTTGCCGGCCTGGCGCTGGCTACCGCCCACACCATGGCAAAAAACAGCCACGATTCTGCGCCCGTTGTGCTGGGCGCACCGGCATCGCGCTCGTTCTCCGAGTCCGACCAGGTGTTCGACAGTGCAGCCGAGGTGTTTCGCGTGATGTCAGCGCCGATGCGGCTGAAGATCATCAGCAGCCTGTGCAATGGCGAAAAGAACGTGGGTGAACTGCTGGGGGAGATCAGCACCACCCAGCCCAATATGTCGCAGCACCTCAATACCCTGTACAAGTCTGGTGTATTGGGCAAGCGGCGCGATGGTGTGCAGATCTATTACCGCATCATCAACGACCGTGTGGTGACCCTGTGCCGCGCAGTCTGCACACAGATCGCCATCGAGGCTGACGCCAGTGCCAGGTGACGTGTTGCAGTGCAGGGTTTGCACCATATTGCCGCTACCCGCTTTTTCACGAACAATCAACTTCATCATATAAGCAGTCAATGATTTATATGGGCAATATTCACGCGATGTTCAAGGACAACATGTTCAACAAGAGAAAACAACCGCCGATCAAGAGCTTGATCGCCGAGGGCAGCCAGATCACCGGTAACTTCCGGTTCACCGATGGCTTGCGCATTGATGGAGCGGTCGTGGGTGACATCCGGGCCAACGAAGATCAACCGAGCATCCTGGTGATTTCCGAATCCGCCAGCGTGACCGGCGCCGTCTACGCGGATCACATCATTGTCAGCGGCAGTATCAAGGGCCCCATCCATGCCAGCCTGATGCTGGAACTGCAACCCAAGGCGCGTATTGAGGGTGATGTGCACTACCGGGCGCTGGAAATGCATCAGGGCGCGATCATTTCCGGGCAGCTTCGTCCCCAGGCTGTAGGCGAAACAAAGCCCGTACTGAAACTGGCGGCGAATAACCCCTGACACAATTCCCGAGCGTTTTGCTGTAGTATCGCCTTCGAGTCAATTCACTGGAGTTTTTCATGAGCGCTGTCGCAGAGTCCATCACGACCGAAATGCCCGCCCCGATTCTGTTTACCGACAGCGCAGCCGCCAAAGTGGCCGATCTGATCGCCGAAGAAGGCAACCCGGACTTGAAACTGCGGGTTTTTGTCCAGGGCGGGGGCTGCTCAGGTTTCCAATACGGTTTTACTTTTGACGAGATCACCAACGAAGACGACACCACCATGACCAAGAATGGTGTGTCGCTGCTGATTGACGCCATGAGTTACCAGTATCTGGTGGGCGCGGAGATTGACTATAAGGAGGACCTGCAGGGTGCGCAGTTTGTCATCAAGAACCCGAATGCCACCACCACCTGCGGTTGTGGCTCCAGTTTTTCGACCTGAGCGGCAGCTAGCCTTCGGCTCGCCGAGCAAACAAAAAGGGCGCCTGTGGCGCCCTTTTTGTTTGCTGGCGTCCACGGTGCCCTGAAGCACCCGGGACTATTGTGTGCTCACTTGCTGGGCGGTAGCTGCTGCCTGCAGCAGCTGACGGTTGCCAGCGGCGACACGGTCAAACAGGGGTTTTATTTCTGCTGACACCGGAACGGCCTCGCTTTGTTTCGCAATGGTCAGCGGGTCATGGTGCACACCGTTGACGCGAAACTCGAAATGCAAGTGTGGCCCGGTGGTCCAGCCGGTAGCGCCGACAGCGCCCAGCAATTGACTTTGATTGACCAATTGGCCCTTTTGCACATCGATCCGGCTCAGGTGTGCATAGACCGTCGAGTGGTTGTTGCGATGTGACACAAACACCACATTGCCAAAGCCGTTTTGTACGCCCGCGAACTCGACCACACCATCACCCACACTGCGCACCGGCGTGCCAGTGGGTGCGGCGTAATCGACCCCGAGGTGCGCCCGCCATTTCTGCAAAATGGGGTGAAAGCGCATCTTGAAGCCGCTGGTGACGCGCGAAAATTCCATCGGGGAGGCCAGAAAACTGCGGCGCAGGCTTAGGCCGTCCAGGGTGTAGTACCCACCCCTTGACTTGCTGCTGGCTAGCTGCGTGGCACTGGCCGAGGTCGGATCCTGGAACCACATGGCCTGGTAGGTCTTGCCGTTGTTGACGAACTCGGCGCTCAATACCCGGCCGCTGCGCAGGGGTTCGCCATCTCCCTCCAGTGTTTCGTAGACGACAGAAAACCGATCAGCCTTGCGCAATGCGCGGTGGAAGTCGATGTCACCAGCGAATATTTCGGCTATCTGAACCGCTACGCCGTCTGGAATGCGGGCATCGTCGGTCGCGGCAAACAACGACGTCTGGATGGTGCCGCTGGCCAGCCTGGAGCTGGCAGTCATGGGCGCCGACTGCACCTCGGCGGTGAAGCCGGTTTGCGCTTTGGCAACTACCAGCCGTTTGAAATTTCCGTTGTCGTCCGGGCTCCAGCGCGCCGACAGGCGCAACAGCGTGTTGTCGGCGCCTGCCTCAACGGTGACGTTGCGCCCACCGCGGCCCAGCAGGTTCTGACGCACCAAGCTGGTGGAGCGCAAAAAGGCGGCCGCGCTGGCGTCATTGACGCCAAGTCGTTTCAGCAGTGATTCAGCTGTATCGGTGGATCGGGTGGTGTCTGAGCGGTAGAGGCTGAATGCGCGTTCCTGCAGGCTGTCGGCTTGGGTTTGCAGGGGCAGTGGCGCCACTACTTCGATGACCTGGCGTACCGGAAGCTCGGCCACATCCGGCGCCAGGGACGCGGTGGCAAAACCACCAGCTCCGAGCAAGGCCAGCGCCACTGCGGCAGTAACGCGGCGCGGATGGGCCGCAATGGCTTGTCGGGACAAGCCGGCAATGCTGCGTGCCGATGCGACAAAATCGTGGATCAATGCAGGGTTTCCAGGACGGTCAGTTGTGGGTGACAAGCCGTTTGCAGCTACCGTAGCGCGTGGGGTGCGGCATAGAATTGCCGCTCGGGAGCCTTGGAGTATAACCACCCGAATCGCCCCTGTATCTGGGAAAACCCTTATGAATCAAGCCGTCAGCACCGTTTTCCCTGTAACAGACGCGGTGCGGGAAGCGCTTGAAGTCACATTGCGGGGTTGCGAGGAGCTGCTGCCGCAGGGTGAGTGGGTCAAGAAGCTGGCGCGCGCCCAGGCGACAGGGCAGGCCCTGCGCATCAAGCTGGGGCTGGACCCGACAGCCCCCGATATCCATAT
>JANLVB010000560.1:0-5384 GCA_031363785.1 Betaproteobacteria bacterium
CTACGCCGACAACCTGCAACGGCTGGCGCGCATCATCACTGCGCTGGACTTGCCCAACGCCACCGATGTCGAAGTGTTGCCGCTGAAACACGCGCTGGCTTCCGACCTCGCGGTATTGGTGGCGCGCCTGACGCCCAGCCAGGCCGGCTCGGGCGCCGGTCAGGGCCAGGTCGACAGTGCGTTTCGCACCGTGGTGCTGGCAGAGCCTCGTAGCAATTCGCTGATCGTGCGCGCCGGCAATCCGGCACTGCTGGCACAGGTCCGCTCCCTGGTGGAGCGCCTGGACCAGCCTACTTCCAAAGACGCAACGGGAAACATCTATGTTGTGTATCTCAAGAACGCGGACGCGGTGAAACTGGCTGCTACGCTGCGTGCCGCCCTGGCCGGTACGCCCGCAACGACGGTTCCCGGTGTGGTGGCTGTGGGTGCCGCCGGCGCGGCAGCGAGCGCCTCCGCACAGCCATCCACCGGCGGGCAAATACAGGCCGATCCGGCCACCAATTCGCTGGTGATCACGGCACCAGAGCCGCAGTACCGGCAGCTGCGCGCCGTCATCGACCAACTTGATGCGCGCCGCGCCCAGGTGTTTGTAGAGTCCCTGATCGCCGAGGTGAATGCCGACAAGGCAGCCGAGTTCGGCATCCAGTGGCAGGGTGTATTGGGAAAAAATGGCGACGGCACGATTGGCATCCTGGGAACCAACTTCGGTACCGGAGGCAACAACATCATCAACCTGGCAGCCGGCGGGGCCGCTGGCACCAGTGTGCCTGGCACCGGGCTCAATATCGGCGCCGTCAACCGAACCAACGGCGTCTACGTGTTGGGTTTCCTGGCGCGCTTTTTGCAGTCCACGGGTGACGGGAATATCCTGTCCACCCCGACCTTGCTGACGCTGGACAACGAAGAGGCCAAGATCGTGATCGGGCAGAACGTGCCGTTTGTCACCGGTTCGTTCACCAATGCAACGTCCGGCAGCAGCGGCACGGTCAATCCGTTTCAGACCATAGAACGCAAGGATGTCGGGCTGACACTGCGGGTGAAGCCGCAGATCAGCGAAAACGGAACCGTCAAGCTGGCGATATTCCAGGAAGTCTCCAGTGTGCAGGCGTCGTCCATCAACTCATCCACCGGCCTGATCACCAACAAGCGCTCGATCGAGTCCAATGTGCTGGTGGAGGACGGTGCAATAGTCGTGCTCGGCGGCCTGCTGCAGGACGAATATGCAGGCAACCAGGACAAGGTGCCCGGCCTGGGTGACGTACCGTTCTTCGGCAACCTGTTCAAAAGTGAGTCGCGCTCGCGCAAGAAGACCAACCTGATGGTGTTTCTGCGGCCCGTGGTAGTGCGGGACGCGGCTGCGGTCGACAGCCTGTCGCTGGACCGCTACGAGTCGATGCGCTCCGGCCAGAACCAGGCGCAACCCCGGCCCAATGCATTGGTGCAGATCGATGCTGCGCCGGTGCTGCCGGCGCCACCGCCACCGCGTGCACCGGCACCGGACCGAGCCGTCGCCCCAAGCCGGTGACAGCATGAAGTTCCCGCTGCCCTACGCCTTTGCCCGCGAGCAGCAACTGCTGTTGCAGGACGACGGCGTCGCCCTGACCCTGGTGCTGCATTCCTGCAGTCCGCTGGAGGCGGTGAGCGAGGTGTTGCGTAAACACCCGGTGGGCGGCATCACCGCCATGCCGATGGACGACCTGATCCAGCGCATCAGCGCCGCCTACGCGCAGGGCGAGTCCAGCGCCGCGTTGGTGGCCAGTGAAGTCGAATCCGACGCCGATCTGCAGCGCATGATGCAGGAGTTGCCGGCGGTCGAGGATCTGCTGGAGGCTGCCGACGACGCGCCCATCATCCGGCTGCTCAATGCGCTGCTGACCCAGGCCGCCCGTGACGGCGCCAGCGACATCCACATCGAGCCCTACGAACGCCACAGCAGTGTGCGTTTCCGGGTGGACGGCACCTTGCGCGAGGTGGTGCAGCCGAATCGGGCGCTGCATGCCGCGTTGATCTCGCGGCTGAAAATCATGGCCGAGCTGGATATTTCGGAGAAGCGCCTGCCGCAGGACGGCCGTATCAGCCTGCGTATCGGTACCCGCGCGGTGGACGTGCGGGTCAGCACGATTCCAAGTGCCCAAGGTGAACGCGCCGTGCTGCGTTTGCTGGACAAGAGCGGCGCACGCCTGAGCCTGGAAGCGGTGGGCATGGCGGGCGAGACGCTGCGCCGTTTTCAGGAATTGATCGGCCAACCCCATGGCATCATCCTGGTGACCGGCCCGACCGGCTCCGGCAAGACCACCACCCTCTATGCTGCACTGGGCCGTCTGGACGCTGGGGCGAGCAACATCATGACGGTGGAAGACCCGATCGAGTACGAGTTGTCCGGTATCGGGCAGACCCAGGTGAATCCGAAGATCGACCTGACGTTTGCGATTGCCTTGCGCGCCATCCTGCGCCAGGACCCGGACGTGATCATGGTCGGTGAAATCCGGGACTTCGAAACCGCACAGATCGCCATCCAGGCCTCGCTGACCGGCCACCTGGTATTGGCGACGCTGCACACCAACGATGCGGCGAGTGCCGTCACCCGGCTGATCGACATGGGCGTGGAGCCATTCCTGCTGAGTTCGTCGCTGCTGGGCGTGCTGGCCCAGCGCCTGGTGCGCAAATGGTGTGTTTCTTGTCACGGCGCTGGTTGCACACGCTGCGGGCGCACCGGTTATTCCGGGCGTACCGGCATCTATGAGTTGTTGGTGACCGACGACGCGACCCGGGTGCTGATCCACGAGAGCGCGTCCGAGGCCGATATTCGCAATGCCGCCATCGGCGCCGGCATGACCTTGATGCGCGAGGATGGTGAACGCCTGGTGCAACAGGGCATCACGGGTCAGGAAGAAGTGATCCGCGTGACGCGCGACTGAGAGCGCACCGAGCCATGCCTGCTTATTCATTCGAGGCCGTCAATGCCCAGGGTCAGACGCGTAAAGGCGTGCTGGAGGCTGAGACCGCTCGCGCTTGCCGTACCGCCTTGCGCAGCCAGGCCCTGGTGCCGCTGCAGGTCGCGCTGGTGGGAGGTGGCGACGCCACAGTGCAGGCAGCCAATCCCTCCGACTCGGCGCGAGCAACGCGCAGCCTTTTTGTGCGCCGCGTGTTCGATGCACAGACGCTGGCGGTGTGGACGCGCCAGCTGGCCGGCCTGGTAGCGGCCAGCCTGCCCCTGGAGCGTGCGCTGACTGCCTTGTGTGACGAGGCGGAAAATCCACGCCAGCGCGATCTGGTGGCTGGCTTGCGCGCCGAGGTCAATGCCGGCAGCAGTTTCGCCAAGGCGCTGTCGCAACATCCGCGCGAGTTCTCTACGGTGTACACCGCCGTTGTCGCCGCTGGCGAGCAAAGTGGCGGCCTGGGACTGGTGCTGGAGCGGCTCGCCGACGACCTGGCGGAGCAGGAGGCCCTGAAGGCACGTTTGCTCGGCGCCGCCCTGTACCCGATGATCGTGACCGCAGTGGCAGTTGTTATCGTCATGTTTCTTGTCGGCTACGTGGTGCCCCAGGTGGCAAATGTTTTCGTCGGCAGCAAGAAGGCGTTGCCATGGCTGACGGTGGCGATGTTGGGGCTGAGCCGCCTGGTGCGTGACTACGGTTTGACCACTGCAGCGGGACTGGCGTTGCTGTCACTCGTGGTGCGGCAGTTGTTGCGCCGCGAGGCCTACCGGCTGCGTTTTGATGCGGCTTTTCTGAACCTGCCGGTGCTCGGACGCCTGGCACGGGGTTACAACGCTGCGCGTTTTGCCAACACCCTGGCAATCCTGGCCGCTGCAGGTGTGCCGATATTGAAAGCTCTGCAGGCCGCCGCCGAGACCCTGAACAACCGCGCCATGCGTGCCGACGCCATGACCGCACTGGTGATGGTGCGCGAAGGGGCGCCACTGGCCTCAGCCCTGGCCA
Organism: Betaproteobacteria bacterium; assembly: GCA_031363785.1. Taxonomy (GTDB): domain Bacteria; phylum Pseudomonadota; class Gammaproteobacteria; order Burkholderiales; family Burkholderiaceae_C; genus CAISIP01. Next base: position 3,942 of record JANLVB010000560.1, read on the forward strand.
AGCACCGACGTTTTCCGGGGCTGTTGGCGATGTTCTCGCGACTGGGTGAGCAGACCGGGCAGTTGCCCGAGATGTTGCGCCGCGTGGCGACGCAGCTGGCCGGCGAGGTGCAGCGCCGGGCACTGCAACTGGCGACACTGCTCGAGCCGGCGTTGATCGTCGGCATGGGTGTGATCGTGTTGCTGATTGTGCTCGCGGTGCTGCTACCCATCATCCAGCTGAATCAGCTGGCACGCTGACAACCACCGTCAGGCTGGCGTGCCACAGGCCAAGGTCACAGCACCTTGGCAATCGAAGCGCAGACGTGGCCGATGTTCTTGCTGTTGAGCGCCGCCACACACATGCGCCCGGTGTCGGTGCCGTAGACGCCGAATTCGTTGCGCAGGCGCACCATCTGGTTGCGCGTCAGGCCGGAATAACTGAACATGCCGATCTGCCGTGTGATGAAACCCATGTCCTGCGTCACGCCAGCAGCCTTGAGCCCGTCGACCAGGGACTGGCGCAGCGCCTTGATGCGCACGCGCATGTCGCCCAGTTCACGTTCCCACAAAGCGCGCAGCGCCGGGTCGGCCAGCACCGTTGCGACGATTGCGCCGCCGTGGGTTGGCGGGTTGCTGTAGTTGGTGCGGATGACGGTCTTGAGCTGGCTCAGAACACGCGACGCTTCCTCGGCGGATTGGCACAACACGCTGAGTGCGCCCACGCGCTCGCCATACAGGCTGAAGCTCTTGCTGAAACTGGTGGAGACCAGAACGCCCATGCCAGCGGCGGCGAATTTCTGCACCGCTGCACCGTCCTCGGTGATGCCGAAGCCAAATCCCTGATAGGCCATATCGAGAAAGGGGGTCAGGTTGCGGGCCTTGCAGGCAGCCACCACCGCATCCCATTGCGCAGTCGCGATGTCGTATCCGGTCGGGTTGTGGCAGCAGGCATGCAGGACCACGATGGTGCCGGCGGGCGCTGCCTGCAACGCAGCCAGCATGCCGGCAAAATTGACGCTGCGGCTCGCCGCGTCGTAATAGGGGTAACTGTCGACCTCGAAGCCGGCACTTGTGAACAAGGCGCGGTGGTTCTCCCAGCTCGGGTCGCTGATCAGCACCTTGGCCGTCGGGCTGAGTTTCTTCAGGAAGTCGGCGCCGACCTTCAGACCACCAGTACCGCCGATGGCCTGCACTGTGGCGACCCGGCCCGATGTGACCGGCTCGCTGCCAGCACCAAACACCAGGCCCCTGACTGCCGCGTCGTAGGCGGCGATGCCATCGATCGGCAGGTAGGCGTGGGCCTTGGGTGACTCCATCATTGATCGTTCCACCTTCTGCACACACTGGAGCAACGGTAGCTTGCCGTTATCGTCGTAGTACACTCCGACGCCCAGATTGACCTTGAGCGGATTGGTGTCAGCGGCGAATTGCTCGTTCAAACCCAGGATCGGGTCGCGCGGGG
>JANLVB010000427.1:0-3068 GCA_031363785.1 Betaproteobacteria bacterium
GACATCGTCACGGTGGAGCAGGCCCAGGCCCTGTTTGCCGCCACCCGCACCTTGAGCTACCGCGTATTCTTTTTCACCCTGTACAGCCTGGGCTTGCGGCTCAGTGAAGGCCTCGCCCTGAGCGTGGCCGACATCGATGCACAGCGTGCCCGTGTGCATATTCGCGACTCCAAGGGCAACCGCGACCGCTTTGTGCCCCTGCCCGCGGCCACCTTGGCTGTGCTGCGCCGCTTCTGGCAGGAGCACCGCAACCCCGAGTTGCTGTTTCCCAACCGCCATGGCGGCTTGAAGGCCGCGGCCCTTGCGCGCACGCCGCTGGACCGCGGGGGCGTGCAACGCGCACTGCGCCAGGTGGCGTTGGCCTGTGGCATCAAAAAAAAATCAGCCCCCATTCGTTGCGCCACAGCTATGCAACTCACCTGATCGAGGCCGGCGTCAGCCTGCAAGACGTTCAGCACATCCTGGGCCACCACTCCATCCTCACCACCAACCGCTACACGCACCTGACCACCCGGACCGAGGCGCTGGCCACCCAACGCATCGATGCCCTGATGAGCGGTTTCAACCTGGGCTGGGGAGCGGTCAAATGACCGGGCAGCATGCACTGGCATCAGCATCGACATCGGCAGCGGCAGCGGCAGCGGCATCACCATCACCAACCCGGACGCGATCCACTCCGGCAATCAGCCTGGCCCACGTCATCAACTGCTTCGAGTCCGAGTTTCAGACCCAATACCAGGACCGGTTGCTGCCCAGCCAACTCAAAGCCCTCAAGGCCATGCAGAGCTGCCGCAGCAGCCTGTCGGCCCAGATGCTGGCCCAGTGCACCAGCTGCGGCGAGCAGCGCCTGGTGCCGCACTCCTGCGGCCACAGAAGCTGCCCGCACTGCCAGCACTTTGAGAGCCAGCGCTGGATCGAGCGCCAGACCCAGGCACTGCTGCCGGGCACCTACTTCCTGATCACCTTCACGCTGCCGCAAGAGCTGCGCGCGCTGGCCTGGAGCCATCAGCAAACCGTCTATGGTCTGTTGATGCAGTGCGCCTGGGACACCTTGGCCCAGTTCAGCCGCAACCACCGCCAACTCTTGGGCAGCGCCGGTGCGGTGGGCGTGCTGCACACTCACTCGCGGCGCCTGGAGTTTCACCCCCATGTGCATCTGGCCATGCCCGGCGCAGCCTTTGACGCCGAACACGGCCTGTGGCGCAGCCTGCGCAAGACAAAGAAGGGCGGCCACTACCTGTTCAACCACAAGGCCCTGGCTGCGGTGTTTCGCGGCAAGCTGCTGGCGGCATTGAACGCCCAAGGCCTGACGGCGCCGGTGTGCCTACCCGAGCGCTGGGTGGTCGACTGCAAGAGCGTGGGCAATGGCGAGAAGGCTCTCGTCTATCTGGGCCGCTACCTGTACCGCGGCGTGATTCAAGAGCGTGACATCGTGCGATGCGCCCAAGCTCAAGTCACCTTCCGGTATCGCGATAGTGCCAGCGGCAAGAACACGACGCGCACCGTCAGCGGAACGCACTTCTTGTGGCTGGTGTTGCAACACGTCTTGCCCAAGGGGTTTCGGCGCTCGCGCAACTTTGGTTTGCTCCACCCCAACTGTCGGCACCGCCAGCGGCTGGCGCTGCTGCGCATGAGGCTCAGGCCTGTGACCGTCGGCGCGACGGCGTCCTGCCCGCCAGGCATGCCGCCATTTACACAGGCACCCACGCAGCCGGCATTGAGCGAGCGACCCAAACTAAAGTGCCGCTGCTGCGGCGCGGCGATGGTGATCGTGCGCCGGCGCATCGCACCCCTGGCATCGACAGACGGCGCGCCAGCACCGGGCGATGCAGTACGCGCGGGATCCATGGGCTGAGCAGACAACGCTGATCTTCACTGTCCGGCAACATGCCCGTGGGTGTGGTGGTTGCGCTCGTCTCAAAGATCGCCATTTGCATCCAGTCACCCTTGCAATGAGGGTGGGCGCGGCGACACAAGCCGCATGTGTCAGGTAATCTGAGCCACCTGGCCTTCGGTGCCGGGCAAACTTCCGGGATGTGTTTTCTGTATCGACCAGCGGTCACGTGGGCCGGGCTCGTCCAACAGCCGGTATAGATCGCGGCAAGCGCGATCTAACCTTTTTCGTTAGGCTGCACTCAACGGATGGGACGCTCAAAGATTATTGGCTCTGACCATCGCAACATATTGCCGCATCGCGCTGCAGTAGTTGCGTATCGTGTTCTCGCTCCGCTTTCCGGCAATGCGTCTTGCAATTCCTCTCACGTCTCCCTCGGTCCGCAGTATCGCAGGAGTGATGTCGGAATCTAGCAGCTTGGAAACACTATTCAGGTAGGAAACATACGATGCGGGGGATGATGCGACAATATCCTTCGCGCCGACGCCTTGGCGAGAGATGAAGTCGAGGTACTTGGTTTCGTAGTGAATCATAAGCTAAAGTGCTTGCTGGGGAAAATAGATTTCGTCACTCATTCGCGGCCCTGCAAAGAGCTTGAGCAAAGCGGGCTTCGAACAAAACGCCTGTGGCAAACGCATGCTTTGCCGCGTAGGTCAGCCTTACCTTCACAAAGTTACCTCGTCTGCTCCCAAGATAAAGATGGGAGTATAGCGGTTCATTTGGTCGGCTCGGATCACCTTGATACAAAACCTTGGCGCTCAGAAAGGTGGCGCATGCGCCGCTACCTTTACTCAATGGTTCCAGCGTTTCAGCTTCAGGATGTGCCTGCAGAATATCTTGAAATGCTCTTTGAGCTTGTTTTTGCACGGTCAAATTGTTGATGCCTTCTGGCAGGTTCTCTATCTCCATGTCGTAGATAAACACAGTTGCCTTAATATTGTGCCCACCGTAAGCAACAGATATGCCGAGTCCCTTCTTCCGTGCCTCATAGTCAATTATTGAACCTCTTTGAAAGCCAGCGATTTCGATTGGAAGCCTGATCCCGCGAAAGTCGTCAGCTGCGCCCGTCGGGACGGCTAGTGGCAAGAGTGAGCAGAAAGCGAGTGCTTTGAAGCGCAACGAGTGCATGTGTGCAGCCTAACGTTCGAGCTAAGCGGGCGACGACGGCAGGACG
>JANLVB010000037.1:0-14952 GCA_031363785.1 Betaproteobacteria bacterium
GGCCCTGCGCCTGGGTGTTCGGGCATGAAGGGCAAGGTGTTGACGAGGTCTTGTTGCAGCGTGCCGCATACCGCGTACGTATCGAGCAGCCAGGGGGCGAGGAGTCACTCAATGTGGCGGCGGCCGCAGCCATCTGCCTGCATGCCGGGCGGACACTCAGTGTCATCCCCGGCTCGGTGCCAAAGCTATAATGAACGGCTTTCGCTAAAGCAGCCGCCCCAGGCGAATCTTCAGGTCGAATCCCCCTCTCAAGAGCAGCAGCCAGGAGTCACATCTAGTGGATGCTTGGGCGTACCCGTAACCAACCCGGAGCTCCCCGTGCTTTTGTCTCTCAAGGGAAATAACCCGCCTGCCATTCTGGTGCTTGCAGATGGCACTGTGTATGCCGGTGTTTCCATCGGTGCGCCAGGTTCCTGTGTCGGCGAAGTCGTGTTCAACACGGCGATGACTGGCTACCAGGAGATTCTCACCGACCCCAGTTATTGCCAGCAGATTGTCACGCTGACCTATCCACATATTGGCAATTACGGCGTGAATACACAGGACTGCGAGTCGGGCGCGATCCAGGCAGCCGGGCTGGTCATCAAGGACCTGCCCTTGGTGAGCTCCAATTTTCGCAGCACCGAGACCCTGTCCGGTTATCTGCGTGGCGCCGGAACGGTGGCTATCGCCGGCATCGATACCCGCAAGCTGACCCGCCAATTGCGTAGCCAGGGTGCACAAAACGGCTGCATTCTGGCGCTGGCGCCGGGCCAGAATGTCGGCTCGGCGGTGGCAGACGAGGCACTGCAGCGCGCGCGCCAGGCACCTTCCATGCAGGGGCTGGACCTGGCCCGCGTGGTCAGTGTTGACCAGCCCTACAGCTGGACCGAGACCGAGTGGCAACTCAGCGGCAGCACCGGGCGGCCTGGATTTGGAGAGTTGGGCCATGCCGCACGCCATGTCGTGGCAATGGACTTTGGCTGCAAGCGCAATATCCTGCGCATGCTGGCGCAGCGTGGCTGCCGCGTCACCGTGGTGCCGGCGCAGACCAGCGCCGGCGCTGTGCTGGCGTTACGGCCTGACGGTGTGTTTCTGTCCAATGGGCCGGGTGACCCGGCGCCCTGCACCTATGCCATCGAGGCCGCGCGGCAGATCATGGATGCGGCCATCCCGACATTCGGTATTTGCCTGGGCCACCAGATCATGGCCTTGGCCAGCGGCGCACGCACCTTCAAGATGAAGCTGGGGCACCATGGTGCCAACCACCCGGTCAAGGACCTGGACGATGGACGCGTCAGCATCACCAGCCAGAACCACGGGTTTGCCGTCGATGAAACCTCGCTGCCGCCGAACCTGCGTGTGACGCACAGCAGCCTGTTTGATGGAACAGTGCAGGGCCTGGCGCGCACCGATCGGCCGGCGTTTTGTTTTCAAGGACATCCGGAGGCGTCCCCGGGACCACACGACATAAGCTACCTGTTTGAGCGTTTTGTCATGTTGATGGACCAGAGTCGGCGGAGCTAACATGCCTAAACGCACAGATATCAAGAGCATACTGATCATTGGCGCCGGCCCGATCGTGATCGGGCAGGCCTGCGAGTTTGACTACTCCGGCGTGCAGGCATGCAAGGCCCTGCGGGAGGAGGGTTTCAAGGTCATCCTGATCAACAGCAACCCGGCGACCATCATGACCGACCCGGACACGGCGGATGTGACCTACATCGAGCCGATCACCTGGCAGACGGTGGAGAAGATCATCGCCCGGGAACGGCCCGATGCGATTTTGCCGACCATGGGTGGGCAGACCGCGCTGAACTGCGCCCTCGATTTGTGGCGCCATGGTGTGCTGGAGAAGTTCCAGGTCGAACTGATTGGTGCCAGCCCGGAGGCGATTGACAAGGCAGAGGATAGGCAAAAGTTCAAGCAGGCCATGACCCGTATCGGCCTGGGATCAGCCCGTTCGGACATCGCGCACAGTCTGGATGAAGCCTGGGCGGCACAGAAGAGCCTTGGCTTCCCGACCGTGATCCGCCCGAGTTTCACGCTCGGTGGTACCGGTGGCGGCATTGCCTACAACGCCGAGGAGTTCGAAACCATCTGCAAGCGCGGTCTGGAGGCCTCGCCCACCAGCGAACTGTTGATCGAAGAGTCCCTGCTCGGATGGAAAGAGTTCGAGATGGAGGTGGTGCGGGACAAGGCCGACAACTGCATCATTGTCTGTTCCATCGAAAACCTCGATCCGATGGGTGTGCATACCGGGGACTCCATCACGGTGGCGCCGGCGCAGACACTGTCAGACCGCGAGTACCAGATCATGCGCAACGCCTCGCTGGCGGTGCTGCGCGAGATTGGTGTCGACACCGGAGGGTCGAACGTCCAGTTCGCCATCAATCCGGTCGATGGCCGCATGGTGGTGATCGAGATGAACCCGCGTGTCAGCCGCTCATCGGCATTGGCCTCCAAGGCGACCGGCTTTCCGATTGCCAAGATCGCCGCCAAGCTGGCGGTCGGCTTCACCCTGGACGAACTGCGCAACGAGATCACGGCGGGCGCGACACCAGCCAGTTTCGAGCCCAGCATCGACTATGTGGTGACCAAGATTCCGCGTTTCGCGTTCGAGAAGTTTCCTACCGCCGATTCGCGGCTCACCACACAGATGAAATCGGTGGGCGAGGTGATGGCCATCGGGCGCACGTTCCAGGAGTCGTTCCAGAAGGCTTTACGTGGCCTGGAAGTGGGAGTCGACGGCATGAACGAGAAGACACAGGACCGCGAGGTGCTGGAAAAAGAACTCGGGGAACCCGGGCCGGAGCGTATCTGGTATGTGGGCGACGCGTTTGCCCAAGGCATGACGGTCGCCGACGTGTTCGCTTTGACGCGCATCGATCCCTGGTTTCTGGTCCAGATTGAGGAGATCGTCAAGATCGAGCTCGAACTGGAACGCGAGCACACGCTGGAGGGCCTCGACGCGGTCACATTGCGCGCGCTCAAGCGCAAGGGTTTTTCAGACCGGCGCCTGGCACGCCAGCTGAAAACCACCGACCAGGCGGTCCGGGAACGGCGCCGCCTGCTGGGCGTTCGACCGGTCTACAAACGGGTCGATACCTGCGCTGCCGAATTTCCGACCACCACCGCCTATCTGTATTCGACCTATGAGGAAGAGTGTGAAGCCGAGCCGACCAACCGGCGCAAGATCATGGTGCTTGGCGGCGGCCCCAACCGTATCGGCCAAGGCATTGAATTCGACTATTGCTGTGTACATGCCGCGCTCGCCCTGCGCGAAGACGGTTACGAGACCATCATGGTCAATTGCAATCCGGAAACCGTGTCAACCGACTACGACACCAGTGATCGGCTGTATTTTGAACCCCTGACGCTGGAAGACGTGCTGGAGATCGTCGACAAGGAAAAGCCGCTGGGCGTGATCGTGCAGTATGGCGGGCAGACGCCGCTGAAGCTGGCGCTGGACCTGGAAGCCAACGGCGTCCCTATCATCGGCACCAGTCCCGACATGATTGACGCGGCGGAAGACCGGGAGCGGTTCCAGAAGCTGTTGCAGGCGCTCGGGCTGCGCCAGCCGCCGAACGCCACCGCGCGCACCGAGGCCGAGGCGCTGGAAAAAGCGTTGGCCCTGGGTTACCCGCTGGTGGTGCGCCCGAGTTATGTTCTGGGCGGCCGGGCGATGGAGATCGTGCACGAGCAGCGCGATCTGGAGCGCTACATGCGCGAAGCGGTCAAAGTGTCCAACGACTCACCCGTGCTTCTTGACCGGTTCCTGAACGATGCCATCGAATGTGATGTCGATGCTTTGTGTGACGGCCAGCGTGTTTTCATTGGCGGGGTGATGGAACACATCGAACAGGCGGGCGTACACAGCGGCGACTCCGCCTGCTCCCTGCCGCCGTATTCGCTGTCGGCCGCGACCGTGGCCGAGCTCAAGCTGCAGACTGCGGCGATGGCGCGCGGACTCAATGTCGTGGGCCTGATGAACGTGCAGTTTGCGATCCAGCAGACGGTCGATGCGGATGGCCAATCACAGGACATGATTTTTGTGCTGGAGGTGAATCCGCGCGCCTCACGTACCGTGCCGTTTGTGAGCAAGGCCACCGGCATACAGCTGGCCAAGGTGGCAGCGCGTTGTATGGTGGGCCAATCGCTCGATTCCCAGGGCATCCGGGATGAAGTCGCGCCGCCGTATTACAGCGTCAAGGAAGCGGTGTTTCCGTTTGTCAAGTTTCCTGGTGTTGACACCATACTCGGCCCCGAGATGAAATCGACCGGGGAGGTGATGGGCGCCGGGAAAACCTTTGGCGAGGCATTTGTCAAATCCCAGATCGGTGCCGGTACCAAATTGCCACGCTCGGGCAAGGCCTTTATTTCGGTGAAACAGCATGACAAGCCGCGCGCAGTGGTCGTCGGCCGCGCCTTGGTGGCCATGGGTTTCGAACTGGTGGCAACCAAAGGTACGACGGCCGCCATGCTGCAGGCCGGCATCGCCTGCCAGCTGGTCAACAAGGTCACCGAAGGGCGGCCTCATGTGGTGGACATGATCAAGAACAACGAGATCGCGCTGGTCGTCAACACGGTGGAAGAGCGGCGCAATGCGATTGCCGATTCGCGCCAGATCCGAACCTCGGCGCTGTTGGCCCGCGTCACGACTTTCACCACTATTGCGGGGGCCGAGGCGGCAGTAGAGGGAATGAAGTACCTGGACGATCTTGACGTAGTGTCGGTGCAGGAACTGCACGCCCAACTCACGGCATAATCAGCGTCCCCTGCTCCGGGGCCTAAGCGCGATTGCGCCAGGGTCCCGCAGCTTTGTTTTGATTCCGGGATTTCATGGCCACTATTCCAATCACCCTGCGTGGGTCCGAAAAACTCAAAGCCGAACTGCATCGCCTCAAAACGGTGGACCGGCCGTGGGTCATCAACGCCATCGCAGAAGCGCGTGCCCAGGGAGATCTGAGCGAAAACGCCGAGTATGAAGCTGCGAAAGATCGTCAGGGTTTCATTGAGGGCCGAATCCAGGAGGTGGAAAGTAAACTCTCTGTGGCCCAAGTGATTGACCCCAGTGTGGTCGATGCGGGTGGCCGCGTGGTGTTCGGGGCAACCGTCGAACTTGAGGACGAGGCCACGGGCGAGCAGGTGCGTTACCAGATCGTGGGCGAGGACGAGGCGGACCTGAAACTCGGTCTGGTCAACATCAGCAGCCCGATCGCGCGTGCACTGATAGGCAAGGAGCAGGGTGATTCGGTCGAGGTGGTGGCCCCGGGCGGTATCCGCCACTATGAAATTGTTGCGCTGGTCTACCTGTGAGACGACACCGCGCCGCCCCGTGCCGCAGGCGCGTCAGGTCTGCCTGCGTTTCTTGATGCTGGCCAGGCGCGGCTTGGCGCGTTTGACCTGGCCGCCACTGGTGAGCCGTTGATTGCCCAGCACCCGCAAGGTACGCACTTCCGGCCGTTGCCCGCCGCGTTTGCTGTACTTGAGCACCTTCACATCGCGTGGGCCCGGTTTGCGCTCCTCGGCGGATGCCGTTTCGCGCTCCGGCATCGGGCGCCACAGCACCAGCAGTTTCCCGATGTGCTGGATCGGAGCCGCGCCCAGGGTGTCGGCGAGCTTATGAAACAGGGCTTCGCGCGCCACACGGTCGTCCGAGAAAACACGGATCTTGATCAGCCCATGCGCATCGAGTGCCGCGCCAATCTCCTTCAACACAGCGGCGGTGGCGCCGTCGGAGCCAATCATCACCACCGGATTCAGATGGTGCGCCAAAGCCCGGTGTTCTTTGCGCTGGGCCGGAGTCAGTTCTAGGTGTGCCATGGGTCTATTATCGGCGCTGGCCCACAGTGCTCGGCGCAGGTGCAGGTGGCGTACCTCGCTGCCGACCACATGAAATGTGAACCATGACCAAGACGAAAAGTCGAAAAGTCAACAAGGCGTGGTTGAATGACCACATCAACGACCCGTACGTCAAGATGGCGAAGCGGGACGGTTATCGTGCGCGCGCGGCCTACAAGCTCAAGGAGATCGACGAGTCGTTCCAGTTGATCCGCGCCGGCCATCTGGTGGTCGATTTGGGGTCCGCTCCGGGTGCCTGGAGCCAGTACATTCGGAACCGCCTGTCGCCAAAGACTGCGGTCGGTGGTGGTGCGGCCGTGGGCGCGCTCAATGGATGCATCATTGCCCTGGACATCCTGCCCATGCAGCCGGTCGAGGGTGCAGTATTTCTGCAAGGTGACTTCCGCGAGCCGGCCACACTTCAATTGCTGATGCAGGCCATGGCTGGCAGGTTGGCCGACGTGGTGGTGTCTGACATGGCACCCAATCTGTCCGGCGTTGAGTCGGCGGATGCGGCACGCATCAGCCACCTGGTTGAACTGGCGCTGGAGTTCAGCCAGCAACACATGAAGCCGCAGGGCGCATTGGTGGTCAAGGTGTTCCACGGCAGCGGTTACAGCCAGCTGGTGAAGTTGTTCAAGCAGTCGTTTCTGGTCGTCAAACCCTTCAAACCCAAGGCTTCGCGGGACAAATCTTCCGAGACGTTTTTGCTGGGTATCGGCTTGAAGCCGGTCGCGTGCGCGGGAGCGTCAGCGTCTGTCGCATGACACCAGTCGACCAATACCTTGTCTTCACCACGGTTGAAAGCCGCACAATTGTCTGACTTGCCTCTTGAAACGCCTAAAATAGGGGGCAGATGCGTCTGGTAATGTCACTTCCCCGTGATTGGAGCTTCGCTTGAATAATCAATGGTTTTCCAAAGTTGCCGTTTGGCTGGTGATCGCCCTCGTGTTGTTCACTGTGTTCAAGCAGTTCGACGGCCGCGGTGCGAGCAACGCCGGGTATGTGGGTTATTCCGACTTTCTGGAAGAGGTGCGCGGCAAGCGCATCAAGAGTGCGGTAATCCAGGAAGGGCAAGGTGGTACCGAAATCATCGCACTCACCAACGATGACCGCAAATTGCGCACCACAGCAACCTACCTTGATCGCGGGCTGGTTGGGGACCTGATCGCCAACGGCGTCAAGTTCGACGTCAAGCCACGCGAGGAGGGCTCACTGCTGATGACGCTGCTGGTCAGTTGGGGTCCGATGCTGCTGCTGATTGGCGTCTGGGTCTACTTCATGCGCCAGATGCAGGGTGGCGGCAAAGGTGGCGCATTCAGCTTTGGCAAGAGCAAGGCGCGCATGCTGGACGAAAACACGAATCTGGTGACTTTTGCCGATGTGGCTGGCTGTGACGAAGCCAAGGAAGAGGTGAAGGAGGTGGTCGACTTCCTCAAGGATCCGCAGCGCTTCCAGAAGCTGGGTGGGCGCATACCGCGCGGCCTGTTGCTGGTCGGCCCGCCAGGAACCGGCAAGACGCTGCTGGCCAAGGGTATTGCCGGCGAGGCCAAGGTACCGTTTTTCTCGATCTCCGGCTCCGACTTTGTGGAAATGTTTGTTGGTGTGGGCGCGGCACGTGTGCGCGACATGTTCGACAACGCCAAGAAAAATGCGCCCTGCATCATCTTCATCGATGAGATCGACGCCGTCGGACGCCAGCGCGGTGCCGGCCTGGGCGGCGGGAACGACGAGCGGGAACAGACGCTGAATCAGATGCTGGTCGAGATGGACGGTTTCGAGACCAACGTCGGCGTGATCGTGGTGGCGGCGACGAACCGGCCGGACATCCTGGACGCGGCACTGCTGCGTCCGGGGCGTTTTGACCGCCAGGTCTATGTAACCTTGCCCGACATTCGTGGTCGTGAGCAGATCCTCAACGTGCACATGCGCAAGGTACCTCTGGGTCAGGACGTGAGTTCCAACATCATTGCGCGCGGCACGCCAGGCATGTCGGGCGCCGACCTGGCCAACCTGTGCAACGAGGCGGCACTGATGGCGGCGCGTCGTAGTGCGCGCGTGGTGGAAATGCAGGACTTCGAGAAGGCCAAGGACAAGATACTGATGGGTCCGGAGCGCAAGAGCATGGTGATGCCCGAGTCGGAGCGCATCAACACCGCCTACCATGAGTCGGGTCACGCCCTGATAGGCAAGCTGCTGCCCAAGTGCGACCCGGTGCACAAGGTCACGATCATCCCGCGCGGACGTGCGCTGGGCGCGACCATGAGCCTGCCGGCGCAAGACCGCTACAGTTACGACAGCGAGTTCATGCTGAACCAGATCAGCATGTTGTTCGGGGGCCGGATTGCCGAAGAAGTTTTCATGCACCAGATGACCACTGGTGCCAGCAACGATTTCGAACGCGCGACGCAGATTGCGCGTGACATGGTGACCCGTTATGGCATGACCGACGCACTTGGGCCGATGGTGTACGCAGAAAACGAAGGCGAAGTATTCCTCGGTCGCTCGGTGACAAAAACCACCAATATGAGTGAGCAGACGATGCAGAAGGTGGACTCGGAGGTACGGCGCATCATCGACCAGCAGTACTCGATGGCGCGCAAGTTGATCGAGGACAACCAGGATAAGATTCACGCCATGGCCAAGGCCCTGCTGGAGTGGGAAACCATCGACAGTGACCAGATTGACGACATTCTGGCGGGCAAGGAGCCGCGGCCTCCGAAAGACTGGACGCCCCGTACACCGGCTGCCGGTAGCGGTACAGGTGGGCCGCCGCCCGTGGCGCCGGACCCGGCCCCCACGGCGGCCTGAAACCGCCGGGGCGCGGCCAACGCGACTGCGCGTATGACGATGGGTTCAGGCGCGCCGCAGTGGCGCACGTCGCGTTTCCTGATCGACCTGGGGCTGCCACGCGTGATGGGCATCGTGAACGTGACGCCCGACTCGTTTTCGGACGGCGGCCAACACGCATCGACGGCGGCGGCCTTGCGACATTGCGAACAATTGCTGGCCGACGGCGCGCATATTCTCGACATTGGCGGTGAGTCCAGTCGTCCCGGTGCGCTGCCATTGCCGCTGGATGAGGAACTGGCCCGCGTCGTTCCCGTGGTGCGCCATGCGGTGGGCATGGGTGTGCCGGTATCGGTCGATACCTACAAGCCGGAGGTGATGCGCTCGGTGCTGGATCTGGGTGCCGACATCATCAATGATATCTGGGCGCTGCGGCAGCAGGGGGCAGCTGCGGTAGTGGCGCAGCATGCAAACTGTGGCGTCTGCCTGATGCATATGCACAGGGAGCCGCAGACCATGCAGATGCAACCCATGCAGGGGGATGTGGTGCCTCAGGTAGTCGAGTTTCTGGCGCGCGCCGCTGAGCGCCTGCTGGGTCTGGGCGTGCAGCCGCAGCAGATCGTGGTCGATCCGGGGATCGGGTTCGGCAAGACGGTGGCGCAAAACTTCAGCCTGTTGCAGCGCCAGGGCGAGCTGGCCGCTGCCGGGTACCCGCTGGTCGCCGGTTGGTCGCGCAAGTCGTCGCTGGCGGCCGCGACCAGCACGTCGCTGGCAAATCTGGCAACCATGGACCCCCGGGCACGGCTGGTGCCCAGCGTGACTGCCGCGGTGCTGGCGGTGGAGCGTGGTGCACGCATCGTGCGTGTTCATGATGTGCGTGAAACAGTGCAGGCGCTGGCGGTCCTGGCCTCCATCGCCATGAATTAACATGGTCGGCTGACTCTGCAGCAGGGAAAACAATGACAAGAAGGTATTTTGGAACGGATGGCATCCGGGGCACGGTGGGACAGTCACCGATCACGCCGGATTTTGTCCTGCGGCTGGCCCATGCGGTTGGCCGCGTTCTGAAACAGTCCGAAAGCCGCCCCACGGTCTTGATCGGCAAGGACACGCGCATCTCGGGCTACATGCTCGAGAGTGCGCTGGAAAGCGGATTCAATTCAGCGGGCGTCGACGTGCTGCTGCTCGGACCACTGCCGACGCCGGGTGTGGCCTACCTGACGCGCGCCCAGCGCGCTTCGCTGGGTGTCGTGATCAGCGCCAGCCACAACCCGTTTCCCGACAACGGCATCAAGTTTTTCAGCGCCCACGGCACCAAGTTGCCCGACGCCTGGGAAAATTCGGTCGAGCTGGCATTGGACGAGGTGCCGGTATGGGCGGACTCGGCCACACTGGGTAAGACGCGCCGCCTGCAGGACGCCGCCGGACGTTACATCGAGTTCTGCAAGAGCACCTTTGCGTCCGACCTCACGCTCAAAGGCCTCAAGATTGTTGTGGATGCGGCGCACGGCGCGGCTTACCAGGTGGCACCCAAGGTGTTCCATGAGCTGGGCGCAGAGGTGGTCGCCATCGGCTGTGCGCCGGACGGCCTCAACATCAACCACGAGGTGGGCGCGACGCATCCACAGGCGCTGGTCGATGCGGTATTGGCGCACAAGGCCGATTTCGGGGTCGCGCTGGACGGTGATGCGGACCGCCTGCAACTGGTGGACAACGCGGGTCGGCTCTACGATGGTGACGAGTTGCTGTACCTGCTGGCAGATGACCGGTTGGGGCGCGACGAACATGTGCCCGGTGTCGTTGGCACCTTGATGACCAATATGGCGGTAGAGCTGGCGCTGAAGGCCCGCGGGGTGCAGTTCGTGCGCGCCAAGGTCGGTGACCGGTATGTGCTTGAAGAGCTGGAGAAACACCGCTGGAACCTGGGTGGTGAGGGTTCGGGCCACTTGTTGGCGCTGGACAAACACACCACCGGAGATGGCCTGATCTCCGCCCTGCAGGTGTTGCAAGCCTGCGTACGCAGCGGCCAGACCATGGCGCAACTGTTGTCCGGACTGAGCCTGTTTCCACAGACCCTGATCAACGTGCGTTTGCAGCCCGGACAGGACTGGACGGCAAACACCAGACTGGCCGAGCAGACGCAGGCGGTGACGGCGGAGCTTGGTGACGCCGGTCGGGTGCTCATTCGCCCCAGCGGCACCGAACCCCTGGTGCGCGTGATGGTCGAGGCGCGTGATGCCGGCCAGGCCCAATCCTGCGCACAGCGCCTGGCCGATACCTTGCGTCCCTGACGCGCCCGCCATGGTGCTGTCCTCCAACCACAGGGATCACGTCGCCATTGTGCGCGCCGACTACGCCAATAAGGAGCATGCCGCTGCCGTTGTGGCGATGCTCGACTCCTATGCGCGCGACCCTGCGGGCGGTGCCACGCCGCTGAGTGACTTTGCCCGCAGCAACCTCGTGGCCGCGCTGGCTGCGCGCCCCAACGCCTACAGCGTGCTGGCCTTCGACGCGGCGCAGCCGGTTGGCCTGGTCAACTGCATGGAAGGGTTTTCCACCTTTGCCTGCCGGCCGCTGGTCAATGTGCATGACGTCGTGGTGCTTGCCAGCCACCGGGGCATGCGGATTGCCGAGCGTATGCTGGTGGTGGCAGAGGGGCTGGCCCGCGACCGCGGCGCCTGCAAGTTGACGCTGGAGGTGTTATCCGGCAACGCCAGCGCGAACCACCTGTATGCAAGGCTCGGCTTTGTGCAGTATCAATTGGACCCGCAGATGGGCAGCGCCATGTTCCTGCAGAAATGGCTGGATTGAGTGTCGGCGCATCCTTAAATCGGCTCCTGGCGCAATAGTTGTTCGAACTGCAGCATCTGCCGTGGCCTGATCAACTGGAGTCCAGCCCGTGCCCACCGATGACGTTCGCATGATTTCTTCCATGGCAACCCGCGAGGTACTGGCCGAGCTGGCTGTGCAGTTCACGCGAGCGACTGGTGTTGCCGTGCAGGCGCACAGTGCGGGGGGCGTGGACGTTGCCAAACGGATTGCTGCCGGCGATGATTTTGACGTGGTAGTGCTGGCTGGCAACGCCATTGACCAGCTCATCGCAGACCGTGCGGTGGTGGCAGGCAGCCGCGTTGACCTGGTCAAGTCAGGAATTGCCGTTGCGGTGCGCTCTGGTCAACCGACTTGGGTAATCGACAGCGAAGAGGCGGTGAAGCAGGCGGTGCTGGCTGCCTCTTCACTGAGCTACTCCACAGGCCCCAGCGGCACCTACCTCGTCGAATTGTTCAAACGCTGGGGCATCTACGACACGCTGAAACCACGCATCGTGCAAGCGCCACCGGGAGTTCCGGTGGGAAGCCTGGTGGCCCGGGGCGAGGTTGAACTCGGGTTTCAGCAACTCAGCGAGCTGCTGCATCTGCCAGGCATCGCGGTGCTGGGGCCGCTGCCGGACGCGATTCAACTGGTCACCGTGTTTGCAGCCGGCTTGGCATCGGCCGCACGGCACAAGCCGACGGCACAGGCGCTGGTGGACTTCATGGCGTCGCCAGAGGCAAGCCCGGCAAAGCGCCGCCGGGGCATGGAGCCGACCTGACCCGCGCACCGTGCGCCGCTGGAAAACCCGGCAACCGTTATCTCAAGGTTTCGCAGGCCGCCCGGTCTTGATCGCTGGCACGGCTTTGAGCGCGGCCAACAGTGCCGAATCCGACATGGCTGCCAGGGCCTTGATACCGGCGCGCAGCAACTCACTTTTCTTCACCGAAGTAGCCAGTTTGGCACTGCGCAGTTTGAGCTCATCCAGCACCAGATATTCGGGTTTGGGAATGGTGAAGCTGTCCCGTACCAGTTTGGGCTTTTTCGGTTTTTCGGCCTTCGGCACCTTGGGCGGCGGGGTAGCCTTTGCAAGGGCAGTCGCCGTGGGCGGGCTGCTGTTGGCCGACTTGGCGACTACAGGTGCTTTTGCAGCGGGAGCGGCTTTTTGCACGCTCGGTGATTTCCTCGGGATAACCATCGACGGACCTTTCAGTTTAACGGTTTATATAGTTTATACCGTTTACCTGATGCACGCGAGCGGTCCCGTGGATAGACCCGATGCCATCCCCCAACGCCGGGCGCGCGGCTGACAGTTGGCATCGTGCGGGAGTCAGTTGTTCAAACCCCGGCCAATGTCAGTGGCCAGGGTGTCTTCTGCCATGCCAGCACTTCTTCGCGCAGCAGGTGGGCTGACTGGGGATAGGTGTCGGCCCAGCCGTCTCGGGCCGCAAGCAGAAAGCTGCGAGCCAGTTGCGGATGTGGCTGGATGCTCAGCGTTGCGAAATCCGGCTCACGCCGAGCATGGCACAGGATGATGGCGAGGCGCAAGCACAACAATTGCCGCACAAACGCTTCGTCCTCGAAATCGGCTTCCAGCTTGCGCAGTTTGCCGCGGTGGCCCAACACCAGAAGGCTCAGGCGGTGCAGCTCGGCCTGGGAGAATCCCATGGCGTCCGCGTTGTCGAGAATGTAGGCGCCGTGTTTGTGGTAGTCGCTATGCGAGATATGAGCGCCAATCTCGTGCAGTTGGGCTGCCCATCCGAGCTTGCGTTGCAGTCGCTGCTGGTCGTGCCCTTGGGTACCGGGTTGCAGCTCTCCCAGTTGCCCAAACAATTGCAGAGCCACCTTGCCAACACGTGCGCCATGCAGCTGGTCAGCATTGAATTTGCCGGCCAGTCGCTGCACCGAGCTGCTGCGCAGATCCTGGTCCCGGTCGTCCGTGCCCATCAGGTCGCACAGCAGACCATGGCGCAAACCACCGGCAGCGGCATGCATTTCCTTGACTTGCAGCAGTGAAAAGATAGCCCGCAGGATACTCACGCCGCCGCCGATGACGGCGCGGCGGTCCTCCTTCATGCCGGCCAGACGCAAGCGGTCGGCACTTTGTGCCTCTACCAGCTTGCCCAGCAACCAGTCCAGCCCCTCCTGCGACACCATCCCGGCCGGAAAGCCGGCCGCTGCCAGCACGTCACCCACCGCACCAATGGTGCCGGCGGAGCCGTAGGCCACGTCCCAACGGTCCGTTCCATAGGCGTTCAGTGCCTCGTCCAGCACCGCCTTGGCAGCGATCTCCGCCATCTGGAATGCCATCGGGGTGAACTGACCAGCTTCAAAATAACGCGTCGACCAGGCGATGCTGCCGACCCGATACGACTCCATGGTTTGTGGCTCTGCACCATGGCCCAATATCAGCTCGGTCGAGCGTCCGCCAATGTCTGCCACCAGTCGGCGCTCCTGCGACTGCGGCAGCAGTTTGGCGACACCCTGGTAGATCAGACGCGCCTCTTCGCGGCCGGAGATGACGTCGATCGGGAAGCCGAGAATGGTGTTGGCGCGCGCCAGGAAATCGTCGCGATTGCGCGCTTCGCGCAGTGTTTGGGTTGCAACTGCACGCACCTGATGCTTTTTGAAGCCGGCCAGGCGCTCGCCGAACCGGGCCAGACAATCCCAGCCGCGCTGCATCGCCGCGGCGCTCAGGTTGCGCTCGGCATCCAGATTGGCGCCCTGGCGGATGGTTTCCTTGAGGTATTCGGCGCGCTCAAACTGGCCGTGGTCTACCCGTACGATTTCCAGCCTGAAGCTGTTCGAGCCCAGGTCGACCGCGGCCAGCCGTATTCCGTTCTGCATGGGTTGGGTTGTGGTTTGATCCTCAGCATAACACCCACTGCGCAAGCGTTTCTGGAGTGTGCACAGAGGCGGTTCCTGGTGGGCTTGCAGGACCACCCGGCGCGGCGGTCCTGCGGCATAGTGCACACGTCGCTGCGCCAGGCCGATGTTTGTCAGGTGCCGATCATTCCGCCATCGATCTTGCGTATCACCACCGTGGCCGAGCGTGGGCGCCCGTTGGGCTTCTTGTCAGGCCAGTTGGAAATGGCGCGTGGATTGGCCGGGTCGCTGCGCTCGGACGGACTTTCACCAGGGTGCTGGATGTTGATGAACATGGTCTTGCCATCCGGCGTGGTGGTGGCACCGGTCACCTCGCATCCGGCCGGCCCCACCAGGAAGCGGCGGACCTCTCCTGTGCCCGGGTCCGCAGCCAGCATCATGTTGTTGCCCATGTTGACCAAATCACCTTTGCCCATGGCCGAGGTCGACATGTCGGTTTGTATCCACAACACACCGCGCTGGTCGGTCCACAAGCCGTCCGGGCATGCAAAGATATCACCACGCGTGTTGCCTTTGGCGTCAGCGCGCGCCAGCGCGGGGTCGCCGGCCAGCACGAAGTGGTTCCATGCAAAGGTGGTGCCATGGAAGTCGCCATCTTCCTTCCAGCGGATGATGTTGCCCATGCTGTTGTTGACGCGGGGG
>JANLVB010000046.1:0-6418 GCA_031363785.1 Betaproteobacteria bacterium
TGAACAAGGCGACGACAGCCATTTTCTACTCGATCAACAATACGCAGGCCGGCTTGCGTGGAGTCAGTTTCGGCGATTCGCTGATCAAGCGCGTGGTTGACAGCCTGAAGCTAGAGTTCCCGCGCCTGAAGTGTTTTGCCACGTTGTCGCCGATACCGGGCTTTCGAAGCTGGCTGAACAAGAACCTAGAGGGCATGCTGGAACGGCTGGATGACAAGACCCGCGCCAGCCTGGCGCGTGACTTGCGCGCGCAAGCCAGCTCGGTGGAGCAGGTGCTGGCGACGCCCCAACAGGCGGCGCAACTCAAGGACACGTCGCCGGTGCGCAAGGCCTTGCTGCAGTTTGCCGCCCACTACCTGGTCGGCAGCCTGCACGAAGGTCGTCCGGTCGACCCGGTGGCACGATTTCATCTTGGCAATGGCGCACGGGTGGAGCGCATCAACTGGGCCGCTGATCCGTCGGCCAAGGGCCACAAGCAGTCGTTCGGCCTGATGGTGAACTACCTGTATGACCTGAAAAAGCTGGACCGGCACCGGGCACAATTGGCGCTTGGCAAGGTACCGTTGTCGTCTGCGATGGAGGCGCTCAAGCTGTAACGCCGACAGGACTTTCACCACAACAACTCTGGAGATGATGATGCAAGCTGGTTTTGATCGACGTGGGGTGCTGCGCCTGGGCGCGGCGATGGCGGCTGCGGCGGCCGGCGGTGTGCGGGCGCAGGCGGCCTGGCCTACCAAGCCCGTCACGCTGGTGGTGCCGTTCCCGGCAGGTGGTGGCACCGATGCCTTTGCCCGGCCCTTGTCGGCACAGTTTGCCCGACTGACAGGGCGGCAGATGGTCATCGACAACCGTGGCGGCGCCGGCGGCACCCTGGGTGCCGGTATTGCGGCCAAGGCAGCGCCGGACGGCTACACCCTGTTCATGGGCGCCGTGCACCACGCGATTGCACCGGCCATGTACCCCAAACTGGATTACGACATCGAGCGGGACTTTATTCCGCTGGCGCTGCTGGCCAATGTGCCGCAGGTGCTGGTGGTCAATCCGCGCAAGTTGCCGTTCAATGATTTCAAGCCCTTCCTCGATCATGTACGCAAAAACCCTGGCC
The DNA here is from genome assembly GCA_031363785.1 of Betaproteobacteria bacterium. Lineage (GTDB taxonomy): Bacteria > Pseudomonadota > Gammaproteobacteria > Burkholderiales > Burkholderiaceae_C > CAISIP01. The sequence continues at coordinate 1,106 of JANLVB010000046.1, forward strand.
GCCTGAACTATGGCTCGGCCGGGGGCGGCACATCACACCATCTGGCGGGTGAGTTGTTCAAGCAGCAGAGCAACACCTTCATTACCCATATTCCCTACCGCGGCGCAGGACCGGCACTGCAGGGGTTGATAGCGGGGGACGTGGAGATGATGTTCGACGGTCTGGGTTCTTCGGCGGCCCACATCAAGGGCGGACGCATCAAGGCGCTGATGATGGCCGGCGCCAAACGTAATCCGGCCTTTCCCGACGTGCCGTCTGCCGCCGAGCTCGGCATGCCGGACTACACCGTGACCACCTGGTACGGTTTGTGGACCCCGAAGGGAACACCTGCCGATGTGCAGACGCGCATCGTCGAAGAAGTGCGCAAGGCGGGGTTGACCGATGAGGCGAAGGCGGTTTGGGCCTCCCAGGGGGCTGATTTCGGCAGTTTGTCGCCGACCCAGTTCGCCAGCTTTGTCAGCGCCGAGGTGAAACGCTGGGAAGGCGTGGTGAAGAGTTCGGGTGCCAAGCTGGATTGAGAATCTTCAGATCCCTTGCCCGGCTGCCATCCATGCACAGCCCTGCACCAGCACCCAACCTGGACCGCAATCTGTTTGACGCACTGCGCGCCGGATTTCCGCACGACCTCGATGCCATAGCCATCGAAACCGACAGCGGTCTGCTTTACAGCTGGCGCGATCTGGAGCGCGCCAGCGCGATGCTGGCCAACCTGTTGCAGGGCCTGGCGCTGCCTGCGGCTTCACGCATCGCCGTGCAGGTGGACAAGTCGGTGGAAGCGGTGGTGTTGTACCTGGCCACGTTACGCGCCGGCCATGTATTTCTGCCCCTCAATACCGCGTACCAGAGTGCCGAGATCGAGTACTTTATTGGCGATGCCGAACCGGCCGTAGTGGTTTGCAGCAGACGCAACTTCGGCTGGATCAGCAAGCTGGCTTTCAAGGCCGGCTGCCTGGCTGTATACACCCTCGACGACGACCGGACCGGTACCTTGCTCGAGCGCGCCGCGCAGTGCCGCGACCAGCACCGCAGCCTGCCACGGGCCAGGGACGACCTGGCCGCCATCCTTTACACCAGCGGCACTACCGGCCGCAGCAAGGGCGCCATGCTCAGCCACGGCAACCTGCTCTCCAATGCACTGGTGCTCCAAACCTGCTGGGGTTGGCGCACGCAGCAGCAGGGGGGTGACGTGTTGATCCACGCGCTGCCCATTTTCCATGTGCACGGCCTGTTTGTCGCCCTGCACGGTGCGCTGCTCAATGGCAGCAGGATGATCTGGTTGTCCCGGTTTGATGCGCAGCGGGTGCTGGCGAAAATGCCCGAGGCGACGGTGTTCATGGGTGTGCCGACCTTGTATATGCGCTTGCTCGCGGAGCCCGGGCTCAACCCGCACCTGGCGCGACACATGCGGCTTTTTGTGGCCGGGTCGGCGCCGCTGCTGCTGGACACCTTCGACCAGTGGCGCCAGCGCACCGGGCATACCATCCTGGAGCGCTACGGCATGTCGGAGACCGCCATGCTGACCTCCAACCCCTACCTGCCACAAGACGGGGAGCGGCGGGGTGGCACCGTGGGTTTCGCCTTGCCGGGTGTTGACCTGCGGGTGGTCGACGACGCCGGGCGCGTGTTGCCACCAGGCGAGGTCGGTGGCATTCAGGTGCGTGGTGCCAACGTGTTCCAGGGTTATTGGCGCATGCCGGAAAAAACGCGTGAGGACTTCACCGCTGATGGTTTCTTCAGGACCGGAGATGTCGGACGGGTCGACGAGCGCGGCTACATCACCATCGTGGGGCGCAGCAAGGATCTCATCATCAGTGGCGGCTACAACGTCTACCCGGCAGAAATCGAGAGTTACATCAACGACATGCCGGGCGTGGCCGAGAGTGCCCTGGTCGCCGTGCCGCACCCGGACTTCGGCGAAGTCGGTGTCGCCGTGGTCACCGCGCGGCCTGGCCAGCAATTGGACGGGCTGGGGATTCTCGTGGCACTGAAGGCCAAACTGGCGAACTTCAAGATACCCAAGGCGTGTTTTGTGGTCGCCGAGTTGCCGCGCAACGCCATGGGCAAAGTGCAGAAAAACCTGCTGCGGGCACAACATGCGGGCCTGTTCGGCCCGACCTGAGCATCGATCAGCGCAGCACCAGCACCGGTACGTGTGAGTGGGTCAGCACCTGCTGGGTCTCGCTCCCCAGCAGCAGGCGTTTGATGCCACGCCGGCCGTGTGAGGCCATGACAATCAGGTCGCACTTGTGTTTCTTGGCACCAGCAATGATGGCGTCCGAGACCAGGTCTGACTTGCTGACCACGGTCTTGCATTTGACGCCCTGGGCCAGCGCCAGTTTTTGCACTGCGTCGACGATGGCCTGACCCGAGTCCGCCCATTGCTGCTCGACCCGCGCCACCTCGGTCGCCGCGAGCGCGACGCCGCCTTCAAAATAACTCATCGGGTAACGCGGTACGACCTTGATCGCTATCAGCTCGGCGCCGCTGAGTTCGGCCAGGGATACGGCGTGGGAAACAGCCTTCCTGGACAGAGTTGAACCGTCGGTAGCAACAAGAATACGTTTGAACATGGTTTCTCCTGGTGGTTGATTGGGATCGGTGCAGATTACGCCGGGCGCGGGATTTTTCCTTGATCCACGTCAAGATTGGCGCAGCGCAGCCGCGATACGCTGAGGCCAGCATGCAACGTGTTCTGTCCATACCGCCAGTACCGCAGACCGCCAGACCTGCGGCAGGGCCGTCGCCGACCGCGCAAGGTCGCGCCGCCCTGGAAGATCTCGATGCGCTCAACTTGCTCGACGATGCGCAGGAATGGGCGGCCTTCAGTCAACCCTGCGCGACGAATGCTGATTGGATCGAGTCCAGTGTGGTGGTGCAGGGCATGACCTGCGCCGCCTGCGCCGTGACGGTCGAGGATGCGCTGCGCTCCACACCCGGGGTGCTGCGCGCCGAGGTCAGTGCGGGCAGCCGGCGCGCCAACGTGTGGTGGGCGCCGGCTCAGGTGCGGCCTTCGCAGTGGATGCAGGCAGTGCGACGGGCTGGTTATGCGGTGTTGCCAGCCAATGACCTACACGCCCTGACGCTACGGCGGCGCGAATCGCGTCTGGCACTGTGGCGCTGGTGCGTCGCCGGGCTGTGCATGATGCAGGTGATGATGTATGCCTATCCGGCCTACACCGCGTCGCCAGGGGACCTCAGCGCCGAAATGGAGCAGTTGCTGCGCTGGGCCTCCTGGGTGTTGACGCTGCCGGTGATCCTGTTTTCCTGTGCGCCGTTTTTCCGCAATGCCTTGCGCGACCTGGCGCAGCGCCGCGTCAGCATGGATTTGCCGGTCGCGCTGGGCATGGCGATCACCTTTCTCGCCAGTACCGCCGGTACCTTCGATCCGGACGGTGTTTTCGGTCGCGAGGTGTATTTTGATTCGCTGACGATGTTCGTTTTTTTCCTGCTCAGTGGCCGCTGGCTGGAGTTGCGCCTGCGTGACCGCACGGCAGGCGCATTGGAATCCGTGATGAACCGTTTGCCGGACCGGGTCCAGCGCGTGGGCGCCGACGGACGCGTCGATCTGATCTCGGCACGCCTATTGAGGGTGGGGGACACGATACGGGTTGTAGCCGGCGACGCGTTCCCGGCCGACGGCGTGGTCACCGGCGGTCACACGGCAGTCGACGAATCACTGCTCAGTGGGGAATCGCGTGCGATCGACAAGGGCCTGGGTGACGCGGTGATGACCGGCAGTCACAACCTGTCCGGCATGGTTGAGGTGCGGGTCGAGCGCCTGGGCGACGACACCCGCTTCGCCCAGATCGTCGCCCTGATGCGCAGTGCCGCCACAACCCGGCCGCGCCTGGCCCAACAAGCGGACCAGCTGGCCAAGCCGTTCCTGATTGCGGTCCTGCTGGCCGCGCTCGGCGCTGGCGTGTACTGGTGGCCGCAGGACCCTGGGCACGCCGTCATGGTGGCGGTGGCGGTGCTGATAGTGACCTGCCCCTGTGCCTTGTCGCTGGCGACCCCGGCGGCCATGCTGGCAGCGGCTGGCAACCTGGCACGCGGCGGCGTGCTGGTGCGACGGTTGCAGGCTATCGAATCCCTGGCCGGAGTCGACACGGTGTTGTTCGACAAGACTGGCACCTTGACCACCGAAAGGCTGGAAGTGAACACCTGGGTGCACCGCGACGCCGTGTCGCAGACCGAAGTGGGCACGCTGGCGTGGAGTCTGGCGTCGTGCTCATGTCATCCGGTGTCGATGGCGATCGCGCGCCACTTCGCGGCCATAGCTTCCGGGGAGCGGTTGGTCGTCGACGCGCTGCAGGAAACGGCCGGGTGCGGCATCAGTGCACGGGTGGCATGGCAAAAGGACCGCGATCATGCGTCGTTGGTACGACTTGGCTCAGCCCTTTTTTGCGGGGTGACGCCCACTGCAGACGGACCGGGCCTGGTGTACCTGGCCGACCAGGACGGCTGGCTGGCATCGTTCAGCCTGGCGCAGGATGTGCGAGCGGACGCAGCGGCCACGGTGGCTGCCTTGCGTGCGAGCGGCTTGCAGCTTGCCCTGGTGTCGGGTGACGCAGCCGCGCCAGTAAAAGCGGTTGCCGCCATCGTCGGCATCGACGATGCCACGGCGAACTGCGCACCAGACGCCAAACTGCAGGTGGTGCACGCCTTGCAGGCCCAAGGGCGGCGCGTGGTGATGGTGGGGGATGGCATCAATGACGCACCCGTGCTCGCGGCTGCCGATGTGTCTTTCGCCTTTGGTCAGTCGGTGCCGTTGGCGCAGTCACAGGCCGATTTTGTGGTGCCGGGCGAGCGGCTTGTTGCCGTTTTCCAGACGATTGTGCTGGCACGTCGCACGATGCGCGTCGTGCGGCAGAACCTGTGGTGGGCGCTGGCCTACAACATGGCCTGTATTCCCTTGGCCGTGGCCGGCTGGTTGCCGGCCTGGCTGGCCGGGCTCGGCATGGCAGCCAGTTCACTGCTGGTGGTGCTCAATGCGCTGCGTCTGGCGCGCCGACAGCCGACTTTGGAAGCCGGTGCCTGATGGACATCCTGTATCTGCTGATCCCGCTCTCGGTGGCGTTGGTGTTTTTTATCCTGGCGGGTCTGTGGTGGGCGATCGACCGTGGGCAGTTCGAAGACATCGAGTCAGAAGGCGCTCGAATCCTGGAAGAAAGCGACAAAGTCTGACATCGGTTTGATGTGTATCAAGTCGCCAATCGCCCACGGCCGAGAAACTTGATCCAGACCAAACTCCAGGAGGTGTGAATGATTTTTCCAAATACCAAGGCGGTTTCGTACAACGACACGGTGGTGCGC
>JANLVB010000067.1:0-27872 GCA_031363785.1 Betaproteobacteria bacterium
CAGCCACGATGACGCGCTGGCGGCTTTGCGCGAATTTGCCCTGGCTGCCGGCCCGCAACACGAAATGCGGCGTGACGCGGAAGGTCCGCTGCACATGGACATCCGTTTCTGCGGCAGTGTGGACGCGATCCGGGCGCTGAACGAGGGCCGCTGCGAGATCGCCGGCTTTCATACACTGGACCAGCCGGCGCGTGGATCATTGGCAGCGCGGACTTACAAACCTCTGCTGCGCCCCGGGCGGCACAAGCTGATCGGTTTTGCCCGACGCTCGCAAGGTCTGCTGGTGGCGCGCGGAAATCCGCTCAGGCTGGCGTCACTGCACGACGTGGCGCAGGTCCAGGCACGTTATGTGAACCGCGCCCTGGGCACCGGAACGCGGGTGCTGCTCGACGAGTTGCTGGGTCAAGCCGGCCTGCCGGGCAGTTCGATCCGGGGGTATGACAACCTGGAGCCATCCCATGCGGCAGTGGCGCACGCCGTCGCCGCAGGGGACGCCGACGTGGGGCTGGGCATCGAAAGTGCAGCACTCACCGCTGCCTTGGGTTTTGTGCCCCTGGCAAGCGAAACCTACTATCTGGTGTGCCTGAAATCTGCGCTGGCACAACCCGCGACCCAGGCCCTGCTACGGCTGCTGGGCAGCAGCGCATGGCGCGCGCAACTCAGCGAGATACCCGGCTACCGCAGCGCCGACAACCCAGACGTGTTGGCGCTGCGCCGGGTATTGCCATGGTGGGATTTCAAGCCGCGCAGGAGCGAAAGCCGACAAAAAGATGGTCCGCGCCAGGCAGTTGGAACGACCTGAATTTGGGATGTTTCATGCGCTCGCGGGTGGCGAACGATGCACCACGCATGACCCTTTGGCCGCCAGGCTGCGGCGCATCGACCATAGCGGACGGCCCGGGAGCAAAGCCCGGATAAACACGCGCGCTGCTGCCGGTCCATTCCCATACCGCACCCCAGCGAAAACCGCGCCGCGCTCCCATGTGGGCAGCCATTTCCCACTCCACTTCGGCCGGCAACCGTCGGCCGGCCCAGCGGCACCAGGCATCGGCCTCCCACCAGGTGACGTGCATCACCGGCTGCCCACCGAGCATGCGCCGCGGCGTGCCAAACCGGGTCTGCATCACAGCACCACTGGCGACCCCGATCTGGTCCACATAACGCGGTGCGCGTCCACCGCTGCCAGCCGACTGCTGCTCCAGCCAGACCCACCCTTGTGGGTGCCACAGCTCCGGTCGGTCATAACCACCATCGTCGACAAATTCGACGAACTGTGACCACACCACCGGTTGCGCGTCGATCTCGAATTCCGGTACCACCACGTCGCAGGCCCCGTATTCGTTATCGAATACAAAACCGTCGCTCCCATCCACGCCCAGGCGCCAGCGCGCGCTGCCCATCGATACCGGTTGCAACGACGCCATCGGGCCGGGTACAGCGAGCGGCATCGCCAGACCCAGGGTCTGCGCCATGGTAATCAGCGCTTCCCCCCGCTGGTCCTCGTAAAACAACGCAAGGCGGTAAAAATAAAACGCCGCATCGTCATCGTCGGCCTTTTCCAGCAACTCCAGCGTGGTCTCCAGCGTGGCCAGCAGGTAGTCGCGGGTCTGCGCCAGGCCCGGTAGCGCGACTTGCCAGCGCGCCGCGTGCGGCACCAGGTTATCGCTCCAGTAGCGATCGGCGGCTGGTTCGGCGGACACCAGACGGGCGGCTTGGCCGTCCCCCCGGCGCCCGCGCTGGCGCTGCATGTTGCGGGCGATCCACCATTCCTGGAACCAACCGACATGACCCAATTCCCACAGCGGCGGGTTGAGCTCGGGCAACTGGGGAACGGCAAAGTCGCGGGCCTCCAGCGTTGCACCCAGCAGCCCCATGACATGCAGGCTGTGGTTGCGTGCGTCCATCAGTGCGACCGACAGCAGTTCCCGACCGGCACGGCGCATGGCCGGCGAGTCAATTCCCTGGACGATGGCAGATTGCATGGGTTCCAATGGTAACAATCGAAGCGCGCGCGCCGCCCCCTCCCCCATACAGGGATTAAGGGAAAGCCCCCCCCAAGCAACACGAATTCTGTTCCTACAATCGGCCCCGACGTTATTGTCCTCGGGCGCCACACAGCGTCCAGAGCTGTGCCGCGGAGCCGATGGCTGTTGCGGCTTATTCTTACTTCGGGAGACCCCTCAATGGATCGTCGTTTCATCATCAAGAATGCCGGCTTGGCCGGCGTACTGGCAGCCGGCGTTGCGCCAGCAGTCGTACATGCACAAGCCAATATTCGCTGGCGCCTGACTTCGGGCTTTCCAAAGGCTCTGGACACCATTTATGGCGCAGCCGAATCCTTTGCCCGCAAGGTCAAGGACATGTCGGGTGGCAAGTTCGAGATTTCGGTGCATGCCGCCGGTGAACTGGTTCCGATGCCTGGCCTCGTCGATGCAGTGCAAAACGGCACCGTGGAAATGGGCCACACCGCACCGTACTACTACTTTGGCAAGAACGATGCCTTCGCATTGGGCTGCGCCATTCCGTTCGGCCTGAACAGCCGCCAGATGACGGCCTGGAGTTACGACGGCAACGGCCTGAAGCTGATGCGCGAGTTCTACGCCGGTTATGGCTTCACCAGTTTCCCGATGGGCAACACCGGCGCACAAATGGGCGGCTGGTACCGCAAGGAGATCAAGACGGTAGCCGACATGAAGGGCCTCAAGTTCCGGGTCGGTGGCTTCGCTGGCAAGGTAACCGCCCGCCTTGGCACCGTGTCGCAGAACATCCCGGGCGGCGAAATCTACCAGGCGCTGGAGAAAGGCACGATCGATGCAGCCGAGTGGGTCGGCCCCTACGATGACCAGAAGCTGGGCTTCTTCAAAGTGGCACCGATTTACCACTACCCCGGCTGGTGGGAAGGTGGCCCGCAGCTTGACCTGTACGTCAACCAGAAGGCCTTCGACACCCTGTCTGCCGAGTACAAGGCCATCATCGAGTGCGCTGCAGCTTTCGCGCATACCGAGATGCAGGCCAAGTACGACGCGCGCAACCCGGGCGCGCTGAAAGAATTGGTATCCAAGAAGGTCAAACTGGTGCCGTTCCCCAAGCCGGTGCTGGACGCCGCGTTCAAGGAAGCCATGGCGCTGTACGACGAACTCAGCGCTGCCAACCCGGCATTCAAGAAAATCTACGACGACTACGCAAGTTTCCGCAAGGAAGCCAACCTGTGGTTCCGTTTCACGGAAGCACGCTTCGACAGCTTCATGCAGTCGGCCAAGCTCTAAGCTGCATCTCAAGCGGCCACAGGGCCGCTTCCAGCAAAAAGGCCCTGCATCGCGGGGCCTTTTTTTGTCGTTGCCGACGCACTGGCTACGTTCTCCAGCAGCGTGCGCCAGTGATCGGCCAGCTATTTTTTCTTCTTGGCGTCGTCCTTCATGGCGTCCTGCAGAGCCTTCATCGGGTCATCGTCGGCCAGCGGGGCCTCAGAGCCCGCAGCCTCGCTCGCGGTGCCTTGCGGCTCGGACGCACCAGCTGCCGGTACGGCAGCGCCTGCAGCGGCGTCCTTCTGCTCCGACTCCTGCATCTGCTCGAACACCTTGTCGGCGTTCACGGTTTCGCCCTTTTCGATACCCCCAGTCACCATGGCAGGAAACGCGATGATCGCCACCACCATGACCAGTTGCAGGATGATGAAGGCGATTGAACCTTTGTAGATTTGTGCCGTGGTCACCGCCGGGATCATGGCACCGGTGATACGGTCCTTGTAGTCGATCTTGGCCGCCACGCTGCGCAGGTAAAACAGCGCGAAACCGAACGGCGGCGTCAGGAACGAGGTCTGAAGATTCATCGCGATGATCACACCAAACCAGATCATCACTGCGTCCAATGGCACCCCTGGCAACATGGCGGGAAGTATCTTCTCGGCCACCGGCACCAGTATCGGTATGACGATGAAGGCGATCTCGAAGAAATCGATGAAACAGCCCAGGATGAACACCAGCACATTCACGACGATCAGGAAACCGAGGGCACCACCGGGCATGTCCTTGAACAGGTGTTCGACCCAGAAATGGCCGTCCGCCGCGTTGAACGTGAAGCTGAAAACTGTCGATCCGATCAGGATGAACATGACGAACGTAGCGAGTTTGACGGTGCCATCCAGGGCCTGCTTGAGCAGCTTGAAATCGAGCCGCTTGCGCGACACCGCCATGATCAGCGCACCCATCGCACCCATGGCGCCGCCTTCGGTCGGTGTGGCGACCCCAAGAAAGATGGTTCCCAGCACCAGGAAAATCAGCACCAGCGGCGGAATCAGCACAAAGGTCACCTGCTCCGCCAGGCGCGACAACAGACCCAGCTTGATCACCCGGTTGATGAAGGCCAGCGCCAGCGCCAGCACGGAGGCGACCGTCATGGACAGGATCAGCACCTCGTCACCCGGCGCGGCAGTGCTGCGCTCGAGCAGTGAGCGCATGATCTGGTCATGCTGCGTCGACCAGGCCCAGCCCGCAGCCGCACAGGCAAGCAACAGCACGATCAGCGAAATATGGCCGCTGGCGCCGTTGTCCTCACGGTAGATGCGCGCCTCCTGCGGCAAGGCCGGCACCCAGGCCGGTTTGACCATCGCCACCACCAGGATGAAAATCAGGTACAAACCAACCAACAACAGGCCGGGGATCAAGGCGCCGGCGTACATATCACCGACCGAGCGGCCCATCTGGTCAGCCAGCACGATCAGCACCAACGACGGCGGGATCGCCTGCGCCAAGGTGCCCGAGGCGGTGATGGTGCCAGTGGCAATGGTGCGGTTGTAACCGTAACGCAGCATGATGGGCAGGGAGATCAGGCCCATCGAGATAACCGCTGCAGCCACCACGCCGGTTGTCGCTGCCAGCAATGCGCCGACCAGGATCACCGCGATGGCCAGGCCACCGCGCACCGGGCCGAACACCTGTCCCACCGTCTCCAGCAGGTCCTCGGCCATGCGCGAGCGCTCCAGGATGATGCCCATGAAGGTGAAAAACGGTATCGCCAGCAAGGTGTCATTGGCCATGATGCCCATGACACGCAGCGGCAGGGCCTGGAACAGGTTAGTCTGGAACAAACCCGCCTCCATGCCGATGAAACCGAACAGCAGGCCGGTCGCGGCCAGGCCAAAGGCGACCGGAATGCCGGTCAGCAAGAAAAAGAACAAACCCGCAAACATCAGCGGGACAAAATTCTGGGCGATGAAGGCGGTCATGTTATTTCTTCCCCGCAGCCAAAGCGGTTTCGCGCGCGGCAGCCTCGACGGCCAACTCGTCGGCAAGTACTTCTTCCACCGATCGTTCATGTTCCACGGTGAACGGTTCGGCCAGATGCCCGGTCAGGAAGCCGATGCGCTTGATCAACTCGGACACCGACTGCATGATCAACAACGAAAATCCGAGCGGCACCAGCATGAATACCGGCCAGCGGATCAGGCCGCCAGCGTTCTGGCTCATCTCGCCCGAGGCAAACGCACGTTCGAACACCGGCCAACCCAGATTCACCATGATGAGAGCCAGCGGAATCGTGAATACCACGAGGCCAAGCGCATCGATGATGGCATTGGTTCGTTTGGAGAGCCGGGTGGAGATGAAGTCGATGCGCACATGCGCGTTATTGAGCATCACGTACCCCACACCCAGCATGAAGGTGGCGGCAAACAGATACCACTGGATCTCCAGGTAGGCGTTGGAGCCGATGCTGAACGCCTTGCGCATGATGGCGTTGCCCGCGCTGATGGCGGTGGCGGCCAGGATCAGCCACATGACCAGCTTGCCGAGGCCGGTGCTGATCGCGTCGATCAGGCGGGACAAAGAAAGAAGCACTGACATAAATTCTCCGAGCCGTTCTTGAATGGGGTCAGGCACCGCTGCGCTGCCTTCAGGACACGTCGGCGGACCGGCGCCTCCGCCCTCGAAGGTTAACCGGTAAAACGCGCGCGTAATGAGGCTGATCGAAAATCCGCACTAGGGTAAACACTGCTTGCAAGGACGCAGGGGGCGACTACCGACCGACGCCGGGTCTCACCCCACAATTTTCGCCGATGGTCGAGCAGACTCCAGCATGTCACCAAATCGTGTCCGGATAGCCTTTGCCAGGCCATCGGCATCAAGGCCATTGAGGCTGAGCAGTCTGGCCGGGTCACCATGCTCGATGAACACATCGGGCAAGCCAAGTTGCAGCAATGGCCGTAGCACGCCAGCGCTATTCAGCGCTTCGGCCACCGCGCTGCCTGCGCCGCCCATGACTGCACCCTCCTCGACCGTCACCAGTGCATCGTGGCTGGCCGCCACCTCGAGCAACAGGTCGGTATCCAGCGGCTTGACCCAGCGCATGTTGACGACCGTGGCATTGAGTTGTTCAGCCACCACCAACGCCGGGTACAACAGGGTGCCGAAGCTCAGGATCGCCAGGCTCTTGCCCTGGCGGCGCAGTTCGCCCTTGCCAAATGGCAAGGCCTGCAGCCCGGGCTGAACCGCCACCCCGGCGCCGGCACCGCGCGGATAACGCACCGCGACCGGGTGGTTTTGTTCGAAGGCACTACTGAGCAACTGGCGGCATTCGTTCTCATCCGCCGGGCAGGCAATGCTGATGTTCGGCACACAACGCAGATAGGGAATGTCGTAGGCCCCGGCATGCGTCGCACCATCGGCGCCGACCAGGCCGGCGCGATCCAGTGCAAACACCACCGGCAGGTTCTGGATCGCCACGTCATGGATCAACTGGTCGTAGGCGCGCTGCAGGAAGGTCGAATAGATGGCGACCACGGGCTTGAGGCCTTCACAGGCCAGGCCGGCAGCAAAGGTGACCGCATGTTGCTCGGCAATGCCAACATCGAAATAACGCGCCGGAAAGCGCTTTTCAAACTCCACCATGCCCGAGCCCTCGCGCATGGCGGGCGTGATGCCAACCAGTCGCATGTCCTTGGCCGCCATGTCGCACAGCCACTGCCCGAACACCTGGGTAAATGTGACTTTGGCCGGCGTTAGCGGCTTTTGCAGGCCGATCGCCGGATCGAACTTCCCCGGGCCGTGGTAGGCCACCGGGTCCGCCTCGGCGAGCTGGTAACCCTGCCCCTTTTTGGTCACCACATGCAGAAACTGCGGGCCGGCAAGCTGTTTGATATTCTCCAGCGTGGGTATCAGCGACTCCAGGTCGTGCCCGTCGATCGGCCCGGTGTAGTTGAAGCCGAACTTCTCGAACAATGTCGCCGGCACCACCATGCCCTTGGCCTGCTCTTCGATGCGCTTGGCCAGCTCGAACAGGGACGGCGCGCCCTTGAGCATGGACTTGCCGACGTTCTTGGCTGCGGCGTAAAACTGACCCGTCATCAGCTGCGCCAGGTAGCGGTTCAGGGCACCCACCGGCGGGCTGATGCTCATGTCGTTGTCGTTCAGGATGACGAGGAGCTTGCAGTCCGCCACGCCCGCGTTGTTCAGCGCCTCGAACGCCATGCCGGCCGTCATGGCGCCGTCACCGATGATGGCCACGGCACGTCGGTCCTCGCCCTTGATACGCGACGCCAGGGCCATGCCCAGGGCGGCAGAAATAGACGTACTCGAATGCGCCGTGCCAAAAGCGTCATACTCGCTCTCGCTGCGCTGGGGGAAGCCACTCAAGCCGGAGAATTGTCGCAATGACGCCATGCGTTCGCGCCGACCTGTCAATATCTTGTGCGGATAGGTCTGGTGGCCCACATCCCAGACCAACCGGTCACGCGGCGTGTCGAACACATAATGCAGGGCAATCGTCAATTCCACCGTGCCCAGGTTGGAGCTCAGGTGGCCACCAGTCTGGGCCACACTGGCCAGCAGGAAAGCGCGCAACTCCTGCGCCAGCGCAACGAGTTGACCGCGCGACAAACGGCGCAGCTGGGCCGGGTCGTTGATGATCTGCAACAGCGGATAGGACGAATGTGGCATCGGGGTGTTTCAGTTGGACCGGTTGACGACCATGCTGGCAAGCGAGCGCAGCGCACTGGTTCGCTCGAGTGTTGAACCCTCCAGCGCCTGCACTGCGCGCGCCAAAAGCTCCTGCGCATAATCAGCCGAGCGCTGCAGCCCAAGCACAGACACATAGGTGGGTTTGTATGCCACGGCGTCCTTGCCGGCGGTCTTGCCCAGGGTGGCGGAGTCCGCCGTGACGTCGAGAATGTCATCCACCACCTGGAACGCCAATCCCACAGCGGCTCCATATTGGGCAATCGACTGCAACTGGTGCTGGGTAGCAGGGCCGCACATGGCACCCATCATCACGCTGCCCTGCAGCAGGGCACCGGTCTTGAGTTCGTGCATGGCGCGCAGTTGCGCTTCGGTGAGTGTGCATCCGACACTGGCCAGATCGATCGCCTGACCGCCTGCCATGCCGGCACTGCCGGCCGAGCGCGCCAGCAGCCGGCACAGCGCAGCCTGGGTTTGCGCAGCCATGGAGCTGTCATCGGGCGTCAACAATTCGAACGCCAGGGCTTGCAGGGCGTCGCCAGCGAGCAGTGCTGTAGCCTCGCCAAACTGCACGTGTACAGTCGGTTTGCCCCGGCGCAGCACATCGTTGTCCATACACGGCATGTCATCGTGAACCAGGGAATACGCATGGATCAACTCCACCGCGCAGGCACCGCGCAGTGCTGCCACTACATTGCCATCCACCGCCTCACACGCCGCCAGCACCAGCAGCGGGCGCAGCCGCTTGCCACCGTCAAGCACCGCGTAGCGCATGGCCTGCACCAATTGCGCCGGTGCGCCGTGGTCCAGACCGGGCGGCGCGTCTGCAGTCACCCAGTGGTCCAGCGCCTGCTCGACGTCGAAAAGACGCGACGCCACCCAGGCGTTGAAGTCGTGCGGCGCAGTCGACCTGGGTGCCTGGCCGCCGCTCACTCCGGCGTCCATGGCTTCAACACCCCCGCATCGAGCACCTTGATCTGGTTTTCCACACTCTCCAACTGGGTGCGGCAAAACTTCAACAACTGTGCCCCGCGCTGGTAACCGCTGAGCAACTGGTCCAGCGGCATGTCGCCGGACTCCAGCCGGCCAGCCAATTGCTCCAGTTCCCGCAGGGCTTCTTCGTACGTCGCGGGCAAGGCGGCCACGGTCTGAGCGTCGGTAGCGGGAGGGGAGGCCTTGGGCATCGTGCGCTGCAGAGGGTAAACCGGCAATTTTAGGGCCTTTAACGGTGGCTACAATGCGCCCATGCCCCAGCGCCCCCGCCCGGTGGCAGATGGTCCGGTACAGCAGGGCTTGCAGTTGCCGGTTTCCTCCCTGTGAAATGTACTTTGGTCGGGTCGCCCATGTCTGATTTGAGTCTGACGCTGCGCCAGGCTGACAGCCAGCTGCCAGTCTCCAGCTATTTTGATGCAGCGCTGTTTCGACGCGAACATGCCGCCATATTCCGCCATAGCCCAAACTATGTAGGGCATAGCCTGGTCGTGCCGTGCCCTGGGGATTACTACACGCTGCCGCAGGAATCCCATGGCCGCGCGCTGCTGCGTACCCCAGACGGCGTGGAACTGGTCTCCAACGTGTGCCGGCATCGCCAGGCGCTGATACTCAAAGGCCGTGGCAGCCTGCGCACTGAACAGCCGGGCAGCGCCGGCGGCAACCTGGTGTGCCCGCTGCACCGCTGGACCTACAGCGGCGGCGGCAGCGCCACAGCGGGTACCCTGCTGGGTGCCCCGCACTTCGCCAAAGACCCGTGCCTGAACCTGAACAACTACCCCTTGCAGGAGTGGAACGGGTTGCTGTTCGAGACACGGGGACGCGATGTCGCATCAGAGCTGGCTGGCATGGGCCCGATCACTGATCTCGACTTCACGGGCCATGTTCTCGACCACGTCGAATTGCACGAGTGCAACTACAACTGGAAGACCTTCATCGAGGTCTATCTGGAGGACTACCACGTCGGCCCGTTCCACCCTGGTCTGGGCAGTTTTGTCACCTGTGACGACCTGCGCTGGGAGCTCAAGGAGAACTATTCGGTGCAAACCGTCGGAGTGGCAAATCGGCTGGGCAAAGCAGGCAGCCCGGTCTACGAACGCTGGCAAAACGCGCTGCTTGGTTACCGCCGCGGGCAGCCGCCAAAGTATGGCGCCATCTGGCTCACCTACTACCCGCACACCATGGTGGAGTGGTACCCGCATGTGCTGACGGTCTCGACGCTGCATCCGATCACCCCGCAAAAGACGCTCAATGTGGTGGAGTTTTATTACCCGGAAGAAATTGCCGCGTTCGAGCGGGAGTTCGTCGAAGCCCAGCGCGCCGCCTACATGGAAACCTGTGTCGAGGACGACGAGATTGCCCTGCGCATGGACGCCGGTCGGCTGGCATTGATGCAGCGCGCCGATAACGAAGTGGGGCCATACCAGAGCCCGATGGAAGACGGCATGCAGCATTTTCACGAGTGGTACCGCCGCACCATGGCCAAGCACAGCAAGACCGGGGCCGCATGAACTACACCACCCTGATCACCGCGGTGCAGTTGCAATCCCTGATGGCCAGCGGAGCACCCCTGATGGTGTTTGACTGCAGCTTCGATCTGATGCAGGCACAGGCGGGTGACCAGCAGTTTCTCGAGCGACGCATCGTGGGTGCGGTGCGCGCCAATCTGGACCGGCACCTGAGCGCCCAGCCAGGCCGCGGACGCAGCAGCGGCGGGCGGCACCCGCTACCAACACCGCAAGACTGTGCCGCCTGGCTCGCCAGCACTGGTTTTCATCACCACATGCAGGCCGTGGTGTATGACCGCCAGGGCACCACTTTCTGCGCGCGCCTGTGGTGGATGCTCAAGTGGCTCGGTCATGACGCGGGGGCGGTGCTCGATGGCGGTTTGCCTGCCTGGCAGGCGATGGGTGGCGCACTCAACAGCGGCGAAGCAACGCCGCTGGCCCCAGGGCAGTTCGTGGCCAAAACGCCGCGAGCCACCCTGGTCACCAGCGCCCAGGTACTGGCCGCGCTGGGTTCTGCCGCACAGACTGTGCTGGATGCTCGCGCTGGCCCCCGCTACCGCGGCGAAGTCGAGCCGCTGGATCCGATTGCCGGCCACATTCCCGGCGCGCTGAATCGCCCGTTTGGAGACAATTTTCAGCAAGACGGGCGGTTCAAGGACAGGCAGACACTGCACGCCGAGTTCAGCAGCTTGCTCGGCGGACGTGATCCGTCTGGAGTGGTGCACCAGTGTGGCAGCGGCGTCACTGCCACGCCCAATATGCTGGCCATGGAATTGGCCGGGCTCGGTGCCTCGGCCCTGTATGCCGGTAGCTGGAGCGAGTGGTGCAGCGATACCACGCGCCCGGTGGCGCGCGGCTCAGAACAAGCCTGATATCTTCCCGTCGTCGTCGATGTCGATACGCATCGACGCCGGCTCCTTGGGCAGGCCCGGCATGGTCATGATGTCGCCACAGATCATCACCACGAACTCGGCACCGGCAGCCAACCGCACCTCGCGGATGTTGACCATGTGGCCGCTCGGTGCCGCACGCAACTTCGGGTCGGTCGAGAACGAATACTGGGTCTTGGCAACACACACCGGGTACTTGCCGTAGCCGTCCTGCTGCAACTTGGCAATCTTCGCCCGCACTGCCGAGTCGGCCGAGATGTCGGCGGCGCCGTACACCTTGGTGGCGATCGCCTTCATCTTTTCCCACAGGGTGTCGTCGTCTTCGTACACGAAGCGCATGTTGGCAGTACCCGACTCGGCCATTTTCACCACCATGTGGGCCAGTTCTTCAGCCCCGGCAGAACCATCCGCCCAATGACGCGCCACCACCACCGGCACGCCCTGGCGGTCCATGTGGCGGCGCAGCAGGTCCAGCTCTTCCTTGGTGTCCGAGGTGAAATGGTTGATCGACACCACACAGGGCAAACCATAGTGGTGTCGGATGTTGTCCACATGCCGCTCCAGATTGGCCAGGCCTTTTTCCACCGCGGCCAAGTTGGGTGTGTTCAGGTCTTTGGCGTCGACCCCGCCGTGGTGTTTGAGAGCGCGCAGCGTTGCCACCACCACAGCGGCATCGGGCCGCAAACCGGATTTGCGGCACTTGATGTCAATAAACTTCTCGGCACCGAGGTCGGCGCCGAAACCGGCTTCAGTCACCACATATTCACCCAGCTTGAGTGCCGCTTTGGTCGCCGTCACGGTATTGCATCCGTGCGCGATGTTGGCAAACGGGCCACCGTGGATGATGGCCGGATTGTTCTCCAGCGTCTGCACCAGATTGGGCTTGATGGCGTCCTTGAGCAGGGCCGCCATGGCACCCTGGGCGTTGAGGTCACGCGAGCGGATTGGTGTCTGCTCCCGTGTGTAGCCGACGATGATCTTGGCCAGACGCTCCTTGAGGTCGCGCCGTGAAGTGGCGAGGCAGAAGATCGCCATCACCTCGGATGCCACCACGATGTCGAAACCGTCCTCGCGCGGGAAACCGTTGCCCGGCCCGCCCAGCGACACCACGGTCGAGCGCAAGGCGCGGTCATTCATGTCCATGACACGGCGCCAGACAATGCGGCGCAGGTCAAAACCCAGGGCGTTGCCATGGTGGATATGGTTGTCCATCAAGGCGGCGAGCAGGTTATGTGCCAGCGCAATGGCATTGAAGTCGCCGGTGAAATGCAGGTTGATGTCCTCCATGGGCACCACCTGCGCGTAGCCACCACCAGCCGCCCCGCCCTTCATGCCAAACACCGGCCCCAGTGAAGGCTCACGCAGGGCAATCACGGTGCGTTTTCCGATACGGTTGAGCGCATCGCCCAGACCGACGGTGGTCGTGGTCTTGCCCTCACCGGCCGGCGTCGGGCTGATGGCCGTCACCAGAATAAGCTTGCCGTCCGGCCCGGACTGCCTGTTCAACCACGCCAGATCGATCTTCGCCTTGTAGTGACCGTAGGGTTCGAGCGCCTCCAGCGGAATGTGCAGACGCTCCTGCGCCATCTGCAGAATTGGTTTGAGGGTTGCCGCCTGGGCGATGTCAATATCCGATAGGGCCACGAAAACTCCTTGTGATGGTTTGGTGGGTCACCGCAGAAGCGCAAGCCCTGCGGCGGACAAGCACCGGTGCGCGGGCGAATTGTCTGGTTGGCGGCAACAGCCGACTATCAAAGATGCGCCACGCAATGTCCCGCCAGCGTCAAGTGCCCTAAAGCGCCGCCAGGGCCCGTGCGTACACACCGAGATAGTCATCGAAATCCTGCAGGTCGTTGTGCGCCGCACGGGCGATCAGTGCCAAGCTGGCGTGGGGCGCCAGCGCCTTGAGTGCCTCGCTGTGTCTGGGTGCAATCAACGCGTCACGCTCGCCATGAATGAGCAGCAGCGGCCCGCGAATCTGCGCTACCGACGCGTCGGTGCGCATCGGATAACGCAACAGGAACTGCGGTATCCAGCGGTAATGCTCGGCGGTCAGGGCCAGCATGCTGCGGTACGGCGACACCAGCACCGTCAGGTCCGGCGCCCGCCCGCCTTGCAGTTCTGCCGACAGGCCTGCTGCCAGGCCCGAGCCAAGTGAACGACCATACACCACCACCTTGCGCCCGGCATATTGCGCCGCAATGCTGGACCATGCAACACGCACATCTGCACGCAACTGCTGTTCGCTTTCAATCTGCCCGGTGCTCTTGCCGTAACCCCGGTAATCGATCATGAACAGGTCGAAGTTGGCGCGCCGGTAGTACTCAGGATTCACGAACCAGGTCTCCAGGCTGCCACCATTGCCGTGCAGGAAGAACACCACACCCTTCGGGTTGGGCAAGCGCAGGTGCAAGGCCGACAGGCGCGCCCCGGGGACATCGATCCCCACCTCGTGCACGTCGGGCGCCATCGACAGAGGCTTGCCGGGCGGCAACACGCTGGGCGCGAACAACAACCGCTCCTGCTGGAACCACAGCCACGCCAGCCCTCCGGCGTACAGCAACAGAACCAGCAGGCCAACGGCCAGCAAGAGGTGGAAGAGGCTCATGTATTGTGCGCGGAGGGCGGCCATGGTCGGTGCAGAGGGAGTCGCCCGAAGTTTAGAACTTGTTCTTGGCCCTGCCTTCCCATCTGGCTGGTTTTCTCAAGCAAAATCGCTCCATGGGATCACAAGTGCAAGCTGGCTACGACAAGGAGTTGGACCATCTGCTCCGAAGCGCCCACGGCGCACTCGACCGTGGCGATGTACAGGCCGGGCGCCAGACATCACAAACCATACTCAAGGCCGCTGAAAGCTGCGGCAACCGCCATTACGAGGCGCGGGCCTTGTTGTGCCTGGCGCACTGTGACCGCATGTTGTCGCGTTACCGGCGTGCGCACCGTGCCAGCCAGCGCGCGGCGCAGGTTTTCCAGCTGCTGGGAGACACTTCGGGCGAAGTGATGGCCTTGACCACCCACGCCTTCGTGTCGGTCAACCTCGGGCGCAACGAAGAGGCGGTGGAGGCGGCCCTGCTCAGCGTACGCCTGAGCGAATTCCTGGACAAGGACGAACACGTCGTCTTGTCGTACAACGCGCTGGGCGTCGCCTACTACTGGAGCCACAGTTTCGAGAAGGCAGAGCAGGCACTGAACACCGCCATCCAGATCGGCGAACAGGCGACCCCGGCCTTGAGCACCTTCCAGCCGCGTGTGAACCAGTGGTGGACCGAGGTGATCCGGGCTTTTTATGAACGCTACTACGTAGGCGCCTTGCCGGCCCTGGAGAAAATGCGCCAGTTGCGCGAAGCGGTGATCGGCCTGATGGCCAACGCCGAGCGCACCGGTGCGGCGCTGGGAACCCATGTCACGACCGAGGCCGTGCTGCTGTTTGGTCTGGCACTGGACCAATGCTGGCATGGGCGCATCGGTCAGGCGCAGCTCGACGCCGACGCGCTCAGCGGCTGGGCGCAACGCTACGGCATCGTCACCTGGTTGTCGGCACTGGAGAGCTGGGTGCGTGCCGAGATCGCCTGGACCCAGCGCGACTGGAGCGCAGCGATGCGGCATTGCGCGCGCATGAGCGAGGTGGCGGTGGAAGTGGAACACGAGCAGCTGGCCTGCCTGGGGCACCTGCTGGCTTCACAACTGTATGTGGCGCAAGGTCTCAATGGTGAGGCGCTCGACGAGTTGCGCCGCCTGCGCCTGCGCGAGCAGTTGATCCGCTCCGACGGGCTGGAGACGCGGGCAAAGGTGGTCGATTGGCAGGTGGACCTGCGGCAGCGGGAGGAAAGCGTGCACCGGCTGGAGATCACATCGCACCAGCTGGAGAAACTGTCACTCGAAGACACACTCACCGGTATACCCAACCGGCGCAGTTTCGAGCTGTATGCGGCGGAACTGCTGCGCTCGGGCATGGAACGCGGTCTGCCACCGTGCGTGGCACTGATCGACGTCGATCAGTTCAAGCAGGTCAATGACAACTTCTCGCACCAGGTGGGAGACCAGGTGCTCAAACGCATCGCACAGATTCTCAAGTCCCACATACGCGAAGACGACATGGCGGCTCGCCTGGCCGGCGACGAATTCGTGATCGTGTTCAAGAACGCCGAGTTGCGTGTCGCCAAGCAGGTGTGTGCACGGATTCAGGCGGCGGTGCACACATTCGACTGGTCTGCCATCGCCCGCGGCCTGCACTCCAGCATCAGCGTCGGGGTGGCAGCGGCCATGCACGGCGATTCGGTCGAATCTCTGACGCACCGCAGCGACAGCGCGATGTACCTGGAAAAAAAGAACCGCGCCTGACCGGGCAGCGGCCCGGTTGGCTCACAATGCAGACCGGCTGCCCGCCTGTCAGCTGGCCGGTTGCAGGTTGCGCCGAAAAAGCGCGAACAGCCGCTCCCAATGGCGCTCGGCAGCCGGTTTGTTGTAGATGCCGACCCGCAGCGGAAAAACAAATCCGTGTTCCGTGCCCGGGAACCACTCGATGCGATGCGGCGCCTGGGCGGCGGCCAGGCCCGCCTGCAACTTGTCGATATCGGCGGGCGGAGCCCACTTGTCGGTCTCGGCACACGCAAAATAGCTCTCACAGCACAAGGCGCTGACCACCCGATGCGGCGAGTCGGGTTTGTCGGTCGCCATATTGGCGCCGTGGATGGACGCGATGCAGCGCAACGACTCGGGAAAGGCCGCCGCGGCCCATACGACAAATGGGCCACTCATGCAATAACCGACGGCACCTGTACGCGAGGCATCGGCGTGTGGATGGTGCCTGACGTAGTCCAGCATGGCCTGGGTGTCGCAACGGGTCGTAGTGGCATCCAGCGCACCCATCAATGCGAACATGTGCTCCAGCCCGGCCTCGGTACGCTCGGCCAGCCAGAAATCGCGCGAACGCCGGTAATACAAGTTGGGCAATACGACGAAGTACCCGACAGCGGCCAGACGGCGCGCCATGTCGTGCAACTCCTCGCGCTTGCCCGGTGCGTCCATGTAAAACAGCACTACGGCGTGCGGGCCACCCTCTTGCGGATGCACGACAAAGGTGTTCATGGCGCCGTCGGCGGTCGCGATGTCAATGTGCTGTTCGATCATGGAATCATCTCGCGTAGAGGGGACAGGTCAACCGTGTCCAGAGGCTACCACGGCGACCGGGGTCATACCACCTGCTGCAGATGCAACTGGGCGATCCAATCCGGGCGATAACCCTGCATGCCCGCCTGCTTCAGTCCAGCGTGGCTGTTGCGTCCATGGTAAGCCAGCCCCCATGGTCACGGCCCCACAGATGCACGCTCCGGCCATCGGCCTGTGGTGCGCCATGCACCGAAAACGGATGGCTGTCGGTGGTCGGACGCAGCGCCCTGAACTCGAATGTGCGCACCGTCGCGCCAGGCACATGCTGGCGCAACAAGTCCAGCAGCAAGGTGGCGATCAGCGGCCCGTGCACCACCAGCCCGGCATAAGCTTCTACCTCGGTCACATATCTGCGGTCGTAGTGGATGCGGTGGCCGTTGAAGGTCAGCGCCGAATACCGGAACAACAACACCTCGTCCACCAGCATGCGCCTTTCCCAGGCCGACTGCTTTGGCGCCGGCTGCGGCGCAGCCGAGACGTCGCCGGGTGACGGCGCAGCGCGGTAAACGATGTTGTGGTGCTCGGTGAGCGCCACGCGGTCGCTCCCGTTGCGCCGGATTTCATGGCGCACCTTGACAAATACCAGGTCGCCACTGCGACCGGATTTCTCTGTCACGCCGACGATGGTCGAGCTGCGTGACAAAGTGTCGCCGATACACAGTGGCTCATGAAACACGAAGTCGCTGCCAGCCCACATGCGCCGCGGCAAGGGCACTGGTGGCAGAAAACCGCCCCGCTTGGCATGGCCGTCGGCACCGATGTCCGATTGCGCATTGGTGGGCAAGAAATACAACCAGTGCCACAAACAGGGCAGCGGCGTGCCGGTGGCCGGGCGATAACCGCCCGGGGGCATCGGCCAGTCCAGTGTCGCCGCCAGCGCGGCATACGGTGTGGCAGTGACCACATCGGAGACACTTTCGGTGCGCCCGGTCCAGTCCTGCAAATTCATGCTGCGGTGGTCATGACCGACGTCAATGGCCATGGGCCAATCCGCTGACCGCGGTGACCAGCAGGATGCCGGCCAGCAGCCAACTGATCTGCGCCATGGTTTGCGGCGCACTCAGGCGGGTCTGCAGTTGCGGGATCAAATCCGCCAGCGCGACATAGACAAAGCTGCTGCTTGCTACCACCAGGAAAAACGGCAGGTAGTCCTGCAGCTGCTCGACCAGCCAGTAACCGGCCAGCCCCCCTATTGCCGTGACGCCGCCGGCCATCGTTACCTTGAGCAACGCCGCCTGGCGGTTGTTGGCGCCCGCACGCAACACCATCAGGTCTCCCATGTGGTGCGGCACTTCGTGCACCAGCACCGCCAGCGAGGCGATGACGCCCAGTCGCAGGTCGGCGACAAAAGCCGAAGCAATGAGGATGCCGTCACCAAAACAGTGCACACTGTCGCCCGCCAGCACGGACCAGCTACCGGCCACCGGTTGCTGACCCGCCACCGGCGGGTGTTGGTGTCCGGCGTGGGTATGGTGGTGTGGTTCCGAGTTACCGTGGTCGTGCGGGACGCCATGCGGCTGCTCCAAAGCGGCGGCACCATGACCGGAGTGGTGGTGTTCATGTCCGTGGTGCCACAGTTCGGCCTTGTCGAGCAGAAAGAAGAACACCAGGCCCAGCAGCAGGGCCATGAAAAGCTGATGGGCGCTGGCTTGGCTCTCGAAAGCCTTGGGTAACAAATGCATGAAAGCCGTGGCAAGCAACGCACCCGCCGCCAGGCTCAGCATATGTTGTGTATACCGGGCCAACAGACCAAAGCTGAGCAGGGCAGCAATCCATACGCTGCCAATCCCGGCAGTCAGGGTCCCCAGAACAATCGCCAACAATGTCATACACAACCCATCACGCAAGCACCACCTGACGCCAATCGGCCAGGCAACAGGCATCTTATCAACCGTGTCAAGCCCCTTTGGCCTGCGGCCCGGAGCGCTGCGTATCCGGCACACCGGCGGCTTTGTCAATTTGTCCACATGACAGGGTAAGTTCCAATGCACAAGCGGCGAACAAGGCATGAAATGGGTGACTAATGCCCACTATCCTGTTGCCGGGTCACGCCAAAATTTGTTCCAACCTCCGCAACCCAAAGCCCTGCCCTGATTTCCATGGCCAGCGATTCCAGCACACCCGTCTCCCGTCCAGTCGTGGTCTTGGCCGCCGTGGCGGTGTTTCTTCAGGCGCTGGCTTGGCAGTGGGCAGTGGGTAGCAACCCGGCCCTGGCTTGGCCACCAGTGCTGCTGGGGGTGGCCGGTATGGGCCTGTCGATGCTCGCGGTCGGGCTGTTTGTGACAGCGCATCTGCGCCAGCAGGCCCGCCTGCACAAGGCACATCTGGCAGCCACCAAGGCGTTTGAGCATGAACGCGCCATGGAACGTGCACAACAGTATGCAAACCGCACGCGCGAGCTGCTCATAGCCGCCCTGGACGCTATTCCCATCGGCATCGCCATCTATGACCAGCAAGACCGCCAGGTCATTCGCAACCGCAGTCTGGGTGACCTGTTTCCCGGGCTGTTCAAGAATGATGCGCACGGGGAAGCCTACGAATCAGTATTGCGGCGGATGCTCGACATGGGGTTTTTCGCCGACGTGGATGCCAACCCCCCGGTCTGGCTGGAGAACCGTCTGGCGAAGCGCACCGATGACGGGCAACCCACGTTGCAGCACTATGCCAATGACCGCTGGATTCAGACCTACGAAATTCGCACCCGTCAACGTTATTGCGTCGTAGCCTGGGTCGAAGTCACTGATCTGGTGCGCAAGGAGCGCTTGCTGGCGCTGGCCAACGACAAGTTGTCACGCCAAAGCGCCACCGATGGCCTGACCGGAATCGCAAATCGGCGCAAGTTCGACGACACCCTGGCTGTGGAGTGGCAGCGCGCCGCGCGCAGCGGCACGCCTTTGAGCCTGTTGATGGTGGACATCGACCACTTCAAGCGTTTCAACGACCACTACGGCCACGTGGCGGGTGATGAATGCCTGCGCCAGGTGACCGAGATACTGGCTACCTGCGTACGGCGTGCCGGCGAATTGCTGGCCCGTTATGGCGGAGAAGAGTTTGTGTTGTTGTTGCCAGGCGCCGCCCTGGCGCATGCCGAAGACCTGGCCCGGCGCTGCCTGCAACGCATGGACCGCCGCGCCATACCCCACGCCGCGGCCGCAAGCGGCACCGTGGTCACTGTCAGCATTGGGGTGGCGCAGGTGTTTCCGGACGCCAGCCAGACAGCTGACAGCCTTGTCAACGCCGCCGATACGGCCATGTACCGCGCCAAGATGGACGGACGCGGCCGTTACGCCGTGGCCAGTGTGGCCGATTGGGCAATTGACCGGGACGCACCGCGCTCGCGTGCGGCCGACCTGCAGTAAGACCCGCGTCAGTGCGCCTGTTCCCAGTTCGCCCCGATGCCGATCTCGGCCAGCAACGGCACCCGCAGGCTGGCCACCGACGCCATCATGCGTGGCACCTCGACGCGCAACCACTCCACTTCATCCTGAGGCACCTCAAATACCAGTTCGTCGTGCACCTGCATGATCATGCGGGTGGCGCGATGCTGCTCGTCAAGTGTTCGCTGCACCAGAACCATGCTCAGCTTGATCAGGTCGGCAGCGGTGCCCTGCATGGGCGCATTGATCGCCTGGCGCTCCGCGCCACTGCGCCGCGGGCCATTGGGGGACCGGATCTCCGGCAGGTACAGCCGGCGGCCAAATACCGTCTCCACGTAGCCGCATTCGCGCGCCCGCTCGCGCGTCTCGTCCATGTAACGCTTGACACCCGGGTAGCGCTGAAAATAACGCTCGATGTAGTTCTTCGCCGCCGTATTGTCGATCGCCAGGCTGCGCGCCAGACCGTAGGCACTCATGCCGTAGATCAATCCGAAATTGATCACCTTGGCATAACGCCGCTGTTCGCTGCTGACCTCCTGCGGGCTAACGCCAAACACTTCGGCTGCGGTAGCGCGGTGCACGTCCATGCCCTCACTGAAGGCTCGCAACAGCGCCTCATCGGCGCTGATATGGGCCATGATGCGAAGCTCGATCTGGCTGTAATCGGCACTGGCGATCAGGCTGCCGGCGGGCGCCACAAAAGCCTCGCGCACGCGGCGCCCCTCTGCAGTGCGGATCGGGATGTTCTGCAGGTTCGGGTCGTTGCTGCTCAGGCGTCCGGTCACCGCCACCGCCTGTGCATAGTGGGTATGGACCCGACCGGTGCGCGGCAATGCCAGCTGCGCCAGCTTGTCGGTATAGGTACCCTTGAGTTTCGCCAGGCCTCGGTGCTCCAGTATCTTGGCTGGCAGGGGAAAGTCCTCCGCCAGCTTTTCCAGCACTTCCTCGTCGGTGCTGGGTGCGCCGGTCGCGGTCTTCTTGACCACAGGCAAGCCGAGTTTTCCGAAAAAGATCTCGCCGATCTGCTTCGGGCTGCCCAGGTTGAAGGGTTGTCCGGCCAGTGCATGTGCCTGTGCTTCGAGCTCCATGATGCGCTGGCCCAGCTCATGGCTTTGTGCCGCAAGGGTAGCAGCATCGATCAGCACACCGTTGCGCTCGATGCGGTACAGGGCCTCGCTGCTGTCGACTTCGAGCTGGTACACAAACAGCAGTCGCGGATCCGGCTGCAACTGCGGCCACAAGGCCAGATGAACGTCCAGCGTCTGGTCCGAGTCCTCGCAGGAATACTCGGCGGCGCGCGCGATATCCACCTGGTCGAATGAAATCTGGTGCGCGCCCTTGCCGCACAGGTCTTCAAAACTGATCCCGCTGCGCCCCAGATGGCGCTGCGCCAGGCTGGCGAGGCCGTGCGGCTTGTGCACCTCGAGCACATAACTCTGCAGCATGGTGTCGTGGGCATAACCTTGCACCTCGATTCCATGGTTGGCAAAAACATGGCGGTCGTACTTCACGTGTTGCCCGAGCTTCTTGCGGCTGCCGTCTTCCAGCCAGGGCCGCAGCCGCTCGAGTACCTGCTCGCGCGGCAACTGGTCCGGCGCACCCGGGTAACAATGCGCCAGTGGTACATAACTGGCCTGGCCTGCGGCCACACTGAAGCTCAAGCCCACGATCTGCGCACGCATCTCGTCGAGTGAGGTGGTCTCGGTGTCCAGCGCCACCAGGTCGGCCGCGGCCAGGCGCAGCACGAGGGTATCGAAACTGTCCCAATCCAGCACGGTGTCGTACTGCACCGTGGTGACTTTGGACGGCACTGGCGCGGCCTCGGTGGCTTTCAACGGGAGTTCGGCGCCATCGCCCGGCAATTTTCCCCCCAGCTGACCGTCAGCGGAGTCAATGGAGCGCACCAGGCCCTTGAACCCATAACGCTCGTAACATACCCGCAGCGCCGCCTGGTCCGCCGGCGCCAGCGCCAGGCCCCGCAGGTCCGGCAAACCAGCGACCCACGCCGACAGGTCACAGTCGGTCTTGATCGTCAACAAGGCGCGCGCGGTGGGCAGCCAATCCAGCGCCTTGCGCAGGTTTTCTCCCGCCACGCCCTTGATATCGGCGGCATGGGCCACCACGGCTTCGAGCGACCCATACTCCTGCAGCCACCGGGCGGCGGTCTTGGGCCCGACCTTCTCCACACCGGGCACGTTATCCACCGCGTCACCCACCAGGGTCTGAAAATCCACCATCAAACGCGCCGGCACACCGAATTCCGCCTCCACACCCGCCAGATCACGGCGTTTGCCGTTCATGGTGTCGACGATGGTGATATGGCCGTTTACCAACTGGGCCAGGTCCTTGTCGCCACTGGACACCACCACGTCTATGCCCTGGCCTGCCGCCACGATGGCCAATGTGCCGATCACGTCGTCGGCTTCCACGCCAGGCACATCCAGCACCTGCCAGCCCATCAATCGCACCACCTCGTGGATCGGTGCGATCTGCGAGCGCAGGTCGTCGGGCATGGGGGATCGTTGTGCCTTGTATTGCGGATACAGCGCGTCGCGAAAGGTCGGGCCCCTGGCATCGAAAACGCAGGCGGCGTACTCACATGGCACCTCCTTGCGCAGGCTTTGCATCATGTTGACCATGCCGCGGATGGCCCCGGTTGCGGCGCTACCCGGGTCGCCAGGCACGGCACGCAGATCGGGCATGGCGTGGTAGGCGCGGTACAGGTAGCTGGACCCGTCCACCAGCAACAGGGTCAGCGGGCGTTCTGTGGAATCACTCATCCCCGCATTCTGCCTGCCCGCCGCCCGGGTTGGAGGTTCTACAATCCGCCCATGACACAGGCCTTGCTCCGTACCTTGATCTTGCTCGTTGCCACTGTTCTGATCGCTGTTCCCGTGCAGGCGCAAAGCGCCGCCGGCAAGACCGGTGAGACAGCCAGCGCCAGTGCGCCTGCCGAGGCCAGCCGCAGTGACCAGCGTATCGAGCGCATACACATCGAAGACTCCGGCTCGCGCATCGACGAATTGCGTGTCGGTGGTGAGACGCGCAGCATCACCGTGGCGCCCAAAGGCAATATGCCGCAGTACGAAGTGATGCCGGCAAGTGCCAACCGCACGCCGTCGGCGGGTGAGCGCTCCATCAATTCGGCATCTGGCGGGATTCGGGTCTGGAAGATTTTCGGCTTCTGACCGGCTCCAGCCCATGGCGGTCTATACCGAAGTATCGTTCGAGGAAGCCGACACTCTGGGCCAGACTCTCGGTCTGGGTAAATTGCTGGCGATCGAAGGCTGCAAGGGCGGCATAGAGAACACCAACTACTTCATCGACACTGAAGGCGGCCGCTTTGTGCTGACCGTGTTCGAGCGCCTTGGATTCGAGCAGCTGCCGTTTTACCTGGCGTTGATGAAACACCTGGCAGTGCGCGGCATACCCGTGCCAGATCCGGCACAGGACGCAGCAGGCGTCTACCTGCATACCTTGCACGGCAAACCGGCGGCCATAGTCAACCGGTTGAGCGGCGCCAGCGTAGTGGCTCCTGACACCAGCCACTGCGAGGCAGCCGGAGCCATGCTGGCACACATGCATCTGGCAGCCGCTGATTTCCGCTGCAGTCAACCGAACTTGCGTGGACTGGCGTGGTGGAACGACACCGTACCATTGGTCCTGCCACACCTCGACGCCGACCAGCGCAATCTGATCCAGGGCGAATTGGCCTACCAGAACCACATAGCGGCGTCGGCCCGTTACACAGCGCTGCCGCGCGGCGCCATCCACGCCGACCTGTTTCGCGACAACGTGCTGTTTGTCGACGGCAAAACGGCGCAACCGGGCGGCCAGCCGAACCTGAGCGGGTTTTTCGACTTCTACTTTGCCGGCACCGACAGCTGGTTGTTCGATGTCGCCGTGGCCCTCAACGACTGGTGCGTGGACCAGGGCAGCGGGGCCTGTGACCCGCAGCGCAGCCAGGCCCTCCTGTCGGCCTACGGCAAGGTACGCCCGCTGCTGGCAGCCGAATACCAATTGCTGCCGGCCATGCTGCGCGCAGGCGCACTGCGTTTTTGGCTGTCCCGTCTATGGGATTACCATCTGCCGCGGGTCGCCAGCATGCTACAGGCGCATGATCCGACACACTTCGAGCGCGTTTTGCGCCAACGTGTGGAAAATTTGACTAGAACATGAAACTGAAAATCGTTCCCGCGCGTACTGGCTGGTTGTGGGTCAAGCTTGGAATCGGCACTTTTTTGCGGCAGCCGCTGGCCTTGTCCGGCCTGTTCTTCATGTTCCTGGCGTTCATGTCGTTGGCGGGCGCGATCCCAGTGGTCGGGCTGGCGCTGGCGCTGGCCATGTTGCCGGCCTGCACACTGGGTCTCATGGCGGCCAGCAAAGAGGCTTCAAGCGGGAAATTTCCCATGCCGGTGGTGTTTCTGAGCGCCTTTCGCGCAGGGCGCCAGCAGCTGCGCGCCATGCTGGTACTGGGCCTGATGTATGGGGCCGGATTCTGGGTGATCATGGGTGTCACCGCCTTGTTCGACGACGGTGCCTTTGCCGGTCGCTACCTCGCCGGGGCAATGCCAACGCTTGAAATGGCCCAGGATCCGGGCGTGCAAACAGCGATGTTGGTGTTTTTGCTGCTGCAAATGCCGCTGTCGCTGATGTTCTGGCATGCGCCAGCTCTGGTGCACTGGCACCAGGTGCCGGCCGCCAAGAGCGTTTTCTTCAGCCTGATCGCGTGTATGCGCAACTTCTGGGCGTTCACGGTATTTGGTTTGGCCTGGGTCGCCATGCTGATATTCGCGATACTGGTGGTATCGGTTTTCGCCGCACTGATCGGCAGCCCGCAGATCGCCGGGTTGGTATTGTTGCCGGCGTCGATGTTGATTGCGGCCATGTTCTTCACCTCGACCTATTTCACGTTTCGCGATTGTTTTGACACTGGCACAGGAGAAAGTTCCGATGACACACACACTCAACGGCCGATCTGAAAAGGAACTGTTGTGGTACCAGCGGCGCGGATTCCTGCAGGCCGCTGCCGCCTGGAGCGCGGCCGGCGGGTTTGGCGCAGCGCAGGCGCAACAACGCAGCAACATCGTCGAATTGGTCGGCGACGCCCAGCTCAATGGCACACGCCTGTTGCCGCAACACAGCATTCAGACCGGGGACGAAATAGTTACCGGCCCGGGCGCCACACTGGTATTCGTGGTGGGCAATTCGTCATTCAAGGTGCGCCAGAACACACGGCTGGCCATCGAGCGGGGCTCATCGCTGTTCAGCGTGAGTATCCTGCGCATGTTGAGCGGCGCCGTCGTGAGCGCCTGGGGCAAGGGGGCAACACGCCAGATCGTCACGCCAACCCTCACTGCCGGCATCCGCGGAACGGGTGTCTACACCGAGATCTTCTCCAGAGAAAGCGGGCGCACCTATTTCTGCAACTGCTACGGCACGGTGGACGTGAGCAGCGGGCCGGACAACCTGCTCAGCCGAGCGGAATACCACCAGGCGTTCTGGGCCAACGCGCAGCCCACGGCGGGTCAATTCCTGACCGCAGCACCAGCCATCAACCACGGCGACGAAGAGCTCGAGATGTTGGCGCGGCTGGTGCAGCAACGCACCGCCTGGCAGCTCACGGGCAAACGTGGCGTGAAAGACGGCAAGGGTTATATGGAAGACAAACCCGGGCAGGTGCACCCGGCGCAGCGGCTGGCCAAGTAGGCGAGATCAAAAAGGCGCGTACAGGGCCAAGTCTTCAATTCTTGGCCTTGTAGTCAGCCAGTGCCTTCGCCAGATCGGCATATTCCTCGCAGGTCTTGTTGCCGCAAATTTTTTCCAGCTCAAGCAGGTGCTTTTCGGCTTCTTGCGGCTTTTTGTCCATCAGGTACGCCTCGCCGATGTACTCATGGGCACCCTTGTGTTTGGGGTTCAGGCTGAGCGCGGTCTTGTAGTGCTCGAATGCCTTGGGCAAATTGGGCGAAGCTTGCTTGCGGTAACTGTAGCCCAGCAGATTGTGCACATCGGCGTTACGTGGCTCTGCCCGTGCCGCAACGTTCAACTCGGCCAGCGCCTTGCGCCACTCCTTCGCCTTGATGGCATCACGCGCCAGGTCCAGCCGCTCGGCGGTGGTGGGTTGACTGACCGTGGGTGTGTCGGCGGCCAAAACTGATGCGCCGGACAAGGCGGTCGCGCATGCGAAGCACATGCTGGCGATGGACATTTTCATTTTAAATTCCCGAGTTGAGACAGACCGACTAGGCTCGCGTGCCATGGTACTGACGATTCGAAACACGCCCCAGTTGTAGCAAAATTTTACGGAGCATTTGTGGCAATGGTGCACACCCGCCAAAATCACCACGCATGAATGGCAGGCCGTTCAGGGCACCGGCGTCAGCTTGGCCACCGAAACAGCCAGCCACTTGATACCGTGGCGCGGGAAATTCACCTGCACCCGTGCGTCGCCCGCCGTGCCTTCAAGGGTCATTACCCTGCCCTCGCCGAATTTGGCGTGAAACACCTGCATGCCGACCCGCAGCCCACCCGTTGCCGCAGCTTTTTGCCCGACCACCGGTTCGCCACGGCGCGCGGCAAAGGCCGACGTGGTACCGAACGCCGGTCGCTGGCCAAACTGGTCATCACCCCGGGTGAACGCCCCGCCACTGGCGAACGAGCCCAAACCGGCGTGGCGGGGCGTGATCCATTTCATCGCTGCGTCGGGCAACTCGTCGAAAAAGCGGCTGCGGATGTTGTACCGGGTCTGACCATGCAGCATCCGGGTCTGCGAGTGGCTCAAATACAGGCGCTTTCGTGCACGCGTGATGGCCACGTACATCAGGCGCCGCTCCTCCTCCAGGCCATCGTGGTCACTCATGGAGTTCTCGTGCGGGAACAGGCCCTCCTCCATGCCGGTGATGAAGACACAGTCGAACTCCAGCCCCTTGCTGGAATGCACCGTCATCAGCTGAACAGCGTCTTGCCCGGCCTGCGCCTGGTTATCGCCCGACTCCAGCGCAGCATGCGTCAGGAAGGCAGCCAGCGGTGACACCGTCTCACCGGTCTCGGCATCCGGGGCCGGTGCCAACTCCTCCACCGGCAACGCCACCGCTTCGCGGCCAAAACCCTCCTGGGTCACAAAACTCTCGGCGGCGTTGACCAGCTCTTCGAGGTTTTCGACCCGGTCGGCACCTTCGCGCTCGGCGCGGTAATGCTCGAGCAGGCCGCTGTGCGCCAGCACCTGCTCAATAATTTCGCGCAACGACAAGCCCTGCGTCTGCGCCCGCAGAGTGGCCATGCCCGCCACAAACGCCCCCATGTTCACACCCGCCTTGCCCGACACCGACGCCACCGCATCGTGCAGGCTGCGTCCGCAAGCACGCGCGGCATCCTGCACCTGCTCCAGACTGCGCGCACCAATGCCACGCGGCGGAAAATTGACCACCCGCAAAAAACTCGTGTCATCGCCCGGGTTTTCCAGAATGCGCAGATAAGCCAGAGCGTGCTTGATCTCGGCACGCTCAAAAAAGCGCAGCCCGCCGTACACCCGGTACGGCATGCCCACATTGAACAAGGCGGTTTCGATGACCCGGCTCTGCGCATTGCTGCGGTACAACACCGCGATCTCGCTGCGCCCACTGCCGTCGCGCACCAGCTGGCGCATCTCGTCCACCATCCACTGCGCCTCGGCCAGGTCGCTGGTGGATTCGAACACCCGCACCGGCTCGCCCGGGCCCTGATCGGTGCGCAGGTTTTTGCCCAAGCGCTTGTTGTTGTGGCTGATCAGCGCGTTGGCACTGTCCAGGATGTTGGAGAAACTGCGGTAGTTCTGCTCCAGTTTGATCTGGTGTCGCACGCCGAACTCACGCACAAAGTCGGCCATATTGCCCACCCGCGCACCGCGAAAGGCATAGATGCTCTGGTCGTCATCACCCACCGCCATGACCGAGCCCGGTGCATGGTGCAGTGCTTCATCGCCAGCAGCGCCGCCGGCCAGCTGCTTGATCC
>JANLVB010000081.1:0-2239 GCA_031363785.1 Betaproteobacteria bacterium
ATCAGCTCGGTGATGCCTTTTTCGGCCAGCGCCAGCAGGGCATTCATCTCGGAGCGGGAAAACGGCGCGCCCTCGGCCGTTCCCTGCACTTCGACGAAGTGGCCGGCACCCGTCATCACCACGTTCATGTCGGTGTCACAGGCCGAGTCTTCGGTGTATTCCAGGTCTAACAAGGCGGTGCCCTGCACGATGCCGACTGAAATCGCGGCCACCGGCGCCAGAATCGGCGACCTCGCCAGTTTGCCCTGAGCCATCAGCCGGCTGACTGCATCGAACGCGGCCACCCAGGCGCCGGTGATGCTCGCAGTGCGGGTGCCGCCGTCGGCCTGCAGCACATCGCAGTCGAGCTGTATGGTGCGTTCGCCAAGCAGCTTGAGGTCGAACACGCTGCGCATGGAGCGCCCTATCAGGCGCTGGATCTCCTGCGTGCGACCGCTTTGTTTGCCACGCGCCGCCTCACGGTCACTGCGGGTATGGGTGGAACGCGGCAACATGCCGTATTCGGCGGTGACCCAGCCCTCGCCGCTGCCGCGCTTGTGGCCTGGCACTTTCTCTTCCACCGACGCGGTGCACAACACCCGGGTGGCACCAAATTCGACCAGCACTGACCCTTCAGCGTGGATGGTGAAGCCGCGCGTCAGTTTGACCGGGCGCATCTGGTCTGGCGAACGTCCGTCGCCGCGTTGGAAATTACTCAAATATTTACTCCGAAACAGGAAAAGTATGCGGGCACGACACCCACCAACCGGGGCTAGCGCCGTTTGGCCGCGGAGCGCCGGATGGCTTCGTTGATCTCGGCGATGGAGCGTTCGATGGCTGCATCGTCCAGCTCGTCCTCGCCGCCTTCGAGCCCGCCGGACTGCATGGTGCTGGCAAACGCGCCCTCATCCATGCCTTCGGTGGAAACACTGCCCTTGGTGGTTTCGAACTCGTCGGGGGTCTCCCAATCCATCGCGATCACTGTCACATTGTCACTGGTTGCACCAGCCTTCTGCAGGGCGCTTTCCACCAGGTCCGGCACCGCCTGCCCGACCGCCTTGGCGCTGAGCTGGCGCACGATATCCGCGTCTTCCAGGCTGCCCCACAGGCCATCGGAACACAGCATGATCTTGTCGCCCTGCTGCAGCGGCGTCGGGCCACTTACGTCAAACACCGGCTTGGTGGGTGAGCCCAGGCAGGTGTACAGAATATTCCGATTCAGCCGCTCGGCAGCGCGCGACGAAGTGTGGCCGTGCGGTGGTTGTTCCATGTACGAGTGGTCCCGGGTGCGCACCACCAGTTTGCCAGCACGCACCAGATACAGGCGCGAATCGCCGCAATGCGCCCAGCATGCTATGCCGTCCTGTACCACTGCGGCGACCACGGTCGTGCGCGGCGTGTCGAGCATGCCTTTTTCAATCGCGTACTTGATGATCTGGCGGTGCGCTGCCATGATGCCGGCGTTCAGGAATGCGGCCACATCGTCCAGTTTGGGTTTGGCCTGGGCCTGGTAGAGCGCCGATATCGCCTGCAATGCCAGCTGTGCCGCGACCTCGCCCTCCGGGTGCCCGCCCATGCCGTCGGCCAGCAACAACAGACCCGAATTGCGGGTGTAGCTGTAACCCATGCGGTCTTCGTTGAGCTGGCGTCCACCCTTGCGACTGACCTGGAATACGGTAAATTTCATTTTGGCTTGGCCACCGAACTGGCGATGCTTCTGGAGTTCTTCTTGGTATCGGTCACCATGGTGTCAAACTGAAGACGCACTTTCTCGGCCACCGACAGCTTGGTATAACGGCGTTCACCCTCGCGGCTGAGCTCTTTTTGCAGCGCAAACACCGACTGCGGTCGCGACAGCGGGTCGAGTGCCATGCACCATTCGACCACCTCGATCAGGTTGTCTGAATACACACCGCGCAAACGCGTCAGCGCGGTCGCGATGCGGTCCTTTTCCACCCGTTGCGGGGCCTCGTTCGGCGGGTAACCCTGCATGCAGGCATAGATGCAGGCACCAATGGCGTAAATGTCAGTCCAGGGCCCCATCGACGAGTCGCGCCGGTACATTTCGGGCGCTGCAAACCCGGGCGTGTACATCGGGCGGATGAAATTGCCTTCCTTGCTCAGCACCTCGCGTGCGGCACCAAAGTCAATCAGTACGGCGCGGTTGTCGTCAGTGACAAAAATATTGGCGGGCTTGATGTCCAGGTGCAACATCTTGTGTTGATGCACGATGCGCAAACCACGCAAAATTTCATCAAAC
>JANLVB010000139.1:0-2088 GCA_031363785.1 Betaproteobacteria bacterium
CCGGCATACGCATCGGCGACACGGTGGCGGTGTTCGCGCAGGGGCCGATCGGCCTATGCGCCACGGCCGGCGCCAAGCTCAGCGGCGCGACCACGGTGATCGGCGTGGACCGCCTGGGTAACCGCCTGGAGATCGCCCGCCGGATGGGTGCCGATCATGTGATCGATAGCAGTCGCATGGACCCGGTCGAGGCGATCATGCGACTCACCGACGGGCGCGGCGTGGACGTCGCCATCGAAGCCTTGGGTATGCAGGCGACGTTCGAGGCCTGCCTGCGCGTACTACGGCCGGGCGGGACCTTGTCGAGCCTGGGCGTGTACTCCAGCGACCTGACCATTCCGCTGGGCGCCTTTGCGGCCGGCTTGGGCGATCACCAGATCGTGACAACACTCTGCCCGGGGGGCAAGGAACGCATGCGCCGCTTGATGTCGGTGATCCAGTCGGGCCGCGTGGACCTGAGCCCCATGGTCACGCACCGCTTCAAGCTTGACGACATCGAGAAGGCGTATGAGCTGTTCGGGAACCAGCGTGACGGTGTGCTGAAAGTGGCGATCACACCCTGATCAACATCTCCCCACCGCGCCCGCTGCATCCGGTTCGCCAAGAGAACCAGTCCGACGCGGTGCGCCGATAGGCGACGCACGCCAGGCCACGCCTTGTGCCGCGTTAAACCCCAGCCACGGATGCACCGTGCCGCTCAGCCCGATCGTCTTGCCGTCGACATCGACATCGATACACTTGCCCTTGCGCAGCGCCTGGCGTGTCAACCTGCCTGGCCAGGCGCATGCGGCGACGCCCCAGCATCCGCTCACGGTCGTACACGCTCGGGCGTGGAGGCTCGCGCTGCGGTACCAACACTACGCTCCACCAGCGCGTGAAGCTGCTCGGCCAGCAGCGCCATTTCCTCGCGTGCCACAGTCGCATGGCGCGCAATGATCAGTTCAGCATAGGACGTGCGCAATGCCCATTGGCATGCACCAACGAGCAGCCATGCGGGCAACAGTTCAACGCCGCGCAGCCTTGCCGGGGTGACCGGTAGGCCTTGCGCGCGCAGGGCCGCGAAGGCCATTCGGATTGAGCGCAACATGACGATCACTTGGGATCTGCTGTTGGCCAGGACCTTCAGGTCACCGCCTGCTGCGTAGAACGCATCCGCAATCGAGCTCACGAGCGCGACATGGGTCTTCAGCCAGGCGTCCATATTGCCCGAGACGGCAGTGGGAAAGCCGGCCTCCTGCAGCACAGCCGCGAGTAACCGAAGCCGCAGTGTGGGGCGACCGTCGAGTTCGCCGACCGTGGTCTTCTGGATCAGCGCCGGCAGAACAGTGGCCACGACGGTTCCGTCCAAGGCCCGCTCGCCAGCCGCACCGGGGAAGCCCAGCAGCACGCGTTCGCGCCCCATCAGGTCAATCAGTCGTTGTGGTCCGGCCAGGTTGTTGAACATGAACACGAGGCTGGGCGTTGCCTTGTTCGCTGCCAGCGAAGGCAACACCGACTCGACCTGGTCATTGCGCACGAGCACCAGAACGTAGTCGTAGGACTGATCGGGCTCCAGAGTCTCGATCACGCTGGTTCGGGTCCGCAGGCATCCCCGTCCGCGCTCCTGGACCACCAGGCCACGGTCGCGCACCTGCACGGCTCGGCGGCCACGGGCAAGGATCGTCACATCGTGCCCGCAGGCCTGCAGTTTCGCGGCATAGAAGGTGCCCAGAACACCGGCACCGAAGATCAATAGACGTATCGCGCTTCACTTACTCTCGTCGTTCGTGCGGCCCGTCCCTGTGGATCGTTTGGGCGGGCAAGGCCTGGACCACGTCTCGATTGTGCGGGCGCTTGTGGCGGTGCAACTTGATCCCGCGCAAGCTCGTGGTGGCCCGCCCCGTCGCCTGAAGCCACCCTGCGGCGTCTGTCTTGGCGCCGGTGTCTTGCCCTTTTGCAGAAGTCGCCCAGCTCGCACCCGCTTCTTCGTTGCCTCGTCCATTGTCTTTTTGGCCATGCGTCATATCTCCAAACAAGTCGTTGCAGATATAACGCATCAGGCTACGATTGGCTGTCATGACTTATGAAAAGATCAATAAATGCCATCTC
>JANLVB010000157.1:0-13422 GCA_031363785.1 Betaproteobacteria bacterium
GAGTGTTCGCTGTCGATCGGCAACAAGCGCGCACCACCCCTGGCAACCGCCTGCAAGAACACCGCTCCGCCCACCACCAGTGCTTCCTTGTTGGCCAACAGCAGGCGTTTCCCCGCCAGCGCCGCGCGCATGCAGGCGGCCAGCCCGGCCGCGCCCACGATGGCCGCCATCACCACATCGACGCGTTCATCCGCTGCAACTTCCTCGATATGCTGCGCACCGCCAAAGACGCGGGTTGGCAAGCCATGATCCTTGCACTGCTGCGCCAGCACAGCAGCGTGGTCGGGGCTTGCCATGACGGCCACGTCGGGTCGAAACTGCACGCATTGCGCCAGCATCTTGTCCACCTGGATAGAAGCCGTGAGCGCGAACACACGGTAGCGCTGCGGATGACGGGCCAGCACATCCAGCGTATTGACACCGATCGAGCCGGTAGAGCCCAAAATGGCCACCTGCTGCATCATGCGGCAACACTCCACAAAGAATACATCAACATTGCTACGGGCAGAGTCGGCAGCAGGGCATCAAGCCGGTCGAGTACACCACCATGTCCCGGCAACAGACCGCTGCTGTCCTTGACGCCGGCTGCGCGCTTGAGCAAGGACTCGCTCAAGTCACCGACCACACTCAGAGCACACAACAAGACCACAGCGGCCAGCATCGGCCACAGCCCAAGCTCGTAGAGCCGTGTGAACAGGCTCGGCACCACCATGCGCCAGTGCCCGTCGGCCCAGACCCACACGAGAGCCAGCACCAGTACACCCACCATGCCGCCCCACACACCTTCCCAACTCTTTCCCGGGCTGATCGATGGTGCCAGCTTGCGGGCCAGAATCCTGCCACCCCAGGCTCGCCCGGAAAAATAGGCGAAGATATCTGCAGCCCATACCAGCACCAGCACTGACAGCAAATAGTTGATGCCAATCGTGCGCGCCTGCGCGACGGCGATCCAGGCCACTGTCAGCACACCCAAACCAATGGTCAGGCGCAGCACTCGTGGCAGCGCAAGCCAGGCCGACACGCCGCCATACAGCAACCAGGCGCCACCGAACAGCCAAACCGCTGCCGCCACCAGCCACAACCCGGTCAGGGGTGCGATCAACCAGCCGGCCTGCCACGCGGCAGCACACAGCGCCGCACACACGGCGGCGAGCGCCAGGCAGCCACCACGGCCCATGGCGCAGAGTCGCGCCCACTCCCAGGCGCCAGCAACGACGAACACCATGGCTACCGCGCTGAACGGTTCGGGTGAATGGTAAAACAGCGCGGGCAGCAGGAGCAGCAACAAGACCACTGCAGTGACGACGCGTTGCCACAACATGGCGTGGTCTCACGCGACCCGTTGGGTCTCGTTGTTGGACGTCAGCTGCTCGGATGTTTTGCCGAAGCGGCGCTCGCGCCGGGCGAAATCGGAAAAAGCCAGATCCAGTGCGGCGTCATCGAAATCCGGCCACAGGGTTTCGCAGAAGTACAGCTCCGAATAAGCGGCTTGCCACAACAGGAAGTTGCTGATGCGCTGCTCGCCGCCGGTGCGGATCAGCAGATCTGGATCCGCCACCTCGCCCATGGTCATTGCCGCGCCCAGGCTGTCCGGCGTGATCGGCCGCCCCAGTGTCGCCAGGCGCTGCGCCGCCTGGGCAATGTCCCAGCGGCCACCGTAGTTGAAACACACGTTGAGGCGCAGGCGGCTGTTGTGCGTGGTCGCCTGCTCGGCCCGCACCAGACCGGCGCAGACAGCGGCCGAAAGCCCGCCACGGTCCCCGACGAAATGCAACTGCACGCCGTCGGTGACCAGTTGCGGCACCTCGCGCGACAAGGCCATCAGCAACAGCTCCATGAGGCCGGACACCTCGTCCTGGGGGCGACTCCAGTTCTCGGATGAAAATGCAAACACTGTCAGCACCTCGACACCACGCTGGGCGCAGGCCCGTACACACTGTCGCAGGGCGTTCACGCCAGCCTTGTGCCCCGCCACCCGTGGCATGAAGCGCTTTTTGGCCCAGCGCCCGTTGCCGTCCATGACGATGGCGACATGCCGGGGTGAATGACGCGACGGGTTCATTGGCTTGTCAGCGACCACGGGCACCGCCACTCACACCGCCATGATGTCGTGTTCCTTGGCCGCCACCAGCTGCTCGATCGCCGCGATATGCCGATCAGTCACCTTCTGGATATCGACCTCGGAGCGTTTGTGGTCATCCTCCGACGCCAGCTTATCTTTCACCAGCCTCTTCACCGCCTCATTGGCATCGCGCCGCAAACTGCGCACGGCAATCTTGGCGCTTTCGCCCTCGTTGCGCACGACTTTGGTCAGCTCCTTGCGCCGCTCTTCCGTCATGGTCGGCATGGGCACCCGGATCAGGTCACCCATGGACGCAGGATTGAGCCCCAGATCACTCTCGCGAATCGCCTTTTCGATCTTTGCTCCCATACCCTTCTCCCAGGGCTGGATGCTGATGGTGCGCCCATCAAGCAGGGAAACATTGGCCACCTGGCTGATCGGCAACATGGCGCCGTAATAGTCCACCTGCACCGAGTCGAGCAATGCCGGATTGGCCCGGCCGGTGCGGATCTTCGTGAGGTTGGTCTTGAACACCACAATGGACTGGTCCATCCTGGCTTCGGTGTTTTTCCTGATTTCAGCGATGTCCATCGTCAACTCCGGCAAGATCAAGGCGGGCCAAGGGACCCGCTCCGTACAATCTGGCAATTGTCAGGCATAGACGAGAGTGCCCTCGTCTTCCCCCATCACGACGCGCTTGAGAGCGCCATGTTTGAAGATCGAAAACACCTTGATCGGCAACTTCTGGTCCCGACACAGGGCAAACGCGGTCGCATCCATGATGCCCAGGTTTTTCGACATGGCCTCGTCAAAGGAAATTCTGCTGTACCGCGTGGCATGCGGATCCTTTATCGGGTCGGCACTGTACACCCCGTCCACCTTGGTCGCCTTCAACACCACCTCGGCGCCGATCTCCGCACCGCGCAACGCGGCCGCGGTGTCTGTGGTGAAAAAGGGATTGCCAGTGCCAGCGGCAAAAATCACTACCTTGCCTTCTTCCAGGTATTGCAGCGCCTTGGGCCGGACATACGGCTCCACCACCTGCTCGATGGAAATCGCAGACATGACACGCGCCGTGAGGCCGGCCTTGTTCATCGTGTCGCCCAATGCCAACGCGTTCATTACCGTGGCAAGCATGCCCATGTAGTCGGCCGTGGCGCGGTCCATGCCAACCGAGCCGCCGGCCACACCGCGAAAAATGTTGCCGCCGCCAATCACGACGGCAACCTCGACACCAAGCCGCGTCACCTCGGCGATTTCATCCACCATGCGAACAATGGTGTCGCGGTTGATGCCGAACTGGTCGTTGCCCATCAAGGCCTCACCCGACAATTTGAGAAGTATGCGCTTGTGTGCTGGCGTGGTACTGGTCATGGGCAGGTCCTCGGACGCAATTATCGTGTTGTCAGGCAGATGCAACGCTTGCGCTGGCCCGGCTCAATCCGTCTTCTTCGCCTGTGCCACCTGCGCCGCCACTTCCGCCGCGAAGTCGTCGACACGTTTTTCAATGCCTTCGCCCACCACGTACAGGGTGAACGACTTGACTGTCGTGCCGCGTTCCTTGAGCATCTGGGCTACCGTCTGCTTGTCGTTCTTGACGAAGGACTGGTCGTATAACGAAACCTCTTTGAGGAATTTCTGCACACCGCCTTCGACGCGCTTGGCCACAATTTCCGCCGATTGCACGGCGCGACCGGCCGCTGTCGCGACCGCAGCGTCCTCGGCTGCCTTGGCAGCGGCGACCGAGCGTTCCCGCGCTACCAGCTCAGCTGGTACATCGGCACTCGACAAAGCCACCGGCTTCATCGCCGCCACATGCATGGCAACGTCTTTCGCGGCGGATTCGTCGCCCGCATACTCGACCACGACGCCGATACGCGTGCCGTGCAGATAGGTGGCCTGGTTGCTCGCTCCGTCAAAGCGCCGGAAACGTCGAAAACTCATGTTCTCGCCGATCTTGCCGATCAAGCCCTTGCGTACATCCTCCAGCGTCGGCCCGTAACCATCCTGCAAATAGGGCAGCGCACCAAGCGCTGCCACGTCCGCCGGGTTGTGCGCCGCAACCAGTTTGGCCGCGGCGTTCGCAAGCGCCAGAAAGGCGTCGCTCTTGGTGACGAAGTCGGTCTCACAATTCACCTCGACCAGGGCGCACACGCCGCCGTCACGCGCACTCGCCACCACACCTTCGGCGGTGACCCGTCCGGCGGCCTTGCCGGCCTTGGTGCCCAGTTTCACGCGCAACAGTTCTTCGGCCCGGGCCATGTCACCTGCAGCCTCGGTCAATGCGCGCTTGCACTCCATCATCGGGGCATCGGTCTTGCCGCGCAGTTCCGCCACCATACTTGCTGTAATCGCAACCATTTCTTACTCCGTAAGTCTTTCCAAAGATATCCACACCAGACAAAAAAAAGGGGCAACACTGCCCCTGTTGGGTCAGCCCGGCCTGGTCAAGCCGCCGCCTCGCTCACTTCGACAAATTCGTCGGTCGTCTCCGAGGCCACCGCCTTCACGACATCGTCCACCGCGTTGGCCCGGCCCTCCAGCACAGCATCGGCAATGCCGCGGGCGTACAGAGTCACCGCCTTGGCGGAGTCGTCATTGCCGGGAATTACGTAGTCGATGCCGACAGGCGAGTGGTTTGAATCCACCACCCCGATGAGAGGAATGCCAAGTTTCTTGGCTTCCAGAACCGCAATCTTGTGGTAACCGACATCGATCACAAAAATCGCGTCCGGCAGAGCCGCCATGTCCTGGATGCCGCCAATGTCTTTTTCGAGTTTTTCGAGCTCACGGGCAAACATCAGCTGCTCCTTCTTGCTCATGCTGTCCAGACCACCCTCAAGCTGGACTTTCATCTCCTTCAGACGCTTGATCGACGTCTTGACGGTCTTGAAGTTCGTCAGCATGCCACCCAGCCAGCGCTGGTCTACATAGGGGACACCAGCGCGCTGCGCCTCCTGGGCCACGGTGTCACGTGCCTGGCGCTTGGTGCCCACCATCAGCACCGTGCCGCGGCGCGCCGTCAACTGGCGCACGAACTTCGCTGCCTCCTGGAACATCGGAAGCGACTTCTCCAGGTTGATGATGTGAATCTTGTTGCGGTGCCCGAAGATGTACGGCGCCATCTTGGGGTTCCAGAAACGAGTCTGGTGTCCGAAATGGACTCCAGCTTCCAGCATTTCGCGCATGGTTACAGACATGGTCTACTCCAAAGGTTAGGTCTAAAATCCGGTCCGCTATCTGCGGCCGAAGTTTCGCGAGTCGCCATTGACGGTGACTCGGAACTGTCGGCGCAAACACCTTGATGGGCCCGGTTTGCGATTTGTCCGCCAAGGGCCTTTAGACCACCCAGCAAAACCCGACAAGTGTAACACAGGGCACCCGGATCACCATGCACAACCCAGCCACAAACGACTTGCACAACACACGCCGGCAAATCCGCAGCGGCCAGAGCTCGGCACAACTGGAATTGGATCGATGTATCGCGGTCGCCGAAGCGCCGCCATCGCACCATGTATTCCTGCAAACCACGTTCGACACAGCACGGGCGGCGGCGGCCGATCTGGCCAATGCGCGGCGTCCGTTGCTCGGGCTGGCGGTGTCCATCAAGGACCTGTTCGACATCGCGGGCCAGGTCACCAGCGCCGGCTCGACCGTGCTTGCCGGTGCGGCGCCGGCCGCGCGCGACTGCCCGGCAGTGGCGCGCCTGCGCACCGCCGGAGCGGCCATCATTGGCAGAACCAATATGGTCGAGTTCGCATTCTCCGGTGTCGGAATCAATCCGCATTTCGGCACTCCGGCCAACGCCGCGAGCCGGGCGGAGCCGCTGATCCCCGGCGGATCGTCATCTGGCGCGGCGGTATCGGTAGCCCTCGGTTCTTCCTTTATCGGCCTGGGTTCTGATACGGGTGGCTCGATACGCATACCAGCGGCGCTCAACGGTATTGTCGGCTTCAAAAGTACCGCGCGCCTGGTACCAACCCAAGGTGCAATTCCCCTCTCCACCACGCTCGACACCGCGGGTGCTTTGACGCGCTCGGTGGACGACGCCATGCTGGCGCATGAGTTGCTGGCGGGCTGTCGGGTGCTGCGCAGCGTGGCGCCGTTGCGGGCTTACCGCCTGGCCGTGGTGCGCAACCTGTTGCAGGACGATCTCGACAGGACGGTGGCCCGTGCCTTTGAGCGCAGCATGTCGCAATTGCGCTCGCATCGGGTGCAGGTGGTCGAGGTCGACATGCCGGAGCTGGCGCAGCTGTCAGAGCTCAATGCCCACGGTGGCTTTTCCGGCGCCGAGAGCCTGGCCTGGCACCGACATTTACTGGCGCAACACGAGGCCGAATACGATCCCCGGGTGGTAGCGCGCATCCGCCGCGGCGAAAACCTGAGCGCAGCGGATTATTGCGACCTGGTGCGTTTGCGCCAGGAGTGGATTGTGCGCATGCAGAATCGCCTGGCGCCCTTTGATGCGGTACTGTCGCCTACGGTACCGATCGTTGCACCGGCGATTGCCGGTATTGCACCCGGCGCGCAGCGCGATGCCGCATTTTTTGCGACCAACGCCCAGCTGCTGCGCAATGCCAGCCTTGTGAACCTGCTCGACGGCTGCGCCGTGTCGCTGCCCTGCCATGTTGCCGGCGAACTGCCGGTGGGCCTGATGGTCTGGAACTGCGCCTTGCGTGACGACCTGGTGCTCAACGTGGCGCGGCAAATCGAACTCCTGCTGCGCGGCGACTGAGCGCCGGACGCGACGCGCGCAAACCGGCGACACCCAGGGCATCCATGAAAATTGCGGTTATTGGCGCAGGCATCATCGGCATCACGACCTCGTATGAACTGGCGCTGGACGGCCACGAGGTGGTGGTATACGAGCGCCGCAACGCGGCGGCCGAAGAAACCAGCTTTGCCAACGCCGGCATCCTGGCACCAGGTTATGTGACGCCGTGGGCTGCGCCCGGAATGCCCGGCAAGGTGCT
This sequence comes from Betaproteobacteria bacterium, assembly GCA_031363785.1. Lineage (GTDB taxonomy): Bacteria > Pseudomonadota > Gammaproteobacteria > Burkholderiales > Burkholderiaceae_C > CAISIP01. Next base: position 7,036 of record JANLVB010000157.1, read on the forward strand.
GGCGCAGATGTTTCAGCGCCATGCCGGCATCCGGCTCACCCTGCCACTCGCCCTGTCCGATTTTGGCTGGATGTGGCGCTGGTACCGCGCCTGCCGCCTGGACGTGTACCAGGCCAACCGGGCGCACCTGCAACGGCTGGCGTTCTACAGCCGCGAACGGCTGCTCGACATCACCACACGCCTGAAACTGGACTTCGACCGCAGTGATGGTTACCTGGTGTTGCTGCGTAGTGACAGGGACCGCGCCATGGCCGAACCAAGCCTGCAGGTGCTGCGCAATGCGGGCGTCAGCTTTCAGCAACTCGACACGGCCGGGGCGCGTCGCGTCGAGCCAGCACTGAACCCGGATACCCCGTTTGTAGGCGCCATCCTGTGTCCGGACGACGGTGTAGGCAATTGCCGCCAATTCGCACTGATGCTGAAAAACGAAGCACAGCGGCTGGGCGTGCAGTACCGATTTGGCACAGCCGTGCAAACCCTGGACACGCGGCGTGGGATGTCCGTTGTATGCGCGCACTACGAAACGGCGCGCCGCTTCGACGCTGTTGTGGTGTGTGCAGGAACGGAGTCAACGCGCCTGCTGCGGCCCCTGGGAATCCGTGCGCCAATGGCTGCGGTACACGGTTACTCCATCAGCGCGGCCATCCGCGAGCCGCTGAATGCGCCGCGCAGCGGTGTGATGGACGAGCATTACAAGGTCGCCATTTCGCGCCTCGGGCAACGGGTCCGCGTGGCCGGTGGCGCAGAGCTCGGCGGCTCCGCGGCACGCCACAACAAGGCGTCGATCGGAACGCTGTACAAGGTCATGCACGATTGGTTTCCGGGTGCTGCCAGCGCCACCATGGGGGTGCAGGAGTGGAAAGGCGCCCGCCCCATGCTGCCCAATCGCCCGCCCATGATTGGCGCCACACCGATCAGCGGCCTGTGGCTGAACCTGGGCCATGGCTCCAGTGGCTGGGCCATGGCCTGTGGCTCGGCCCGCGTCCTGGCAGACCAAATTCAAGGCCGGTCACCGGACATCGATGCCGCAGGATTTGCCACAGCGGCACCACACTCCTGACCGGCAAGCCAATTCTGGTCCACAATTCAGCAGAGCCCGGCACGACCCACCATGCACAATCAGAACCGATGAAACCGCAACTGTTGCACGAGCTGGCTGGCGCGGTAGACCGCATGCCGGCTTTTCCCAAAAGCGTCCAGAAGGTCCTGGAGTTGGCGCAGGACGAACGGTCGACCCCGCGCGACCTGGTCCTGGTCATCGACAAGGACCAGGTGCTGACGGTCAAAATACTCAAGGTTGTGAATTCAGCGCATTACCGGCTGCCCAAGCGCATGGGCTCGATCGGCCAGGCGGTGGTATATCTGGGCTTCAATGCAACCAAGAATCTGGCCCTGGGCATGGCGGCCATCGGTATGTTGCCAACCTCCAGCAATGACGGTTTCGACTGGCATGGTTACCTGGTGCACTCGTTGACGACAGCGGCGATCGCGAAACAGCTGGCCGCGAAAAGCCGGGCCGCAGATGCCCTGGATTGTTTTGTCGCCGGCTTGCTGCATGGCTTCGGCAAAGTGGTTTTCGCCCGCTTCATGCCAACCCAATTTGCGCATGCATTGCAGCTATGCGCACGTGACCAGTCGTCTCCGCATCTCGCAATGCGCGAGACACTGGGTGCCGACCATACCGTGGCCGGTGCCATGCTGCTGGAACACTGGCGCTTCGCGCCGGCCCTGGTCGACACGGTGCGCAACCAGTTCGGGCCGCAGGTGCAGGATAGTGGCGCGATCGCCTGTGTGTTTGCCGCCAACCAGATCAGCAAAAAACTCAGGCTCGGATTTGCCGGCAACCCGTTCGTGTCCGATCTGCCTGCACCATTGGCGGCGCGTCTCGGCGGTGACCTGGACAGCCTGATCGCCGGGCTTGACGACCCGGCAGCGTTACACGAAGAGGCCAAGCTCTTCGCACACATCTGAGCGCGCCATGAAAATCCGATTCTGGGGTGTGCGCGGATCGATTGCCTCTCCGGGACCGAAGACCGTGCGTTATGGTGGCAACACCACCTGTATCGAAGTGCGCACCGATGCCAACGAACTCATCATTCTGGACGCCGGCACCGGCATATTCCCGCTGTCGCAAAGTCTGTTGCCCGAATTGCCGGTGACGGCCAACGTGTTGATCAGCCATTCGCACTGGGACCACATCCAGGGCCTTCCCTTCTTTCTGCCAAACTTCATTCCGGGCAACGTGCTGCGACTGCATGGCGCCTTCGATCCCATATCGGGCAACGGCATCGAACAGGTGATGTCGGTGCAGCTGCAATACAGCTACTTCCCGGTGCGCGAGGCTGAACTCAAGGCACGCATGGAGTACGTCACCTTGGAACCCGGGAAAACGGTGGCCATCGGAAGCGCCAGGGTCACGCCCTGTCTGCTGAACCATCCGGTGATCAATTTCGGCTACCGCATCGAGTGTGCCGGCAAGTCGGTGTTCTTCACTGGCGACCACGAGCCGCCCTATAACATCTACGAACCGTCGGAGCCGGACCATGCCGAGTACCAGCAGTTTGTGGACGACCGGCAACAAGCCATCGTGGATGCGATGCGTGGTGTTGATGTGCTGGTGGCCGACAGCTCCTACACTGCGGCGGAATACCTGTCCAAGAAGGGCTGGGGACATGGCAGTTATGACTCCAGCCTGTCCTATGCGCGGCAGGCTGGTGTAAAGAACCTGTTTTTCACGCACCACGAACCAACACGCAGCGACGAGGCGCTGGAGGCCGTCTTCGCGTCAGTTGTTGCAGCCCAGGGGCGACTGACTGAGGGCCCTGTGTTGCGCCTGGCACGCGAAGGCGACAGCTTCGAGTTTTGAACATCCCATGGCAAACGAGCCAAGGCCGCAGCGTGTAATACCCGGACCCCATTGGCCGCTGTTTGGTGTGGTCGCCACGCGGGCACTGGAACACATCGCGTTGTCATTGGCCGCGCCCCATGTCCTGATGCAGCGCGCCGGCCTGGCGACGGCGCGGCTGTGCCTGGCGCTGCATCCACATGCCGACACTATCTGGGTGGCGGCCGGGCCGGGCAACAACGGTGGTGATGGCCTCGAAGCAGCGGCACGGCTGCAACAACAAGGCAAGACGGTGTTTGTCACCTGGTCGGGCGACTTGCATACCGCCGACGCCGATGTTGCCGCTTCATGTCGGCGTGCGAAGGCGGCAGGGGTGATCTTCGCCGATGCACCACCGCCGCAGTTTGATGTATGTGTTGATGCCCTGCTGGGGATCGGTGCAAATCGTGCGCCAGATGGGCTGCTCGGGCAATGGATCACCTGTATCAACCAGTCCGGGCGCCCCGTGTTGTCTGTCGACATCCCGACCGGCCTGAACGCCGACACCGGCACCGCGTCGCCGTTGTGTGTGCGCGCAGCGGCGACCTTGTGCCTGCTGACTCTCAAGCCTGGCCTGTTCACGGCCGACGGTCGCGATGCCAGCATCAGTGTTTGGTTGGACGATCTCGGTGTCGATTGGAGTGCGCCGGCATTACGCGGCGCGCCTCCAGCCAACGCGAGCCTGCTGCCAGCGCCAACACGGTTACCGGTCATCCACCGCGCACACAAAGGCAGCCGCGGCGATGTGGTGGTCATCGGGGGCGCCACCGGAATGGCGGGGGCCGCTGTGCTGGCCGGCGTGGCCGCCTTGCACCAGGGAGCAGGACGGGTGTACCTGGCCCTGCTGGACGCCGCCGCCGGCTCGCCCGGCCAGTTCCATGCAGAGTTGATGCTGCGCGACGCGGCGACAGTAGACCTGGCCCAGGCCAGCGTGGTGTGTGGTTGCGGCGGCGGCACGGCAGTGGCAGAACACCTGCCGCGTGTGTTGTCCTGCGCCCGCCGCCTGGTGCTGGATGCCGATGGCCTCAACAGCATTGCCAGCGACAGCAAACTGCAAACCCAATTGCGCTCCCGTCACAGTCGAGGTTGGCAGACAGTGCTGACGCCGCACCCGCTGGAAGCAGCACGGTTGCTGGGTTGCAGTACCGCCGAAGTACAGGGTGACCGGTGCCAGGCAGCCAGTCGGCTGGCACGTGATTACGCCTGTGTGGTCGTGCTCAAGGGCTCGGGCACCGTGATCGCAGCGCCAGGTGGCCGCTGCGCGATTGTCCCGGTGGGCAACCCGCGTCTGGCGACCGCCGGCACGGGTGACGTGCTCGCCGGGGCGATTGGTGCCGCCATGGCAAACGGCCAGCCTGCGCTGGCTGCAGCGCACGACAGCGCGTACCGGCATGCCCGCTGCGCCGACCTGTGGCCGGCCAATCAGACGCTTACCGCCGCCAAGTTGGCCGTGGCGTCCTGGTGCTGACGCGCAAAAAGCCCGCTCAGCCGCGCCCGACAAACGGCATCTTGGTTGCCATGACGGTGTGAAACAGCACGTTGGCCGTCAACGGCAAGTTCGCCATGTACAGGACCGACTGCCCGACCACGTCAACGTCCATGAGCGGCTCGACCGCAATCTGGCCATTCGCCTGCGACACACCCTTGGCCATGCGTTGCGCCATCTCGGTGGCGGCGTTGCCGATATCGATCTGGCCGACCGCGATGTCGTGGATCCGGCCATCCAGTGCCGCGCTCTTGGTCAGTCCGGACACGGCGTGTTTGGTGGCGGTGTAGGCGATCGACTGCGGACGCGGCGCATGGGCCGATATCGACCCATTGTTGATGATGCGCCCGCCCCGCGGCGTCTGCGCCTTCATGATGCGGAACGCCTGTTGGATGCAATAGAACATGCCGCTGAGGTTGATGTCGACCACAGTGCGCCACTGCTCGAGGGTCATATCCTCCAGCGGCACTGCCGGTGCGCCCACCCCGGCGTTGTTGAACAGCACATCGACACGACCGAACCTCGCCAGCGTCGCCCGAAACAGGGCTTCGACCGACTCCGCGTCAGCGACGTTGGTGGGTACCACCAGCACATCCTCAGCGCGGGGATGACCGGATTGCACTGCATCCAGCGGCGCGCGCCGGCGGCCCGCCAACACCACCCTGTATCCATCAGCCAGCATGGCCCGGGCGGCAGCCTTGCCGACACCCGTTCCCGCCCCCGTGATGATTGCGACCCGTCCGTGGTTTGCCATGACTGCTCCTGAAATATGATCGAGCCCGTTCCTGCGCGCCGCCTCAGCGCCGCGCCTTGTGACTGCGTTTGCCGGCGGGCGGTTTACCGGCAGCCGCCTTGCGTGTCACAGGTGCCAACTTGCGGCCGCGCCCGCCCGTGTCAGCTGCCCGTCGCGCCTTGATGGGAAGCAGCGGATCAAGCACTGCCTCGTCCCGCGCCGGCCGCAACGCGCCATCCCTGCCCGTTACTTTGTCCTTGGTCGGCCGCTCGGGCAGTTCCTCGCCCTCGCGCACCAGACGAAAATCTATTCGACGGCCGTCCAGGTCGACGCGGCTCACCTGCACCCGCACGCGCGTTCCGATGGCATACCGCATGCCGGTGCGCTCGCCGCGCAACTCCTGGCGCGACTCGTCAAAGCGGAAATACTCGGCGCCGAGTTCGGTGATGTGCACCAGGCCTTCCACATACATGGCGTCCAGCGTGACGAAAATTCCGAACGACGTGGCAGCGGTAACCACACCGCCATACTCTTCACCCAAATGTTCACGCATGTATTTGCACTTCAGCCAGGCTTCGACATCACGGCTGGCTTCGTCAGCGCGGCGTTCGTTGGCGCTGCAATGTAATCCGGCGGCCTGCCAGGCCAGTTGCTCGGCACTGGCAACACGCGGCTTTTCACCCGGTTCCCGGACCCGCCCCGCCAGGCCTTTTTCAAGTCGCCGGCTCAGCTTGGCGTGGGCCTCGCCCGGTGTTGGCAAGATCGGCAACTGGTACCGCTGCTGCGCCAGGATCGCCTTGATGACCCGGTGCACCAGCAGATCAGGGTAACGCCGGATCGGACTGGTGAAGTGGGTGTAGGCATCAAACGCGAGCCCGAAATGCCCGCTGTTGACCGGGGTGTAGATCGCCTGCTGCATCGACCGCAGCAGCATCGAGTGGATCTGCTGCGCATCGGGCCGCTCCCGGGTTGCTGCGGCAATGGCCTGAAACTCCGCCGGTGACGGGTCATCGCTGATGCTCAAGCCCACTCCGGTGGCCTTGAGATAACTGCGCAGAATCTCCTTCTTCTCCGGAGTCGGCCCCTCATGGACCCGGAACAGGCCGGGATGTTTGCTTTGCAGTATGAAGTCCGCGCTGCAGACGTTGGCTGCCAGCATGGCCTCCTCGATCACCTTGTGTGCGTCATTGCGGGTGCGCGGCACGATCTTTTCAATGCGCCCGCTCTCGTCGCAGACGATTTGCGTCTCCACCGTCTCGAAGTCAACCGCGCCACGACGTGTGC
>JANLVB010000174.1:0-4909 GCA_031363785.1 Betaproteobacteria bacterium
AGATGTCACCGTGTGATGACTTGTCGTTGATGAGTGAAAGGTTTGGACCTGCGCCGGGGAATGCTCGTTTAGCTCAAGGAGGTCAACAGGATTGCGCAATCAGTTCTGAGCCTCGACTAACGAATGGAGCCCTCGGCGCGCGTCTTTCATCAGGGTCCGCTGCATGTCTTGCAGCCTTGAATGACCGTTTGTAGTTCCGCCGTCCACATGCCTTGCACTCAGCAGGCAACGACAGAAGTCACGGAGTGATGTTGGTCAGAGGAGGAGGGGTCAGGTTCCGAGGTCAATTGCTTCGCAATTCAACCTCGGCGGAGTTCTGTTTGTCAGTTGTTGACAAAGATGGGGAAGCCCTTGTAGTAGAGCTAACCGGCGCTGCGCGGCTTTATCGCGCAGCGTCCAGCGACCGAAGGGAGCGAGGTTGAGCGCCGGGTTATGCATCTTTTTTACGCCCAGAACGCGGAGCTTGCTCAACAACCCCGGGACCGGGGGTAACGATAACTCTAGTGTGAGCGTTTGGTAGCTTGTGCATAAGACTTGCGACAGTAACATTCTTCGCTTTTGCTTCCTGAATGATTTCGTAGAGATCATCACCGCTGATTGTCTTCCCTTCTTCGGCCATTGCGATGGTGTCGATTTTAAAAGGTGCTTCGTCTGTTGAATCTCCCGGCACGGTAGCGTTGACGATGTGTTCGAGGGTGCTGTCATTCAGGACGTCGTGCATTCCTTCGCCAAAAGAGAATCGCTGTTTTATCTTGTCTGGTGACGCGTGCATGGCTTCAATGTTGATGACATCCATTTCGCTGAACGGAACGTGGAAGTCGCTGTAGTTGATGAACGGCTTCCGGTCGAGACGCATTTGAAAGTGGTAGTGCTGATATTTGGCGTGCTGCGAAGTGGCGTGTCCCTGATAGTCAGACTCGGAACACGAAAATGCCCATTCAAGGTTTTTGTACTTGATGGTTACCTCAAAAAGTTTGCTTCCAGTGCCTTCGTCCGGAAGGTCGTTGATGTTTCGAGCAAAGCCTTCTTGGTTTGCAACCCAACGCAGAAAACTCTGAATCTGATAGTAGCCGTAGTGTTGTGCAATCAAGAGAAGATCATTTTTCTTGAAGCCTTTGGGTTTGAGAAGCCAGTGTGGGCAAGGAGACTTTTTGCTGAATGACGTAAGTGGCTTCTTGCAAAGATAGCAATGGCCCTTGCCAAAGTGTTCGAGAAAATCCTGGTGCTCCGCTTTGGCAGCGCGAAAATTCACCTCGTTGCCGTGCGCACGCGTTTCTTCCGGCAGTGACTCCAAGAACTTCGCAAAATCCTTTCCTTTGGCACGGGGGTCTCTATTCACAGGGTTCCTCAAGTGCAGATGCATAACGTTGGCGCTGTCCGGCACGCAGCAAGCGCCACGAAGCGGCAACCTGCTGCTGCGTGTCCGTGACGAGCAACCTGTTAAACCGAAGCGTCACGGAACGCCCTGAGGACTGTGTTGATGCGCGTCTGGTAGCCTGTACCTTGCGCCTTGAACCATTCGAGTACATCTTGATCCACTCGCAGCGAAATAGATGCCTTGGATGGCAGCGGCTTCAAACCCTTGCGAACAAGGCCACGAACAATGTGCTTTACGTCAGCCTCCGGGTGTTCTGGCGTCGGTTTTACGGCGCCGGCACCAGACTTCAGGCGTGTCCAATCAGTTTTGGATTTCATCGAAGTAGATTTGCGACTCGCGCTTGGTTGCTTTTCGGAACGAGATGACGCGGATTTCATGTTCATTCTCCGTATGTACGACTGAGACAGTAAAGCCAGCGAGCAAGCCCAACGTAACGAAGCGTTGCTCGCCGTAGGAGAAACGGTCATCTTCAAACGTAAACGTCGCGCTCTCAAAAACGCTTGCTGCATCTACGAAGTCAAGGCCATGGGCCTTGATGTTCGCTGCACGTTTCGTTTCTGACCAAGCGAACTCCATGCGCCAAGTGTATATACGAAACGTATTGGCATCAAGGAATATTTATCCTGCGGTTTAACGTCGAAGGTCAGCGGGCGCCGAAGGCGGGCCGATGGACCGACCAGTTAAGCATCCGCCGCCTCGAATGCGGCGACCGGTACCGAGCGATTCACTGCAACCGACTTTCGAAGCGCCTTGATGCGTTCAATTTCGTGCATGGTCTGGGCAGAGAAGTAAGACTCTCCGCAACTGGAACATGACCACAGTGGGATGGCTTCAATCACAAGCAAGGCAGAACCCTTGCCAAAGCTGCGCGTGACATGCTTGAGTTGCAAGGACGCGCTCCCGCAGTGAGCACACTGACACTCAACAGAGGTAGACAGTAATGACGATGAGCTTGCCCGTAAAGCCGATCTTGACGACTGCTTCGGCTGTTGCGCCGTCGAGCGTAATGCCGTTGACGACGCACTTGACCTCGCGGGTTTGAGCGTCGCGCTGGCGCTCACTGATTTGCCCCGTGAGGATGATGTTTTCGAGATCGAGGATGGATAGGTTGTCATCGTCTAGTTCCTCTGCCGCGTGGGTTGAAACAACATAATTCAGCGTGCGGATCAGGCGGCGGAAATTGCTGATCGTTGATTGGGCCATAGTCCGCAGTGTACGGAGTCCGGTAGCCGCTTGGGAACAGGATGTTCAACGTAATGTAGCCCGTCGGATGTTCTGGCCACCCAGTTTATCCGGTCTGATATTCCCGATTTCTGTAGCGACAAAGAGCAGCCATGAGCCAAGCAACGGAGCTGGCGTTCACTCGGCGCGCTGCGGTTGCCGCGGCAAAAAGCTGGATTGGTCGCCTGCCCACAACTCGGTCGCCTATCCTGGCCTACTTCCCCCGCAATGTCGTCGCCGCGATTGCCCCCAGGATCAGCGCACCGCCCCAGAACACACCGGCGGCGGGTAGCTCGCCGAAGAGCATCCATACCCAAAGCGGATTCAAGAAAGCGTCGGACATGGTGATCAGCACCATCTGGGTCACTGGCACATGGCGGGCACCGCGCATGTACATCACCATGGGTATCGCCAACTGAACGGTGCCCATCACAAACAGCAGCAGGATGGTCGACGGTTCCACTGGCGCCAGCGTGCCGAACAGTGCCACCAGCACAAAGATGCTGAAACCACCCACGATCATGGCCGGCTCCATGCCTTGCGCGCTGTAGCGGCGCAGTGCCACGCTCTGGCCGGCAAAACAGACCGCCATCACCAGTGCCACCATGGAGCCGGCAAAACCACTGACCGAGGCGTTGCGTTCGCTGAACGCGATCACCGCCACCCCGACCAGTGCGACCATGGTGGCCAGATAAAACACCAGTCGCGTGCGCTCCCCCAGCCAGATGCGCGCCAGCACGGCGGCAAACAGGCCCGAGGTGGCACCCAGGCACGAGACGGCCGCCACACTGGCCATCTTCAGCGCCACGATATAGGCCGACGAGCCGATGGCAAAAAAACCCGCGGCGATGACGATGGCGCGCGGGTTGGCCTGGCGGAACAAGGTCGCGGCACCCCGCCCACCGTAGTGCAGCAAGGTCCAGACCAACAACGACAGGCCCATGCCCAGCCCGCGCCAGGCGTTGAAGGTCCACGGGTCGGTGCTGGGCAACCAGCGCACGAAGACGCCGCTCAGGCTCCAGAAAAATGTGGCCCCGGCCACCAGCAGCAGGCCGCGTGTTTGCACATGCACGGCAATGGCCCGGCTAGTTCACGCGCGCCTACTCACCTGTCGCGCCGCTGCGTCGGCCGCGCCCGCGCTTGAGGTTGGCGCCGGGCGCGGCACCACCGAGGCGGCTTTGTTCACCGCCCCATTGCGCACGGGCACCGGTCGACACCTCGCCCAGGGCACTGACAATCTCGTCGAGCTGCGGGCCTTCAGCAGGCGTGTGGGCAACCAACGCATCGCGCATGGCGCGCAGGTGCCTGGGCGATGTTCCGCAGCAGCCACCGATGATGCGGGCCCCGGCGTCCAGCGCCATGCGTGCGTAAATGGCCATCAGCTCGGGCGTGCCGTTGTAGACGATGGAGCCGTCCACATACTGCGGTATGCCGCAGTTGCCCTTGGCCACCAGCACCACGTCCGGCCCGGCGGCAGCGGCCAGGTTGTGGATACAGGCCACCACCTCGGAGGCGCCAACACCACAGTTGGTACCGCAGGCCGCCAAACGCGGCACCAGGGTTTTTTCCAGCGCCGCAAAGTCACTCGGCGAGATGCCCATCATGGTGCGGCCGTTGGTGTCAAAACTCAGCGTGCAGACGATCGGCAGGCCTGTGCTGGCGGCACCGGCCACCGCCGCCTGCACCTCTTCTACCGAAGACATGGTTTCTATCCACAACACATCAACACCACCCTCTTGGAGGCTTTTGGCCTGCTCGGCAAAGGCGTCGGTGGCCTGCGCGATGCTCAAAGGGCCGATCGGCTGCATGATCTCGCCGGTCGGGCCCATGCTGCCGGCCACCGCCACATCACGCCCGCTGGCGTCGGCCACCGCGCGTGCCAGCCGCGCGGCGGCCAGATTCAGCTCGGCCACGCGGCCCTCGGAATGGTGCAATTTCAGCCGGTAACGCGTGCCGCCAAAGGTGTTGGTGAGCAGGATGTCGGCGCCGGCGTCGACAAAACTCTGGTGCAGCGCGGTGATCTTGGCCGGCTGGTCGATGTTCCACAGCTCGGGTGCGTCGCCCGACATCAGCCCCGCGTCGAACAGGTTGCTGCCGGTGGCGCCGTCGGCCAGCAGCCAGGCCCGGGTTGCCAGCAGCCGGGTGAATCGGTTGTCGGCGGACGTTGCGGAATATGCGGAGTTTGGGGATGGGGTCATTGGATTTCGTCGGGTGTCACGATCACCCAGTTGCGGTTGGCCGTGACGGGGTGGCCATGCGCCAATTGAGACGCGGCGTGTTCTGCCTGCAGGGCGTGAATGCGGTCATGGT
>JANLVB010000452.1:0-2022 GCA_031363785.1 Betaproteobacteria bacterium
CGCCTATCTGGAGGCTTGCCTTGACGAGGCAAAAGGAGACGCGGCATTCATCGCCAAAGCGCTTGGCGATATTGCGCGCGCCAAGGGCATGGCGCAGGTGGCGCGCGATGCCGGACTGTCTCGCGAAAGTCTTTACAAAGCGCTTGCGCCTGGCGCTAAGCCTCGCTTTGAGACAATCATGAAGGTAGCCCGGGCCCTGGGCGTCAAGTTCACAGCCCAACCAGCCTGAATGCAAAGTGTTACGTTCACCCCGAACGGCGCGCCCTGCACTTTCAAGGTCGTGTGGTGACACCTCGGCCGCTCGGCTGTGCTGGCATGATCGTGCACTGGGCAAGAGCTTTGCGCCTGCGGTCGCGGCCCGAGAACAAGGACTCGTCACGTGCATTTTTTTCTGGGTATCGACACCGGCGGCACATTCACCGATGCCGTGTTGCTGGACGCCAACAAGCGGGTGGTGGCGACTGCCAAGAGCCTGACGACGCGTTTTGACCTGGCTGTGGGCATTGGTGGCGCGTTGGACCAGTTGCCGGCCGACCTGTTGCAAGAGGTTGCCTTGGTCTCCTTGTCCACCACCCTGACCACCAACTCGGTGGTCGAGGGCAAGGGCTCCCCGGTGTGTGTGCTGCTGGCCGGTTATGACGCCGCGCAGGTCAAGGCCAGCGGTCTGACCGAATTGCTTGGCAGCGAGGCGATTGTCGCGTTGCCCGGTGGCCACGACGCCGGCGGCTTCGAATTGACGCCCCTCGACGAGCCCGCGGCGCGCAGCGCCATCGTGCGCCATGCGCCGCGGGTGTCGGCCTTCGCGATTTCCGCCAGTTTCGGTGTACGCAACCCGGCGCATGAGTTGCGTCTGCGCGCCTTGGTGGAAGAATTGTGCGACAAGCCGGTCACCTGCGGACATGAGCTGGCGTCGAGCCTGGGCGCACCGAGGCGCGCCATGACCGTGGCACTCAATGCGCGCATGATCTCGCACGTCACGTTGCTGATTGGTTCGGTGCGCAGCACACTGGCGGCGCGCCGGATCGACGCACCGCTGATGATCGTCAAGGGTGACGGCAGTCTTATCAACGTGCACAGCGCACTGCAGCGCCCGGTGGGCACGGTGTTGTCAGGGCCGGCCGCCAGTGTGTTGGGCGCCTGCGCGCTGAGTGGCTACCGCGATGCCATCGTGGCCGACATGGGTGGCACCACCACCGACATCGCCGTGGTGCGAGGGGGCCAGCCCGAGCTCAGTTTCGATGGCGCCATGATCGGCCAGTGGCGGCCGATGGTGGAGGCGGTGAAGATTTATGCCATTGGCCTGGGTGGCGACAGCGAGGTGCGTTTTGGTGGTGGTGAGGGACTGGTGATCGGCCCACGCCGCGTAGTGCCGCTGAGTCTGCTGGTGCACCAGTACCCGCAGGTATTGCCGGTGCTGGAGCGCCAGCAAAAGGAATCCCCCCACGCCAGCCAGATCCGCTTTGCACTTCGCCTGCATGCAGACGAAGCCCATCTGGCCAGGTTGCCGCAGGACGAACTGGACGCCTGGACGCGGCTGGCGAGTGGGCCGGTGGACCTGGAACGCGCCAACGTCGAAGAGCGCAGCCTGTCGCGTGCCGTGGCGCGGCTGGAACGCAAGGGGCTGGCCATCTACAGCGGCTTCACACCCAGCGATGCCGCGCATGTGCTGGAGATGTCCGGGCACTGGAGCCGCCCGGCGGCAGTGTTTGGCGCCCGCATCTGGGCCCGCCAGATGCGGCATCTGTATGGCCTGGGCACCTGGGCCATGGGCGACGAGATAGCCCCGGCGCGCCAGGTCGTGGACAAGGTGATCGACACCATCTGCCAGAAGCTGATCGAAGCCGGCCTGAACGATGTCGGCCAGCTCAGCGAAGGCAACGCCGGCAAGATGGCAGGCATGTTGACGGCGATGGTGTTGCGCGGCGCCGCTGCTACCGGCCCGACGCCGGTGTTTGCGCTGCAGTTCGCACCCGGCCTGCCGCTGGTGGCGGTGGGTGCACCGGCTGCGAGTTATTACCCGGC
>JANLVB010000250.1:0-9383 GCA_031363785.1 Betaproteobacteria bacterium
TTTGCGCCTGTGCGCTGTTGTTCGCCTTGGTGGGCACGGCCAGTGCCCAGCAGGAGGAAAAAGTCCTCAACATCTACAACTGGTCGGACTACATCGGTCCCGATGTCATCAAGAACTTCGAAAAAGAAACCGGCATCAAGGTGCGTTACGACAACTTTGACTCGAACGAGATACTGCATGCCAAACTGGTGGCAGGCAAGACCGGCTACGACATCGTCGTGCCGTCCTCACACTGGGCCGCGATCCAGATGTCGGGCGGCCTGCTGGCCAAGCTCGACAAGTCAAAGCTGCCGAATCTGAAAAACATGGACCCGGAGATACAGAGCCAGATCGCGCAACTCGACCCGGGCAACAACCATCTGGTGACCTGGTTGTGGGGCTACACGACGATTGGAATCAATGTCGACAAGGTGAAAGCCGCGCTGGGCACCGAGCCGCTGCCGGACAACGTCTGGGAACTGGTGTTCAACCCCAAGTATGTAAGCAAACTCAAATCCTGCGGCGTGAGCATGCTTGATGCCGGCTCGGAGATCCTGCCACCGGCCTTGCAGTACCTGGGCAAAGATCCGTTCAGCAACAACTCGGGTGACTACAACGAGGTGGCGGCCCTGCTCAAGTCAATTCGCCCGTTTATCACCCTGTTCAGCTCCTCAGGGTACATCAATGACATGGTGAATGGCTCCATCTGCGTGGCACTGGGATGGTCCGGCGATATCTCGATCGCGCGCCAACGTGCGATCGACACCAAATCGGGCCAGAAGATCGAGGCGTTGATACCCAGGAAGGGTGGCCTGCTGTTTTTCGACACGATGGCGATCCCTGCCGACGCACCACGCCCGAACAACGCCCATCTGTTCATGAACTACATCATGCGCCCGGAGGTACATGCCTCGCTGTCGAACCAGGTGTTGTATGCCAATCCGAACAGGGAGGCACGCAAGTTTGTTGTGCCGGAGGTGGCCAACAACCCGGCGGTGTTCCCGACAGCAGCGCAATTGGCGACCATGGTGCCACCCAAGCCAATGACCAATGACACGCGCCGCCTGCAAACCCGCGTCTACACCGCGTTCAAGACCGGCCGCTGAATGCCGGTGGCAAACTCCCCCGGCTCGCGTGCGCCATCGGCGGCGGCGCTGCCGTTCCTGCAGATCACGTCGGTCGTCAAGCAGTTCGGTGATGCGTTCGCGGTCGACAACGTGTCGCTGGACATTGCCAAGGGAGAAATCTTTGCCTTGCTTGGATCGTCAGGCTGCGGCAAGTCCACCCTGCTGCGCATGTTGGGTGGTTTCGAGGTGCCCACGGCCGGCCAGATATTGCTGGAGGGACAGGATCTGGTGCGGCTGCCGCCGGACCAGCGCCCGGTGAACATGATGTTCCAGAGCTACGCCCTGTTTCCGCACCTGACGGTATGGGACAACGTGGCATTCGGGCTGCGCCGCGACGGCCTGCCGAAGGACGAAATCGCCGAGCGGGTGGACAAGATGCTCGCCATGGTGCAGCTCAAGCCTTATGGCAAACGCAAGCCACACCAGCTCTCGGGCGGGCAGCAGCAGCGCGTCGCCTTGGCACGCAGCCTGGTCAAACGCCCCAAACTGCTGTTACTGGATGAGCCGCTCGGTGCGCTGGACAAGAAACTGCGCGAACGCACGCAACTGGAAGTGGTGGACATCATCCACCAGGTTGGCGTGACCTGTGTCATGGTGACGCATGACCAGCAAGAAGCCATGACCATGGCCACCCGCATCGGCATCATGAGCGAAGGAAAAATCTTGCAGGTGGGTCGTCCTGGAGACATTTACGAAACTCCCAATTGCACCTTTGTGGCCGACTTTATCGGCAGCGTCAACCTGTTCAAAGGCAAGGTGGTGGTGGACGAGGCCGACCACGTTATCATCGACTCGCCCGAGTGTCGGCACTATGTCAGCCATGGGATCACCGGCACGCCCGACATGGAGGTTCATGTCGCCGTGCGGCCGGAGAAGATCGGCATCCAGGAAAGCCCCCCTGGCCCGGACGACTACGACAACCCGGCGGAAGTCGGCTTCAACTGTGCCCGCGGCGCGATTCGTGATCTGGCCTACCTGGGGAGCCAGACCATTTACCACGTGGTGCTTGAATCTGGCGCGGTGGTCAAGGTGACCAAGGCCAACGACGCGCGCCACGACGAGTCCCGGTTGGTTGCTGGCAGCGCGGTCCATGTCTGGTGGTGGGGCAGTGACTTGGTGGTGTTGACGCAATAGGACGCACGATGCCGCTCGCCACAGCAACCGCACGCCCGCCACAAGCCGTGGCGCGGGGCCTGCTTGAGACGTCCATCGGGCGACTCGGTCGGCGTGTTGTCATCGGTGTGCCGATGGTGTTCCTGCTGCTGATTTTTGCCCTGCCGTTTCTGGTGGTGTTCAAGATCAGCGTGTCGGAAATGGATGGCGTGCGTTTCCTGGACCTGGTCAGCCTGCAGGACGGCTTGTTGCAGATCAAGCTGAAATTCACCAATTACCGCACCATATTTTTCGACGATGACCTGTATCTGCGTGCCTATCTGTCGTCGATCTGGTTTGCTGGGCTGACCACCGCAATCTGTCTGCTGATCGGTTATCCGTTCGCCTATTTCCTGGCGCGCAGCCGGCCGGAGATTCGCCCTGGCCTGCTGATGCTGCTGATGTTGCCGTTCTGGACCTCCTTTTTGCTGCGTGTCTATGCCTGGAAGATGCTGCTGGCCGATAACGGGGTGTTCAACAACATGGCGCTGGCAGTCGGACTTCTGGACCAGCCGCTGAAGATGATGAACACGCCGTTTTCGCTCACGCTGGGCATGGTCTATACCTATCTGCCGTTCATGGTGCTGCCGCTGTATGCCAACCTGGTCAAGCTCGATATCCGCCTGTTAGAGGCGGCGCGCGACCTCGGCGCCTCACCCTGGCAGGCGTTCTGGCGCATCACGGTGCCGTTGTCGCAGGGCGGCATCATTGCCGGTGCCCTGCTGGTGTTCATCCCCTGTGTCGGCGAATTCGTCATACCCGAGTTGCTCGGTGGTCCGGAAACTTTGATGATCGGCCGTGTGTTGTGGGACGAGTTCTTCTCCAACAACGACTGGCCCATGGCATCCAGCGTGGCGGTGGTGATGGTGCTGCTGATCATTGTGCCGCTGGCGCTGTTCAACAAGTACCAGGCAGACAGCGCCAGCGGGGGCCGGCCATGAACAACCCAACCGGCGCCCTGGTCTCACGGATCTGGCTGCTGGCCGGGTTCGCGTTTCTGTACCTGCCGATAGTCACGCTGGTGGTTCTGAGCTTCAACGAAAGCCCCCTGGTCACCACCTGGACCGGCTTTTCGTTCAAGTGGTACGGCGAACTGGTCAATGACGTGCCGATCATCGAGGGTTTTGTGTTGTCGCTCAAGATTGCGCTGCTTACGGCTACCGCCTCGGTCGTCCTCGGCACCTTCGCTGCGGTAGCCATCACCCGGTTCAAACGTTTTCCGGGCCGCACGCTGCTCAACGGCATGGTGAATTCGCCATTGGTCATGCCCGAGGTCATCATCGGTCTGTCGTTGCTGCTGATGCTGGTGTCGGTGCAACGCGCCACTGGATACCCGGAGCGCGGAATGATGACGATCTGGCTTGGCCACACCCTGTTGGGCATGGCCTATGCCACTGTCGTCATCACGTCGCGGCTGCAGGAGATGAACCCGCAACTCGAAGAGGCCGGCCGGGATCTGGGCGCCAAACCCTGGCAGGTGTTTTTCCTGATCACCTTGCCGCTGATCTCGCAGGCCCTGGTGTCGGCCTGGTTGCTGACCTTCACCCTGTCGCTGGACGACGTGGTGTTGTCCGCCTTCCTGTCCGGTCCGGGGTCAACCACGCTGCCAATCACCATTTTCAGCCGAGCCCGGCTGGGTCTGAACCCAACCGTCAATGCGGTCGCCACGCTGACCGTGTTGGCGGTCAGCCTCGGAGTCGTGGCGGCCAGTCTGTGGCTGGCGCGCTCCGAGAAGCGCCGCGCACGCGAGATGGCCGCCGCTTTTCGCATGACCAGTTGACACTTGAACTTGTTACCGCGTTCCACCCGCTTTTTCAGGAGATCCCATGTATTTCAAACAAAGAGTCCTCGTTGTTGCCCTGGCTGCTGCCTTGCCCTGGATGGGTGCACACGCGCAAAGCAATGCTGATCTGCTCAAGCAGATTGAGGCGCTGAAGGCGCAACTCGAGGCACTGACTGCCAAAGTGGAGGCGGTGAGCAGGCAGTCCGGCGGCGTCAATCCGCAGGAGTTCAACCGCCTGGTGCAAAAGGTGGAACTGGCGGAGGAAAACAGCATTACGTCCGGCTTCAAGGGGATGAAGTTCAAGGGCGTCATTGAGGCCGCCTATTTGTGGGACAAACGCCAGCAGAAACAGGGCTTCGTCACCACCAATGGCCATAGCCAGGATGCAAGCTTTCCTTCGGTCGGCATGTTCGAGATTTCGAAGGAGGTGGACGATGGCGTCAGCTGGACTTTGCGGCTGTCGCCCGGCAACGCCGGATTGGCCACCGGTGGTGGCTTGGTGCACGAGGCCACTGTAGCGCTGCCATTGGGTGGTGGGGGTGCCAAGCTTATTGCGGGCTTGATGCCGGATTGGCAGGGTTATGAGTACTACTTCGGACACCAGAATCCTCTGGTGACCCACAACCTGTTGTTTGCGTATGCGGCAGCATCCACCTACGAAGGCGTTGGCACCTCACACACCTTCGGCAAGTTGGCGACCAAGTGGATGTGGGCGAACATCGACAACAACCGCTCTGGCAAAGCTCCGGGTGTGGTCTACCGGGGTGATTACACAGTGAGCGAATACACCTACGTCGGATTTGCCGGGGCCCATGCGCGCACCCAGCGTCAGTTCGACATGGTCGAGGTGGATGCTGGTTATAGCCGTGGTGATTGGATCATGAACGGGCAATTGACCGCAGGCCGGGAACGCGGCATCGCCTTCAACGGCGGCGATGCGCGTTGGTGGGGCATGTCGGCGCTGGCAGGCTACAAAGTCACGCCGACACTGCAGTTCCTGACACGCTTCGACTACATCAGCAACCGCCACAACGGTGGTGGCATTTATGTCGAGGGCCCGGGCTTTGTCGGCTTGGGCAATACAACGTCGGGCTTCGGTCCGGAGCTCGACAACACCGGCGCAGTGGTCGATCCGAATCGTGGTGCCAACCGGTATGCTTTGTCTGCGGGTTTCAATTACGCGATCAACGCAAATGCAGCCTGGAAGTCCGAACTGCGACTGGACCGTTCAAGTGGCTTTAACTTCACTGACGTCCAAAGCGGCGCACCGAAACGCAGCAACCTCTCCGTTGGAACATCTATTGTTGTGTCGTTCTGACCGGCGCGGATGAAAGGCGAGGCGATGGGTTCGGAAGACCGCGTTTGCCCCGGCACAATTGTGTGACGCAAGCAAGCTCGCCGCATATTGAGCAGACTGTGGAGCAGGCAATTGCGCGACTGCAGGACGGCGGCATCCACAGCATCCTGACCCAGTTCTGCGACATCCACGGTGTAGCGCGCGGCAAGCTGGTGCCGGTCGGGTTGTTGCGTGACTGGGTCGAGGTCGGCGCCGGCTTCTCCGGGCCCAGCATTTGGGGCACCGGCTTGCCGCGCATGGGGCCGCGCAGTGAGTATTACGGCCGCGTACAAGTGGAGTCGCTGCGGCCATTGCCATTTGCCCCTGGTGTGGCGCATGCCGTATGTGATGGATTTGCCGGCAACGAACCGCTTGACACCTGTTCGCGCCAGGTTCTGAAACGCCAATTGGCCCGGCTCGCGCAGCGCGGCTGGACGCTGTGGGTCGGCATCGAGCCGGAGTTCTTTTTGTTGGCCAAAGGGGCAGACGGACGCTGGACCACGGCCGATGTGCAGGACCGCCTCTCCAAACCGTCCTACGACCTCAAATCCATCCAGCGCAACCATGCCGTGCTGGAGGAACTGCGGCACACGCTGGTGGCGCTGGGTTTCGATTTGCAGCAGATCGACCATGAGGACGCGAATGGTCAGTACGAGGTCAACTACCGCTTTGACGACGCGCTGCGGGCTGCCGACCGCTACCTGCTGTTCAAGATGGCCGCGCACACGGTCGCTGAGCGCCACGGCGAGGTTTTCAGCTGCATGCCCAAGCCGTTCGCCGACGCGCCGGGCAGTGGTTTGCATTTTCATTTGAGCATCACCGATGGCCAGGGCCACGCGGTGTTTTCAGCTACGGATGGGCGTCTCGGCCTGAGCTCGCTGGGCCACGCTTTTACCGCCGGCTTGCTACACCACGCCGACGCCTTGAGTGCCCTGTGTGCGCCGACAGTCAACAGCTACCGGCGCCTGGCGGTCAGCCAGAGCCGCTCCGGCACCACCTGGTCTCCAGTCTGGAGGGCTTACGGTGACAACAACCGTACCTGCCTGGTGCGCGTTGTTGCCGGTCGCCTCGAGTGGCGCTTGCCCGACCCGTCGTGTAACGTTTACGCTGCCATTGCCGCCACGCTGGCGGCGGGCCTGAACGGCATCGACGCGGGTTTGTTGCCACCGGCAGCGTGTGGTGATGATTTGTATGAGCGCCATCGCAGCGCGTGCGCTGCCATGCCGGAGCGCCTGCCACGCGACTTGTGGTCGGCCCTGCAGGCTCTGCGTGCCGATGCGGCGTTGCGCAGCCGGTTGGGCGACGCGTTTTGTGACGAGTTTCTGGCCATCAAGAGCGCCGAGTGGGATGCCTACCACCAGCAGGTCAGCGCCTGGGAGCTCGAGCGTTACGCTGACGCCTATTGACGCCTGTTGATGCCCTGGCCATATCGTCCGGCGGAAACCTTATGCCATATCGTGCTATCGGTTGATGCTGCAGCGCGCAAAAATATCTCAATATGAGATTGTGAATTCCTCATTGTGAAAAAAGTTTGCAAACTATTGATTTTATTGGGGAAAAATTCACTCTTGTATAAGACATAAGATTCGCGTTAGTCTTATATAAGACTTAGAATTCAAGCCATCGGCCCGGCGCCCCTGGCGGCACCGGGAACCCGATTTCAACAACCCAAGGAGTGCCTCCATGCCACAAAGTCTTACCGAACAACTCAGCCGCGCGCAACAAGTCGAAGCACTGGAAAAAGACTGGGCCACCAGCCCACGCTGGAAAGGCATAACGCGCGGTTACAGCGCCGCTGACGTGGTGCGTCTGCGTGGCTCATTTCCCATCGAGCACACGCTGGCGCGGCGCGGCGCCGAGAAACTGTGGGACCTGCTGCACACCGAGCCGTATGTCAATTGCCTCGGTGCATTGACCGGTGGCCAGGCCATGCAGCAGGTGAAGGCTGGTATCAAGGCGATCTACCTGTCGGGCTGGCAGGTTGCCGCCGACAACAACTCCTATGCCTCCATGTACCCGGACCAGTCGCTCTATCCGGTGGACTCGGTGCCGACGGTGGTGGAGCGCATCAACAACACCTTCCGCCGTGCCGACGAAATCCAGCATTCCAAAGGCATCGATGCCGGTGATGCGGGCTACATCGACAACTTCGCGCCCATCGTGGCCGATGCCGAAGCCGGTTTTGGTGGCGTGCTCAATGCGTTTGAATTGATGAAGGCCATGATCAAGGCCGGTGCCGCCGGTGTGCATTGGGAGGACCAGCTTGCCTCGGTGAAGAAATGCGGCCACATGGGCGGCAAGGTGCTTGTGCCGACCGTGGAAGCGAATCAGAAGCTGATCGCCGCGCGTATGGCCGCCGACGTCTGTGGCGTACCATCGCTGGTGATTGCGCGCACCGACGCCGAAGCCGCCGACCTGCTGACCAGCGACTACGACGAGAACGACAAGCCCTTCATCACTGGCGAGCGCACCAACGAAGGTTTCTACAAGACCCGCAAGGGCATCGATCAGGCGATCTCGCGCGCCATTGCCTATGCGCGGTATGCCGACCTGGTGTGGTGTGAAACCGGCACGCCAGACCTCGGGTTTGCCAAGAAATTCGCCGATGCCGTGCACAAGGTGCACCCGGGCAAGATGCTGGCCTACAACTGCTCGCCATCATTCAACTGGAAGAAGAACCTGGACGACGCCACTATCGCCAAGTTCCAGCGCGAACTCGGTGCCATGGGCTACAAGTACCAGTTCATCACACTGGCCGGCATCCACTCCATGTGGTACAACATGTTCGACTTGGCACAGGACTACGTCAAGCGCGGCATGTCGGCCTATGTGGAAAAAGTGCAAGAGCCCGAGTTCTCGGCGCGGGACCGCGGCTACACCTTTGTGTCGCACCAGCAGGAAGTCGGCACCGGGTACTTCGACGAAGTGACCACCACGATCCAGGGCGGAAAGTCGAGCGTGACGGCGCTGACCGGGTCGACGGAGGAAGAGCAGTTTCATTGAGACGCGGCTGGCCTGCAGCACACTGTTGTGCGGGGCGTCGCCGCCCGTTATGCGATCTCAGCTGCTTGGCGCAACGCCGCCTCGATCAACCGGGCGCTCAAAAAGTAACCGTTCTGGTGTAGAGCCAACAACAGCGGTTTCACGGTATCGATCAGCCCGGTCTGCTTGGCCAGTAGCAACAGGCCGGCAACTCCGATCAAGGGCATGCCCGCGTGCTGCGCGGCGTTGCGACCGCGAAAGTCATCCATAACCAGCAATACTCTGACGCCCTGTGCATTCAGGTGCTGCGCAAGCACCATGGCGCTGGCTTCGCCCAAGTCGATCTGGTGCAGGTGCATCCAGTCGCGGCAGGGGTCGTGCCCGCCTTCCGGCAACAGGTGGTCAAGGTCCACGGTGTGTAACCACGGCAGGGACAGCGCATTGCGAAAAATTTGGGTATCGGGGAAAGGGCCACCGGCCAGCAACTCCTGGGCTACTTGCGTGGTCACCGTCACCTGCCCGAACAAGCCCTGCAGCAGCCCGAGCCGGTCAATGCGCGCGAGGCCAATCAGCGGCCCGGCGTCGGCAATGACAACCCGCCTCATGTATTGGGCAGCAACCATTCTTGCGCCGCGTTTACCTCCGCCGCAAGTGTTGGCGCGCCGTAGTCGGCTACCGGCACGCCCAGCCGGGCCAGGCGGGTCAGCATGACGCCGATGGTTTCATTGGCAAGGTTGGCGGCACCGACAAGCGAAATCAGCCGATCTTTGAACAGATTGACCGCCATGGCTTGGCGCACATGCGCGAAATCTGCCAACCCGTCCAACTGCTCGAAGCCAATCATCACGGCATCGGGTTTGTCGCGGTTCATCACCACGACCATCCCGCTGCGTGCCTCACGCAGGGCTGGAGACGGGTTGGTTTTAAGTTGACGGATATTGATGGTCTGCATATTGATCTCTCAGCATGTAGGAACAAGTCAATTCTATCGCCTTCAGTGGTTATTTGGTTGCACCGAGCGGGT
>JANLVB010000460.1:0-3276 GCA_031363785.1 Betaproteobacteria bacterium
ACCGATCGTGGACAGGTTGCAGCTGCTGCGTTTGACCCCTGTTTCTCCCGAATAACTCGCGCCAAAACTCTGCGCCGCGTCTTCGATGACCGGGATGTTGCCGTGTCTTTTGGCCACGGCATTGATGGCATCCATGTCGCACACCTGCCCATACAGTGAAACCGGCATGATGGCTTTGGTGCGCGGGCTGATCTTTCCTTCGACCCCGGCGGCATTCATCAGGCAAGTGTCACGCTCGATGTCGACAAACACCGGCTTGGCGCCGATCAACACAATCATCTCAGCCGTGGCGGCAAAGGTGAAAGGGCTGGTGATGACCTCGTCGCCAGGGCCGACGCCGAGCGCCATCAGCGCCATGAGCAAGGCCTCGGTGCCCGACGAGCAGGTGATGCAGTGTTTGCTGCCGGTGCGCGCGGCGAGTTGTTGCTCCAACTCTGCAACCTCGGGGCCCATGATGTATTGCCCATGCTCCAGCACACGCTTGATGCGGCCATCGATCTCCGATTGCAAGGCGCGGTATTGCGCCTTGAGGTCAACAAACTCGATCTTTGGCAAGGACGTCGACGACTCTTTCATGACAGCATTCATCCCACTCTCCGTTCAGTCAAGCAAAACACAGACACCGTCCTTGAGCTGGTAACGCTCTTGCGTGTGTTGGCACACTGCCACCCCGTCGCCGTGTAATGGCAAGGGCAGGCGTTCGCCAAACCGGCTCATCCACCCCACCTGCCGTGCCGGCACCCCGACCACCAGCGCAAAGGGAGGCACATCACGGTTGACCACGGCGCCGGCACCGACAAACGCATAGGCGCCAATGGTGGTGCCACACACGATGGTGCAATTGGCCCCAAGGGTCGCACCCTGGCGCACCATGGTACGGCGGTATTCGTCCTTGCGCGTCACCGCCGAGCGCGGGTTGTAGACGTTGGTGAACACCATGCTCGGCCCGCAGAAAACATCGTCTTCCAGCGTTACCGCGTCATACACCGACACGTTGTTTTGTATCTTGACATTGTTGCCGATGACCACGTCGTTGCCGACATAGACGCCCTGGCCCAGGGAGCATCGCTCGCCGATGACCGCCTTGGGGCTGACATGCACCCAGTGCCAGATGCGCGTTCCGTCACCGATGCGCGCACCCTCATCGACCAATGCCGTTGTGTGAATCACCGCTGCCATGGTCAGTAGTCCAGCGGCAAGGCGATTCGCTTGCCATCCCTGGCAGACAGGTACATGGCGATCAGGACTTCGAGCGACTTCAGACCTTCGCGCCCGTCGGTTTCGGGCAGTGCTTCGCCACGCAACACGTTTATCACGTTGTCGTAATACAGCGGGTGGCCGAATCCATACACCGAGGTGGTGGCATAACTGGCCTGTTGAACCTTTTGGTCATCCTCATGTGGTTCGGCAAACTCCCAGTGCTGGATCTCGTTCACGGCTACGCCGCCAATACGCACCGTACCCTTCTCGCCCAGTATGGTGATGCTGCCCTCCAAGTTCTTCGGGTAGGTCAACATGGTGACGTTCATGGAGCCCAAAGCGCCGGACCGCCATTTCACGCTGATCACGCCGGTGTCCTCGACTTCAATGTTCCTGGCCAGGGTGGCGGTATAGGCCTGGATGCTTTCGATTGGCCCGACGATCCAATCCAGCAGGTCAACATAGTGGCTGGCCTGGTTCATGAACGCGCCGCCGTCAAATTCCCAGGTGCCACGCCAGGCCGCGCTGTCGTAATACTCTTGCGGGCGGGTCCAGAAGACGTTGATGTTGACCATGTAGATACGGCCAAACCGGCCCTGGCTCACGGCGCTCTTCAACAACCGCAAGGTGTCATTGCGACGATTCTGCTTGACGACAAAGAGCCGTACCGCAGCGTCATCGCAGGCCTTCACCATGCGCAGGCCATCGTGCCAGCGCGTTGCCATGGGTTTTTCGGTCATCACATGCCGGCCGGTCAGGGCGATTTCGACCGTTTCTTCGGGATGTAATCCGCTCGGTGTCGTCAAAATCACGATGTCGGCGTTGCTGCCGGACAACATGCTGGCAAGGCTGCCGTAGGGTTTGGCACCGGTCAGCGCTACTGCAGCCTGCAGAGCGAGCGGATCGATATCACACACCCCCACCAACTCGGCCCGGTCCGCGTGTTTTTGCAAGGCGGCAAAGTGGTTCTTGGCAATGCGCCCGCATCCTATGAGGGCGAACCGGATTTTGCGGTCTTTGATGGCGGCTGGGTAATGACGCATGGGGTCTCTTCTCGGCAACTTTGCATTATCCCATTTGCATTCACCCCAAAAAAAACGCTAGGGTCGGTCTCATCAAGCTTGATGAACTAAAAATTCTAAAAATGTATCCCCCGCATCATCTGCTGCATCGCCACGGCCTCCGGTGACAACTGCTGCTTGGCCGACTTCTCGCCCGGTTTGGCGCCCTTGGCCGCAGTGGAATCGGGGAACATCCGAAAACTGGTATTCATCGCAATCTGCGCCACGCGTGGCAACAAGGCGTGCAGTAGTTGGCCGGTGATGCCCATGCGGGTGGCGATGCGCACCGGCTTGAAGATGCAGGCCTGCGCCACCATGTCGCCGGCTTCTTCGGGCGACAGTGTGGGCACATTGTTGTACAGGCCGGTCGGGGCAATCATGGGGGTGCGCACCAGCGGCATGTTGATGGTGGTGAACGAAATGCCCTGGTCGGCAAACTCGCTGGAAGCGCAACGCGTCCAGGCGTCCAGCGCGGCCTTGGATGCAACATAGGCCGAGAAACGCGGGGCGTTGGTCAACACACCAATGGAGCTGATATTGACGATGTGGCCCTTTTTCTTGGCCACCATGCCGGGCAGGACGCCCATCGTCACCCGCAGGCAACCAAAATAATTGAGCTGCATGGTGCGCTCGAAGTCGTGAAAACGGTCGTAGCTGGACTCGATCGCGCGCCGGATGGAGCGCCCGGCGTTGTTGATCAGGTAGTCCACGCCGCCGTGGTTGTCCTGCAGCAGCTTGGTGAAGCGGTCGCAATCGGTCATGTCGGCGATGTCTACCGGGTAGGCGACAAAACTGTGGCCCCGCGCCCTGGCTTCCTTGCAAGCCTCCTTCAGCTTGTCGGCGTCGCGCCCGCAAATAATAGTGGTGGCGCCGGCTTCGGCAAACTTGTGGGCCGCCGCCAGGCCGATGCCGGACGACCCGCCCGTGACCAGCACCACTTTGTCGGCCACCGTGCCGCGCAAGGAGCGGTCGATATGCAGGTCCGGGTCGAGATGGCGCTCCCAATAGTCCCACA
>JANLVB010000333.1:0-7609 GCA_031363785.1 Betaproteobacteria bacterium
GACGAAGTCGCGCTTCACCGAGGTGCCGGCCTGGTCGATGTAGCGCGTGTTCGACAGCACGCCGTGCAGCACGTGGCCGAACTCGTGCATGAGCGTCTCGAACTGGCGGTGGTTCAGGCCCTCGGGGCTGAAGTTGCACACCAGGACCGACTGGGGCTTCCGGTCGATGAGGGTGCTGGGACGGCGCATGTTGAACGCATAGGCGCCGCTCAAAATGGTGTCGAAATAGGCGCTGTGAGGGTCCAGCGGTGATAACTCTCTGGCAGTCAGCGCTTCGCGTACCGCATCACTGGTCGATCCATACAAGGACGACCAGACACTCTTGTACAACCAGCCATGTACTTCATTGGGATCGGCCAGCAGCGCATTTTTCAAGTCAACACCGGCGCCTTCGCCGCTACCAAACATCTGGCTGAGCGCATGGCCCCGCACCGCAAGCGCCAGTGCATGTTGTGGATCGGAGTCGAGCGCGGTATTGCAGCATTCCAGCGCGCGCTGCGCGTCGTCCTTGGGTGTCGGGCTGATGCCACGCATGACCCGCAGCACATACCATTTGGCCAGCCAGGCATGGGTATCACCAATGCGCCGATGCCGCTGCGCCAGTTCATTCAAGACCAGCAAGCCATTTTCGAAGTCAACCACCTGCGAACGGTGCATCAAGGTGATGCCGCTGAGTTTGAGGCTGTACGCTGCCAGCGACGACAGCGGCTGGCGGCGCACACGCTGCGCCTCGTGCGACAGGATCGCGACATGCGACGCCTGTGCAATACGCTGGGTGCACTGCGACTCACTCTCCAGCAGGTCGCCCAGTTCCGCGTTAAAGCGGTCAAACCAGATCGCCTGGCCCGACTTGGCGTCCGCCAGTTCGGTCGTCAGCAGCAGTTTGCCGCCACCCTGGGTTCCGATCACCGAATAACTGCCAGACAACACAAAATCAGCACCCAGGCACTTTGCGATCTCATTGACCGAAGCAGAGCGACTGCGAAACGCCGTGGCTGACAGCCGCGAGATGACCAGTAATTCCTTGCTGCGGGCCAAAATCGCTATCACGCCGTCGGCAACAAGTTCACCAATGGCGTGATGCGCCGGGTCGCTGCTTTGAGACGCAAACGGAATGACAGCGATGGTCGGTTGCATCGCTACCGCATACTCGCCGCGCTGCCAGGGTGTCGGCAAGACTGCACCAGCGCGTGCCACACGATAAACATGCACGGCCTGATCGAGGTGCTTCACAAAGCGTGCACCGAGATCTTCCAGCTCGGCGTCCAGACCGTCAGACAGTTGATCACGCACGTTCTCACTTGCAATCGTCTCACCGGGTGCGGCCAAGGTAGCCAGGCGCGCCGCCAGGTTGACGCCTGCACCGTAAATATCGAGCTGGTCGGTGTACACGTGTGTGCTGTTGATGCCGGCGCGCAAATGCAACTGGAGTACGCCGTCCACGCTGCTGTTATACGGGTCGAACTGCCGGTGCAGGGCCAACGCTGCATGCACCGCATCGCGCGCCAGATCGAACTCCACCATCAAGCCATCGCCCAGGCTCTTGACAAGGCGTCCGTTGTGCGCCGGAATGATCTCGGTTTTCGCGTGCTGCACAAAAGCATGCCAACGCGCCACCGTGCCAGCTTCGTCGGCAGCCATCAATCGCACTGACTCCACCAAGTCGATCACGAGTATCACCTTTTGACTGACCGGCAATGCAAGACGCGCCAGCTGTGCGTCTTCAGCCATGTCGGTCGGCTGCATGGTGCCAGACTCAGGCATGGCCCGCATGCACAGTGTTGATGATGATTGTGTGCTGTGGCAGTAGCCTGTTGTGCGTCGAGCGGTGGCGCATGGCGAATGATGCGGAAGACATTGCGCTATAGGATGTGTAACAACCTGGATGCCGTGTCACCAACTGTAACCATTGCCGGTGGCTTTGTCGTCAACAATTGGCAGATCGAAGTCAACAACCCCACGCAGCCAGGACATGCCATCCGGCTACCGCGCGCAGCGCCGACCGCGCCGTCGCCACCAGATCAACGCGTGAACTGCACCCGGCAACGGATGCCGGCGGGGATCTTGTTGGCCGGGTTGGGCAGTTGCAGGCGGACCCAGAAGGTGCCGCTGGCCGGGTCAATCAGACGGTCCACCACAGCAACCGTGGCCTTGAAGGAGCCGGGGAAATACGGCGCCAGGCTGACGCTGCCGGTCATCCCCACCCGTATCGAGCCGAACATTTCTGCCGGGGCGATCACTTCGACACTCAGCGGATCGAGTTGTGCCAGCTTGAGTGCAACCGACTTGTCGGACCGCACCAGTTCCCCGGGCGCCAGGCGCCGTTCCGCCACCACACCGTCGATGGGGCTGACGATGGTCCTGAGCTTGAGGATCTCCAGGTCCTTCTTCAGCTCGCCCTCGTGCAGGCGGGCTTCCGTCACCATTTCGTCCCGTTCCTGGGCCGAAATCAGCTGCTTCTGGAACAGGGTCTCGTTACGTTCCACCTTGCGCCGGTCAAACTCGACGCGCGAGCGTGACAGCTCGACCGATGCCGCCTCGACACCGGAGGCCAGCCTGGCGACTACCTGGCCCTTCTTCACGAAGTCACCACGATCCACGGTGACCTCCTCCACCACCCCGTCCACCGGGCTGCCTACCTGCACCACCATAGACGGCTCGACCAGGCAGTCATGTGCCGCGCGCACCCGGCGCAGCTCCGCAGGCGCGGGCAAAGGCGCCGGCAAGGCCGCGGGCAAGGTGGTTTGAGCCCGTGCCGACATAACCAGCACCAGCGACATCAACAAACAGGTGATCCGTCTCATTCGTGACTGCCGGTAAACGCCAGCGTCTTGCCGGATTGCTGGTCGGCCTTGAGCAGTTCCCGCCGCGCCCGCGAGTGCACCGCCTCGGCGTATTTCTGTGCCAAACGGATCGCCATGGCGGCTACCTTGCTGCCGCCACGGCTGCCAAGCGCCGTTGTCAGGCTGGCAAGCAGCGTCCTGGAAAATGGTCCAACGGCAGACATCAAGGCGTCCTCCAGAGAGAGTATGGATTCAACATGTCCAGGGTTTCCCTGTCGGGCACAACGTCCGGCGAGTTGCCGGTCGATACGCCTGGAATCGTAGCGTTCGGACAGAATAACATGCAGCCCGCCGAGGCCAGCCACATCGTCGGCGAGCTGGATGTCGGTACCGCGGCCGGCCATGTTGGTGGCAATCGTGATCGCGCCCCGCGCGCCAGCGCGCGCCACCACCTCGGCCTCCTCGCGATCCTGCTTGGCGTTCAATACACTGTGCTGCAGGCCGGCCTGTGTCAGCAACTGACTCGCATGTTCCGAGGCCGCCACCGAGCGCGTACCCAGCAGCACCGGTTGCCCGGTGCCATGCACCTGCTGCACGCGGCGCACGATTTCCAGCCATCTGCGGTCACTGCTGCCAAACACCCGCGTCGGCGCAACGCGCCGTTGGCTGGCGCGGTTGGTGGGTATCTTCACCACCGCCAGACCATACACCGCACCGAGTTCGCCAGCGACCTCCTGCGCCGTACCCGTCATCCCGGCCAACAGCAGATAACGCCGGAAAAAACGCTGGTAACTGATGCGGGCCAGAGGTTCCTTCGGCGCCGTGATTTCGCAACCCTCCTTGGCCTCTATCAACTGGTGCAGACCACGCTCCCAGGAGCGATCAGCCATGGTGCGCCCGGTGTATTCGTCAATGATCTCGATCTTGCCATCACGCACCAAATAGTGC
Source organism: Betaproteobacteria bacterium (assembly GCA_031363785.1). Lineage (GTDB taxonomy): Bacteria > Pseudomonadota > Gammaproteobacteria > Burkholderiales > Burkholderiaceae_C > CAISIP01. The sequence goes on from JANLVB010000333.1 coordinate 3,732, forward strand.
TCATCGGCGAAAAATACGTGTAATGCCGACAGGGCCTGGGTGGTCATTTCCTCCCGGCGCAACAGCCCGAGCCAGACACCGCCGAACGGCGCACACAGCCGCTCCAGCTTGTTGCGCCCGGCATCGGTGAGTGTGATCCTGCGCTCTGACACGGCATGCGTGAAATCGTCGCCCAGCACCAGTTGGCGCGCAATGCCGATGCCCTGGTGGGCGATGCGTTCCTGCTCGTCTGCCTGGGCCGGCGCAGAGATGATCAGTGGTGTGCGCGCCTCGTCGACCAGCACGCTGTCGGCTTCATCGACGATGGCGAAATGGAGCCCGCGCAGCAGCAGGCGCGAGACCCTGGACGCCGAACCGCCCAGCTTCTCCAGTTGCAGGCGCAGGGAGTGGTTATGGCTGTCGAGCGTGATGCGGTCGCGCAGGTAGTCAAACACCATGGTCTTGTTGCTGCCATAGGTGATGTTGCAGGCGTAGGCCAGCTGGCGCTCGGCAGGGGTCTGGTTTTCGGTCACGGTGCCCACAGTCAGACCGAGCGCCTCGTACAGCGCTCGCGTGATGCCGGCGTCCCGGGTCACAAGATAGTCGTTGACGGTAATCACGTGCACCGGGATGCCGGCCAATGCCGCCGTACAGGTCGCCAGGGTCGCGGTGAGCGTCTTGCCCTCACCGGTTTCCATCTCGGCCACCATGCCTTGCAGCAGCACCCAGCCGCCCTGCAGCTGTACGTCAAAAAATCGTTTGCCAAGCACGCGCTGCGCCATGGCCGCCACGATGGCGAAGGCGTGCGCCACCAGGTCGATGCGGATGCCATCGCGACGCAGCGCCAGCCCGATCTCGGCGCCGGCGCGGCGCAACGCCGCTTCGTCCAGTGATCCCAGCTGCGGCTCGTATTGCCGCACCTGGTGCACCAGGTTATTGCGCAAGGCCCGGTGTCGGCGTACAGCGCGGCGCAGCATGCCGGCACAGTGGTCGCCCCAGCGGTCCAGTACGCTCTCGGGCACGTCTTCCACACGTTCCGGATAAACCGGCCGCACGACCGACATCCATGTCGCAGCGTCAGACATTGAACATGCTCAGCAGGGTGCGGCGCGCCACGCGGTACCACTGGACGGCCAGGGGTTCCGGCTCGCGCTCGAAACGGGCATAGATGCGGCTGCCGATGTGGCGCAGCGGCACCGCCTGCGGTGATTCGATTTCCAGCTCCAGCACGAACAAGGCAGTCGCGGCGCGTGCCTGGGCGTCGCGTCCGCCACCCGCAGGGTCCGGATCCGGCGCCAGTTCACCACCGCCCTGGGTCGTCAGCGCCCGTCCCGGCAGCTGGTTGGTTGCCGCCGGTACGACGCGTTTGACACGCGCCGTCAGCACCTCTGGCAGTCGCTCGACCAGGCGCAGCTGGATGCGTTGCGTCATCTGGCGCACCAGGTCGATCTCTCCCTGTGGCACGACGACCTGAATCGCGATTCGGGAATGGTCCATCACATAACCCAGCAATTCTCCACGCCGTACAAATTGTCCTACCGCGTCCCCTGCATCGGACATCAGGAACACGCCGTCGAGCGGGCTGCGCACCTCCAGATCCGCCGCACGTTTTCGGGCTTCGTCCAGACGTGAGCGCAGATGGCTGATTTCGTCACCGATGATCTTCATCTGCAGCGGCTCGCCGTAAGCCGCCTGGTAACGCGCAAGTTGCTCGCTGAGCTGGGCGCGCAACACCGCGACACGGGCTATCAGCTCCGGATCTTCGGTGGTGAGCAGTGTGTCTCCGCGCCGCACGCGCTGGCCCGGCTGCGCAGAGAGCGCCGTCACGAAACCATCTGCGGCCGGCCGCACTGCCGCATCCGGCGGGGCGACCGTCACCCCCTCGGCGCGCGTCCAGGACGGCACCGGCACCAGGAACACGACCGCCAACAACCCCGAGAGTACAAGCACAACAGTCGCGATGGACCGTATGCGCCGCCCGTGCAGTTCTGTCGATGAGAACAAGTAGCCAAGTTGTTTGCCCAGCGGCATGACCAGGGAGATGTAGAGTGACCAGACAGCCAGCAGGATGCCAAACACAAAAAACTGCTGGGCCACCATCAGCGCGATCGAGAACGTGATGAACATGCGGTAGACAAACGAGGCGATGGCGAAGCCAAAAAACCAGCTGCGCTCGCCCGGCGCGTCGAGCCCCGCCAGTGCGCGTTTCACACCGAGCAGGTAACGCTTCACCAGGAAGGCGACATGCGCATTGGCGCGCTGACCCAGATTCGGAATCTCCAGCAGGTCGGAGAACATGTAGTAACCATCAAAACGCAGCAGCGGGTTGGCATTGAAGATCAAGGTCGACACGCCGGCCACCAGCATCACGTTGTAGGCCACGGCGCGCAATACGCCGGGTTCGACGTTGACCCATACCAGCAAGGCCAATGCAGCCAGCGCGAGCTCACTCAGCATGCCGGCGGCGCCCACCAGCATGCGGTCACGCTTTTCGCGAAACGCCAGCGAGGCCGAGGCGTCGAGGTAGGGCACGGGCATCAGCACCAGCAACATGACGCCCATTTCATGTACTTCGCCACCGCGCGCCTTCAGCGCCATGGCGTGCCCGAACTCGTGGACCATCTTGGCGAACGGGAACACCAGTGCAATCAACAGCAGGTTTTCGGTGGCGAACAACTGGTCCGACATGTCCTTGGCCAACTCACCCCAGTGCTGACCCGCCACCACGGCGGCCCAGGCCATGATGGCCAGCCACAAACCTGCGCCAACCGGCCCGAACAACCAGCGGCCCAGCGGGTTCATCCAGTCGAGCAGCCGGTTCGGGTCAAACAGGGGGATACGCAACGACAGCGGATTCTGGATGTACTGCTTGAGCTTCATGCGCTCCTGACGCACGTGTCTCTGGTGCAACTCCAGCATGTCCGGCCGGATGTCAGTCTGCAGCACGTCGGCGCGGTGTAGTGACGCCAACATGCCGATCACCTCGTCCTGCGTCGGCGCGTCATCCCCGAGCCGCTCGCAGGCCAGTTCCCATATTTCACGCAGGGTGCGTTTGCCGTCCATCAAGCCGATCACCCGGTTGGCGATCGGGGAGAACCGGTGGAATCGGCCACTTGAGCGGTCCTGCAGCACATACCAGACCTGCCCGCGATACAGGTGCCGGTGTATCAGAGCGTGGCTGCGCAGACGCGGCCGCACTTCGGCGACCCGGTACCAGGAGCTGCTGAACAGACTCTCGGTCACAGAAAACCTCCGCCCTGCGGGCTGCGGTGCGAGCTAGTCTGGGAACGGCCCGGCGCTGCGCTCACAGAAAACCTCCGCCCTGCGGGCTGCGGTGCGAGCTTGCTTGGGAACGGCCCGGCGCTGCGCTCACTGGCATCCTCCATGCTACGCATTGCGGTATTGGCTACGACATGACAAGCGCTTTGCGCAATTGTCAGTCTTCGCCGCAACTTCGTTGTCGCCCTTGGGAGCGGCCCGGCGGTGCTCATGGCCAGTAGTTCCAGATGAACAGGCGCAGCCAGCCCACCAGGCGGTGCGTCCAGATCCAGATCAGACGTCTGGGCTCGACATCGATCTTCGCCACGCCTTCCATGCCCGGTCGCAGGCGCTCGGTGCTGTTCTCGAGTGTCGCTTCGACGCGAAAGAAGTTCTTGCCCTCGCGCGCCGTCGTGACCGAGGTCACGTTGCCCACCGTGAACACAAACGATTCCCGGGTGATGGACGACAACACCAGCACGCCGGTTCGACCTGGCGCCACGTCGGTGATATCGCGCTCGTCCACATTGATGATGACCCGGTAGGCCTGCAGCGGCGTGATCTCGAACAGGCCCTCGCCGCGTTTGACCGAGCTGCCCAATGCCTGCGACAGGTCTCCCTTGACGACCACACCGTCAAAC
>JANLVB010000366.1:0-10838 GCA_031363785.1 Betaproteobacteria bacterium
ATCGAAGCCATCCAGGCGGCGTTGGCCCAGCTCACCGAGTGGGGCAACCTCGAATCGCAGCCCGACACGGCACGCGTGGCGAGCATCAGCGACTTCTACCGGGCGCGTTTCCTGTATCGCCTGTCACAGGGTGGCGAAGCAGTGGAAGAAGCGCTGATGACCTTCGAACGCATCCTGCGCCGGCGCGCCGAACTGCAGACCATTGCCCTGGAAGACATCGCCAACCGCCTGCAGGCCTTGCGCGCGCTGGCCGACGAATCCGAACCCGACGCGTCCAAAATCCATGAGACCCTGCGTGACCTGGCGCGGGTATTCGAAAGCCTGGCTGAGAACGCGCAGGCCTTCATGGCAGGCATCGGGCGCAGCATCGAACTGCAGCAGGCTGAAGCCAACGCGGTGCTGGCCTACAAGACGCGCCTGATCGACTACCTGGAGCGCTTCATTGGCGACCTGGTCGGCCGCTCCGGTGGCATCGCCCGGCACCTGCTGGACCTGTCACCGCGTATCGATCCCCTGTTGTGGCAGGCGGCGCAGCGCGAGGCCCGCGACGCCGCTCCGGGCGACCCGCAGGAACAGGCCGACACACTGGCGCGCGGCTGGCAGGCCTGACGCGAGCGCTGGAGCGGGCTGCGCCGCTGGTTTCTGGCGACCGGCCACGAGCCACCACAGGCAGAGCTGCTGCGTTCCAAGGCGCGTGCCGCGATACCGCAACTGCTGGCGGCGGTGGCGGCCTTGAACGAACGCCGCAGCGGCCGCAGCGACCGATCGGCCGACTTTCGCATGTTGGCCAACTGGTTCGCCGCCTGCACCGACGATGCCTCCGCCCACCGGCTGGCGCGCGCCGCTTTTGCCCTGGCACCGGCACGGCACTTTTCGCTCAGTACGGCCCACAACGACGGCGCACCCGATCTTCCCGCCAGCACCCCGTGGGCCGAGGCCCCGCCGCTGCGCATTCATCCCCGGTTGCGCGAGTACGGCGAAGCCGCGCCGCGCGGTGCCCTGCCGCGCGTGCAGACACGCGACGCCGAGAGACGCCTGCTGGCCCTGCAACTCCATGAAGAACACGCCCAGATCGACGCTGCCCGCGCCCGACTGGCCACAGGGCACCCGACCCGGCTGTCGGACCTGCAGGCACTGGAACCCCATGCATTCGAATTGTTCCTCGGACTCCTGGGCGAAGCATTGACGGCACAGCGTGACCCCGATGACGCGGTCGACCTGCACAGTGGCGACGGCTTGTTGCGCATCGCACTGCAGCCACTGGACGCCGCCACCCGCGCCGCCATCACCACGCCGTCCGGGGTGTTTTCCGGCCGCGACCACCTGATCACCATCACCCGCGTCGACCATGCCGCATGACATGCAGGGCTCCTTTCCCACCGACCAGCACGCGAAGGCGCCCGGTGCGCCCGGGTTATCGCCCGACGCGGCTAACGCGGGACGGGCGCTGGCCAGCGACAGCCGCCGCATCGGCCGCCAACAGGCGCAGCACCGCGATGACGAACGCTGCCAGGCGCTACGCGCCTTGCTGATGACCCCCCTGATGACCCCGGCCCACGCGTCCTTCGGTGCTGTGCGTCGCCACGCCGACGACCTGCGCGCCTGGTTTGCGCGCGAAACCGGCTGGGCGCTGCACATCGAGCGCGACTGCGCACGCCTGTACAAACGTCCGGCCAACCTGCGTGACACGCACCGCGGCCTGCCCGGATACGAGCGCCGGCGTTATGTGTTGCTGAGCCTGGCCTGCGCGGTGTTGGAGCGCGCAGACCCCCAGATCACATTGCGCGTGCTGGGTGACCGTCTGTTGGCGTTGGCCACCGAGCCCAGCCTGGCGGCGCACGACTTCAGCTTCACGCTGGTCGCCGTGCACGAGCGGCGCGAGCTGGTCGCCGTGTGCCGCACCCTGCTGGAGCTCGGCGTGTTGCAACGTGTCGCTGGCGACGAGGAGGGTTTCGTGCGTGCAACCGGTGGTGCTGCAGAAGGCACCGACGCCTTGTACGACGTGCAGCGCCGCGTATTGGCAGGGGTGCTGGCGGCGGTTCGCGGTCCCTCGACCTGGCCGGTGGAGACTGCCCCCGTGACACTCGATGAACGCCTGGACGCACTGGTGGCCGAGCACCCGGTTGACAGTGACGAAGGCCGCCGCACGGCTCTGCGCCACCACCTTGCTCGCCGCCTGCTGGACGATCCGGTGGTCTACCTGGATGGGCTCGAAGGCGAGCTGCGCGCCTACTTCGCCAACCAGCGGGGCCCGATGGCCAGCCGCCTGTGCGAGGCCACCGGACTGGTCGCGGAACAACGCGCCGAAGGTGTCGCCCTGGTCGATGAGGACGGCGGCCTGACCGACGTCGCCATGCCGGCCGAAGGCACCGACGCGCACGTGACGCTGCTGGTGGCGGAGTTTCTTGCCGCCCACCAGCGGTCTGTCCCCGGCGCGCCAGGCAGTACGGACACCGCCGACGTAAACGATGTGGTGGCATTTCTGGCCGCGGCCAGGGCTCGTTATGGCAGTTACTGGCGCAAGTCGGCACGCGAGCCCGGCTCCGAGCAGGAACTGGCCCAGATCGCACTGGAACGCCTGGAAAAACTGCATCTCGTTGCCCGACACGACGGTCGCGTCATGCCGCTGCCGGCCCTGTGCCGCTTCTCGATTGCCGAGACCGACCTCTGCGGGCCGACCAGCTCGCCCCAGTCGTCTTTGTTCGACGCCGCATGATGGATCAGCAGCCTCCCATTCTGCCTGTGCCGACACTGGCACGCTGGCAGCCGCTGCGGCTTGGTCTGGTCGAATTGTTTCACTACGACAGCGAGGAATTCTGGTTCCGCGACGGCCACTTGCTGTTGCGCGGCAACAACGGCACCGGCAAGTCCAAGGTGTTGTCGCTGACCCTGCCATTCCTGTTTGACGCCCAGCTCAAGTCCTCGCGTCTCGAACCCGACGGCGATGGGGCCAAGAAGATGACGTGGAATCTGCTGCTCGGGCGCCACGACCGGCGCATGGGCTACACCTGGATCGAATTCGGCCGCATTGACGCCGATGGCACGGCGCGTTACCTCACGCTCGGCTGCGGCCTGTCAGCCGCGGCGGCGCGCCCCCACGTGGACAGCTGGTTTTTCTTGCTGGAGGAACAACGCATCGGGCAGGACCTCTGGCTGATGAGCCCGACCAAGGTCGTGCTCACACGCGAACGCCTGCGTGAAGCGCTCCAGGGCCAGCCCGGCCAGGTTTTCGACACCGCCACCGCGTACCGCCGGGCCGTGGACGAACGCCTGTTCCAGCTCGGCCCCGTGCGGTATGCCGCCTTGGTGGACACCCTGGTCCAGCTACGCCAGCCGCAACTGTCCAAGAAGCCCGACGAGGGCAACCTGTCCAACGCATTGACCGAGGCGTTGCCGCCCATGGCGACGGACCTGCTGGCCGATGTGGCCGACGCATTGAACCAGTTGGAGACTTACCGCCGCGAGCTGGAGGAATACCAGGCGCTGGCGCGTGCGGTGGGTCAGTTCAACCAGCGCTACCAGCTGTATGCCGCGACGCAGGCCCGGCGTCAGGCGCGTGGCCTGCGCGGTGCGCAAACCGGATTCGACAACGCCAGCCGCATGCTCAATGACGGGCGTGGCCTGCTGGACGAAGCCCGGGCGCTCGAGGAGCAGGCGCGTGCAACACACAGCAGCGCCGAGGCCGGCATGTTTGCCAGCCGCACCCGGCTCGAAGGCCTGCAGAACGACCCGGCCACGGCCGATGCCAGGCAACTCGACCTGGCCGACCGCGAGGCGCGCCGCCGCCAGACCGAGGCCGAGCAGGCTCTGCGCATGTGGAACAAATCGGCCGCACGGCATTCCCGTGAGCAACACGTCGAGCGCGAACGCAGTCAACACGCCGAGCAGGCCGGCGATGCGCTGGCAGAGGCGCGCAGCGAAGCGGCAGCCGGTGCCGGACGCGCCGGCCTCACGCCGGTCTACGCCACCAACGCGCTGGCCACCACTGATGCGTCCACGCTTCTGGCCATGGAGCCGCTGGCCCTGGATACGGCGCGCAAAGAGCTGCGCCAAGCCACCACCACCCGGCGTGACCACGTGGCGCTGGTGCTGCAACACTGCGACAGCGTGGACCGCGCGCTCCAGTCCCATACTCGCCAGCAGGAGGCCCGCGACGAACGCCAGGATGCCGTTGAATCTGCAGTGGGGGAGCGCGCACGGGCCGACGCAGCCGTAGAGCAATACGGACGCGAGCTGCTGGACACATGGCAAACCCATGTCGAGCAGTTGCAGCAGTTGCACATCCCGCACGCCGCTCAGGTGCTGGAGGCACTGGGTGCGTGGACAGCCAGCCTGCAAGGCGACAACCCGGCACGCGCCGCGTTACACGCCGCCCAACAGGTCACCACCCTGCGTCTGGCGCAACACCAAGCCGCGCTGGACATCGAACGGCGCGTCATCGTCGAAGAACAGGACACGCTGCTGGCCGAACGCGCAGGCCTGCTGGAGGGTGAGGATCGCCCGCCCCCGCCACCACCCTGGCGTGCGTCGGCCGTGCGGCGGGGCCGTACCGGTGCGCCTTTGTGGCAAATGGTTGACTTCCTGCCGGACGTCGAGACGGCCCAGCGCGCCGGGCTCGAAGCGGCGCTGGAGGCCGCCGGGCTGCTTGACGCGTGGGTGCTTCCGGACGGACGGATGCTGTCGCCCGATGGTGCGCCGCTGCTGGGTGATGCGCAGTGGCTGGAGCGGCCGACCCAGGCGCAGTCGCTGGCCTCGTGGCTGGTCCCGGCGACGTCCACAATCGGCACAGGAGCCGTGCCGCCAGAGGTGTTGCTGCGCCTGCTCGCCGGCGTGGCATGTACGCCCCAGGACGATGGCACAGCCGACACCTGGCTGTGCCCGGATGGCCGATTCCGCCTTGGCGCGCTTGCAGGCGGCTGGCGCAAACCCAGCGCCGAGTTCATCGGCTACACGGCGCGCGCCGAAGCACGCGCGCGGCGGCTCGAATCCATCGCCGAGCGCCTGGGCGCGCTGGCCCTGGCCTTGTCCACGCTGCAGCAGTTCGATGCACAACGCGCACGGGATCAGCTCCAGGCGGCCTCCGAGTGGCAACGGGCACCCGCCGATGAGGCCTTGCGCGGCGCGCACCTGGAAGCCGTGGCGCGTGCGCGGGAATTCCAGACCGCCCGGCTGCGGCTTGACCAGGCGGACCTTCAACTGCAGGCCGCATGGGCCGAATGGGAGGCCGCGCGCCGCACACTCGCGCGCGACGCCGAAGATATGCACCTGCCCCACGAGCGCGACGCATTACATGCCACCGACCGGGCGCTACTGGCATTCGGCGACACCCTGCATGCCCTGGCGCAAGCGGCGCGCGAACTGCGTGACGGATTGACCGAACACGCGCGCCAGCTGCAACGCACCCACGAGGCCCACAGCGATGTGACTCAGGCCGAGGCCGCAGCGACCGAACGTCGCCTGCTGGCGGACGAGGCACAGATCCGCCTGGAAACCCTGCACGAATCGGTGGGTGCCAGGGTGGAGGAGCTGCAGCAGCGCCTGAGGCAGGCCCGCGACGCCGTGCAGCAGGGAGACGCGCAGCTCAAGGAAAGCGGCGACGCACTGCGCAGCAGCGGCGAGTCGCGTGCCCGCGCCGAGCAGAGGACCCAGGATGCCCAGGTGACGCTGGACGAGCGCACGGCCACACGTCTGCTTGCCGTGGGCCACCTGCAGGGCTTCGCTGTCACCGGTCTGTTGCTGACCGCACTGCCCGATGCCGAGCTGCCACCGCTGCAAACCCCCTGGACCACCGAGGCCGCGCTGGCGCTGGCCCGCCGCACCGAGCAGGCTCTGACCACCATCCGCGACGACGACGAAGCCTGGAACCGTGTGCAAAGCCAGATCTCGCAGGACTACACCGAACTCGGCCGTGGCCTGGCCGCCCTGAGCCACCAGGCACAGGCCGAGACCAACGACTACGGCCTGGTGGTCAGCATCGTCTACCAGAACCGGCCCGAGCGCCCGGCCCAGCTTGGCGCCCGGCTCGATGGCGAGATCGCACAGCGCCGCGAATTGCTGACCGCAGGGGAACGCAAGGTGCTGGAAAACCACCTACAGGCAGAAATTGCGTCCGCAGTCCAGAAGCTGTTGCGCGACGCCGAGCGCCAGGTCGACACCATCAACGAGGAACTGGCAAAACGGCCAACCTCGACCGGAGTGCGTTTCCGGCTGCAGTGGCAAATATTGCCGGAAGGCGCTGGAGGGGCACCGGTCGGGCTGGAGGCCGCGCGCAAACGGCTGCTGAACACCAGCACCGACCTGTGGAGCGCCGAAGACCGGCGCGTTGTAGGCGAGATGCTGCAGCAGCGCATCGCGGCCGAACGCACGCTGGCCGATGCGGATCAGGGGGGTAGCCTGCTGGAGCAATTGGCGCGCGCGCTGGACTACCGCCGCTGGCACCGTTTTCGGGTCCAACGCTGGCAGGATGGTCAATGGCGCCCGTTGTCCGGCCCGGCTTCCAGCGGCGAACGTGCGCTCGGCCTGACAGTGCCACTGTTCGCGGCCGTGTCGAGCTACTACTCGCAGGCCGGATCTGCCCACGCGCCACGCCTGGTGTTGCTGGACGAAGCCTTCGCGGGCATAGATGACGCGGCGCGGGCCCATTGCATGGGCCTGATCCGCGAGTTCGACCTCGACTTTGTGATCACCAGCGAGCGCGAGTGGGGCTGTTATGCCGAACTGCCCGGTGTGGCGATTGCCCAATTGCAGCGGCGCGAAGGCATCGACGCGGTACACGTATCGCGCTGGACCTGGGACGGGCGGGCCCGACGCCGCGAAGACGATCCGGACCGGCGATTTCCCGTGCCATGACGGCCCAGCACCCACCTGCGGAGCTGGATGCGCGGGCACAACGCCTGCTGGGAGGTGCCGCCCTGGCAGCGCTGCGCCAGCGACTGCGACGCGTCATCGAACGCCGCCTCGATGGTGCCACGGGGCCGTTTCTGCTGCTCACACTCACACAGCTTAGTGCCACCGAACACGAGGCGCTGGCGCTTCTCACCGGGCGCCCGACTGGCCCTGCGCGCTCGGTCCGCATCGACGTCGCGCGGTTGGATGCCACACTGCGCGCCGCTGGCATCGCCGCCTCGCTGCAGGAGGTGCTGGAGCAACTCGACGGCCCGATCGAGAGCCGCAGCGGTGCCCGAGCCGCAATACAAGCTGCGTGGTCCGGCATGGCGAGTGGGACCGGCCGTGATGCCAGGCTGCGCGGCTGGTTGCTAACACCCGGTGCGACCACCCTGCTCAAACGCCTGAGCCGACAGGACGTGGTTGCCGCCGAGCGCTTGCTGGCAGCTGCCGACTCGGTCTTGCGTCGGCTGCCCGCCACCGGCATGACCCGCTCCCAGTTGGCGGCCGAGACACTGGGCAATGCGCACGCCCTCGACGCTGGCCAGCCGACAGCCAGTGTCGTACTGGCCACTTGGCGTTATCACGAGGCGTTCGTGGCACCGGGAACAGAAGCTGCCGTCCCGCCAACCGGAAACGGGGGCGGCGAAGCAGAGCCACAGGACGACGTCGACGCGCAGCACGGGCCCGACGAACGCGCTCGGGACATCTGGGCGCGCGCCGGCATTCTGGTGAACGAATTGGCGCGCCCGGCGCTGGTGCTGAACCTGCCAGGCCTGGCGCGGATCAGCGACTTGGGGTCAGCGGGCGAGCCAGCCTACCTGTCGCTGCGCCAGTTGCTGCGAGCGCAGCCAGTGTGGTCAGTCCAAAACATGCAGATTTTCGTATGCGAAAACCCCAACCTGCTCGCCATCGCCGCCGACCGGCTGGGTGCCTGCTGCGCGCCCATGGTGTGCACCGAGGGCATGCCTGCGGCGGCGCAACGCACCTTGCTGACCCAGCTGGTACAGGCCGGTGCCGACATGCAATACCACGGCGATTTCGACTGGCCGGGCATCCACATCGCCAACCACGTGTTGCGCACCTGGCCGGCACGCCCCTGGCGTCTTACCGCCGCCGACTACGAGGCCGCTGCGAATGACGCCCCGCATACCAGACGCGACCTTACCGACACCGGGCCGGACGCGACCTGGGACGCCATGCTCGCGCCGGCCATGCGCCGCCATGGGCTTGCCATTGCCGAAGAAGCTGTGGCGGGCACTCTGCTGGACGACCTGCGGCGAACGCGCGTCTGAGCGCGGTAAGCGTCCACCAGCCCGGAACGCGACACGGACTTCAAGGTGCCTTTTGGCGGACGAAGTCGTTTCGGCCCACGTTGCAGGTCTGGACAGCACCAGCGCCAGGCGGTTGGAACTGTTGCCCTGAATGCTTCACCCGACGGATAGTGCGGGTCAGCTGAAATCGGCAGCCTGCGGCAATCCCATGTCGGCACCAACACGTTCCAACCAGCTCTGAGAAGTTGAAGAAATGGAAAACTTTGCTGTTCAGCAAATATCGAAGCCCGTCTGGCGTCGCGTCGAAAACCCAACGCTCCGCAACCGGCAAGATTGCATGGCAGCCCACTCACCTCGCGGCGAACAATCCTCGACAGCACATCACCCATCGACGCACGCGCCAATGCCATGTCGTAGTGGGTCTGCAACCCCAGCCAGAATTCGGCGCTGGTGCCGAAATACTGGGCCAAACGCAAGGCCGTGTCGACGGTGACGGCACGCCGTTCGCGCACCACATCGTTGATGCGCGGTCCCGGCACCTGCAATGCAATGGCCAAGGCATTCGCAGTCAATCCCAGCGGGATCAGAAACTCCTCGCGCAACACTTCTCCAGGGTGGATTGGCCGCATGCCGTTGATGATGGTTTCCATGGCTGCTTCCCTTCAGTGGTAATCGACAATTTCAACGTCCCATGCATCGCCCTGATCGAACCGAAAGCAAATTCTCCATTGGTCGTTGATGCGAATGCTGTGTTGCCCTTTGCGATCACGCTTGAGCGCCTCCAGGCGGTTATTGCTGGCTCGCGCGATGTGGGATCAGACTTCTTGCCGTCAGGTCAAAGTCGACCCCTACTCCCACTCGATCGTTGCCGGTGGCTTGCTGCTGACATCGTAGGTCACCCGGTTGATGCCGCGTACCTCGTTGATGATGCGGCCAGATACCCGTTTGAGCAGCGGGTAGGGCAACTCGGCCCAGTCGGCGGTCATGAAATCACTGGTCTGCACGGCGCGCAACGCCACCACGTAGTCATAGGTACGGCCGTCGCCCATCACGCCGACACTCTTGACCGGCAGGAACACGGCAAAAGCCTGGCTGGTGAGGTCATACCAGCTTTTGCCGGTATCCGGATCGATGGTGGAGCGTAGTTCCTCGATGAAGATGGCGTCGGCTCGGCGCAGCAGGTCGGCGAACTCCTTTTTCACTTCACCCAGGATACGCACGCCAAGCCCCGGCCCAGGGAATGGATGGCGGTACACCATGCCGTGCGGCAGGCCCAGCGCCACGCCAAGCTCGCGCACTTCGTCCTTGAACAGTTCACGCAGCGGCTCCAGCAATTTCAGGCCCAACTGCTCGGGCAGACCACCCACGTTGTGGTGGCTCTTGATGGTCACCGACTTCTTGGCCCCGGCACTGCCGGACTCGATCACATCGGGGTAGATGGTGCCCTGGGCCAGCCAGGCCACATGGCGCGACTGGTCAGCCTTGAGCTTGGCCGCTTCGGCCTTGAACACCTCGACAAACTCGCGCCCGATGATCTTGCGCTTGGTCTCCGGGTCGGCCACACCTGCAAGATGGCCCAGAAACTGGTCCGCCGCATCGACGCGTATCACCTTGGCGTGCAACTTGCCGGCGAACATGTCCATCACCATGTCACCCTCATGTTGCCGGAGCAGACCATGGTCGACAAACACGCAGGTCAGCTGCTCACCGATGGCGCGGTGGATTAACGCCGCTGCGACCGACGAGTCCACACCGCCTGACAGGCCCAGGATCACTTCTTCCTGGCCAACCTGAGCACGAATCTTCTGCACCGCCTCGGCGATGTAGTCGCCCATGATCCAGTCCGCCTTGGCTCCACAGATTTCCAGTACAAACCGCTCCAGGATCGCCGCGCCGCGTTTGGTGTGGGTCACCTCCGGGTGGAACTGCAGGCCGTAGAAGCGCCGCTCCTCATCTGCCATGGCGGCAATCGGGCAACTGTCGGTGCTGGCCATCAGCTTGAAGCCGGAGGGCATCTCCGTCACCTTGTCACCGTGGCTCATCCAAACCTGCAACATGCCGTGTCCCATGGCGGTGGCGTAGTCCTGGATATCGCGCAACAGGGCGGTGTGGCCATGCGCGCGCACATCAGCGTGGCCGAATTCGCGCTTCTCACTCGGCGCGACGCGGCCCCCGAGCTGGACTGCCATGGTGAACATGCCGTAACAAATGCCGAGCACCGGTACACCGAGCTCGAACACCGCAGGTGCCGCACGCAGGTGATGCGCCTCGTAGGTACTGGCGTGGCTGCCGGACAGGATAACGCCCTTGAGCCGGCCGTCACCGGCATAACGGCGCACCCAGTCGTTGCCGACATCACACGAAATGACTTCGCAAAACACATGCGCCTCGCGGATGCGCCGCGCGATCAGCTGGGTGAGCTGCGAGCCGAAGTCCAGAATCAGTATCTTTTGGTGCATAAAAAAGCGGGCCAAGAATGCCCTGGGGCGTGTCAGTCGGCCCGGTAGTTGGGCGCTTCCTTGGTAATTTGCACGTCGTGCACATGGCTTTCTCGAATACCTGCCGCCGTGATCTCGACGAATTCCGCACGCTCCTGCATGTCCGTGATGCTGGCGCAGCCGCAATACCCCATGCTGGCACGCACCCCGCCGGACATCTGGTACATGATGGAGACCATCG
>JANLVB010000389.1:0-3877 GCA_031363785.1 Betaproteobacteria bacterium
CGCCCGTCGTCTTCCAGGCGCCAGCTGGTGGCGAGGTCGGGCACGATCTGCATCTTGGCGTCATAACGCACCAGCGTGTTGAAAATGTTCGACACCACGTGCCCGGTGGCGCCGTCGGTGATGACCAGCAGGGGGTCGAGGCTGCGCGGCTCCGACTGGATGCCGACGCGCACCACGCCGCCGCCCTGCGGCTGTTGCGCGAAGGCGGGCAGCGACAGCGCGCCGAGGGAACAGCCCAGCAGTATGCCGGTGAGGATGTTTCTGATCATGGTGTTTCCTTGTCGCCGTTGATGCCGACGTGGTACTGTCGCAAAATAATAGCGAAACTGATAATATCGTAACCGGGGCAAAAACACAAAAGAACCCACCACCACAGGGGAGAGCATACCCATGGACATCGAACAACGACTGCGTCGGCTCGAGGACGAGAAGGCCATCCTGGACACTTTGTATGCCTATGGCCACGGCCTTGACTATGGCCGCGAGGATGCCTGGATGGACTGCTGGACCGAAGATGCGGTGCTGGACTGGCCGGGGCGCGCTTTCATGCGCGGCCATGCACAATTGCGCGCCGGCTTTCGCGCCCATTCCCATGCGCCGGCGATGTACCACAAACACGTGGTGGTCGAGCCGATGATCTCGGTCCACGGCGACACGGCCACGGTGCAAAGCATGTTCGCCCGCCTGGACCGTTACCCGGACGGCCCGGGCATCCGCGCGTTCGGGCGTTACCGGGACACCCTGGTGCGGTGCCCGGATGGGCGCTGGCGGTTCACGGAGCGGCTGCCCGACATAGAAGCCGTGCGGGAGCAGGCGCCGCTCGGCGGCGAGCCGTTTCCGGACAGCCAGGTGATGCGTCAGGCGCTGGCAGGGGCTGCGCCGCGGCCACCAAACGCCTGAACTGGGACGCGTCGTGGTGCAATCGGAATTTGACACCATCATCGTCGGCGCGGGCTCATCAGGCTGTGTTCTGGCCAACCGCCTCACCGAGAGTGGTCGCGACCGCGTATTGCTGATCGAGGCTGGCGGTGGTTACAACGATCCGTTGATCCTGATGCCCAAGGGCTTCGCCAAACTGATGCGCGATCCCCATCGCGCGTGGCACTGGACGGCGCAGCGCTTCGTCGCCAATGAGGCGCTGGGTACCGAGACATGGATCCGTGGCCGTGCACTTGGCGGCTCGAGCTCTATCAACGGGATGATCTACTCGCGTGGCCACATGCAGGATTACGAGGACTGGAAGTCGATGGCCGGACCCGCCTGGGGTTGGGATGCCATGAAAAAGGCGTTCATGGCCACCGAAAACCATGAGCTGCCACCGACCGACTTTCGGGGTCGTGGCGGGTTGTTGCATGTGCATCCCTGCAAGTACCGCTATCCGCTCGCCGAAACCTTGATCAAGGCCGGCCAGGAAATGGGTTATGTGCGCAAGGAAGACATCAACGAACCCGACCACGAAGGTATTGGTTATTACAACTACACCATACACCACGGTCGGCGCTGGAGCTCTGCGCACGCCTTCCTGGCACCGGCCATGAAGCGGCGCAACCTCACGGTGGTAACGCACGTCGAGGTGGAACGCATTCTGTTCCAGGGGCGCCGCGCCGTTGGTGTGTTGGCGCGCCGGGATGGGCAGCCGGTCGAGTACCGCTGCTCGGGCGAGCTTATCGTCTGCGCAGGCGCAGTCAATTCGCCACTGCTGTTGCAGCAGTCGGGTGTCGGGCCAGGTGAGCGGCTGCGCTCTGCAGGAGTGGAGGTGCTGGTGGACGCGCCCGATGTGGGGCGGCGCATGCTGGAGCACCTGGGTTTTGCCATGCCGCACAGGCTCAAGCAGGAAGCCGGACTCAATTGGCGACTGCGCGGCGCCGGTCTGCTTGCGAGCGTCGTGCAGTACGGCCTGTTCCGCTCGGGCATCCTGGCCAGTGGTCCCTGGGAGGTCGGCGCGCACATGCGCAGCGACCCATCGGTGACCCGTCCCGACGTTCAGGTCTATGTCGGTGCGACCAGCGTGGGCAAGCCGCGCGAGGGGTTGCCACCCTCTGCCATGGCCATTGACGACAAACCCGGCATCTCGATTTCCTGCCATGCAATCCGGCTTACCAGCCAGAGCGAGTTATGGATCACAGCGCCAGCAGGCAGCGAACCCGCGGTGATCAAGGCCAACTGGCTGTCCACGCCAGAGGACCAGCTGACCATGCTGCGCATGACTCGGCTGATGCGCCGCTTCATGCGCATGCCAGCGCTCGCGCCCTATGTCGGCGAGGAGACATTGCCCGGGCCGGCCGTGCAGACAGATGAACAGATGATGGACGCAATCAAGAGCCTGGTCACCTGTGCCATCCACGCCACGAGCACATGCCGCATGGGAACGGACGACGCCTCGGTGGTCGACCCGCAGCTCAAGGTGCGTGGCACCGAAAACCTGCGCGTGGTCGACTGCTCGGTCATGCCGGGCTTGATCGCCGGCAACACCAATGGCCCGGCCATCGCGCTTGCGTGGCGCGCTGCAGACCTGTGGCAGGAGGAGCGTCGACGGGCAGCCTGATGGTGCCCCGGCGCCAAGGGTTCCGGCCCAGCCGATCAGGCCTCTGCCACCTCGGCAAACAACTGGGCAGCGGTCAACGTCAACGCGACGCTGGCCAGTTCGACTGCTTGGCCACGGCCGAACGGGTGCAGTACCCACAATCCGTCGGCACCTTTGCGGTAGCAGTCGCTGGCGCGGGTATCCAGATCGACCAGCAGGTATTCCTCCAGGCTGGTCAGTGTGCGGTAGTGGCCAAATTTCAGCCCGCGGTCGTAGGCCGCGGTAGCAGGCGAGAGTACTTCCACGATGAGTTTGGGTTCACTCTTGACCATGGCGCTGGCCAGGTCAAGCGTGCTGCAGGTGACCAGCAGGTCGGGATAGAAGTAGCTGTTGGCGGCGGCGACCTGCAGTCGCATGTCGCTCATGTAAGTACGGCAGGCGCTGCCGCTGAGGTGCTGGCGCAGGGCGATGTAGATGTTTCCGGCGACCGTGACGTGCCGGTCCTCGGCACCTGCCATGGCAAATACCTCGCCATCGATGAATTCATGGCGTTCGGCTTGCGTGGGTTCCCATGCCAGGTAGTCGGTGGCAGAAAAAATGGAGGTTTGAGCTGCGCGTCCCATGGCCCGGTCCTTGTTGGTACGGATGTGCCCCATTATGGAGGCGATGCGAGGGTCATGCCTGTGGGCGCTACGGTCCGTCCCGGCACCAAGAAGGCGTCGTTTGTATTCAAGATCAACAACGCGAGATTCTGATTCGGCTTTGGCAGCAATGGCCTTTGGGCGTTGGCAACCATGCCAGGGATTTCCAAATGTTCATCAAAGCTCGCCCTCTGAGTACCCGGACTCCCGTTGATGGCGGATGCGTGCCACAAGAACCAGATCGTGGGCATCATCGAATTCATAGCGCGCCAGATAACCGCTGCGCCGACGCGAAATAATGAGTTCTCGCAATCCATGGTCAACCGGTCGTCCGATTGCGGGCTGATGCGTCAAAACTTGCAACCCGTCAAGAATGAAATCCAGCAACTCGCCAGCCATCGGATCATCTGACTCGACAAGAAACTCTTCCAGCCGACGGAGGTCATCAAATGCTGCCTGGCTCAGAAATACACGAGGCATGAAATCAGTCCATCCGAGTTGGAGCAAGATCTCTAGGCTTGGCTTTCAGCCCTTTGCGGTGGCTGGCCAGATCTGAAAAATAGGCTTGGACATTGCCTAGTTCGTAGCCCGAATGGCTGGTCTTCATGTCGCTCAATGCGGTGAGGGAGTCTTGCATAAATGCATCACGCAGACGAGTGCGGTGCACTGAGTCGGCCAGGGTCTGCACCATGAATGCGTGAAGGCTCAAGCC
>JANLVB010000404.1:0-7393 GCA_031363785.1 Betaproteobacteria bacterium
TCTACCGTGACCTGCCGGTGGCGCCGGGCACACCGCGTTTCGAGCAGGTGCTGATGGCCAGCCCGCAGGTTTTCTTCGTGATGAAGTTCGGCGGCCAGAATGCAGCGCGGGTCGCGCCGCCACCGTTGCTGGCGGGCAGCGAGCGGGTGGGTTTTGCCGACGTGATCGTCGACCCCGGCGGCTTCGTGCGCCGCGGCCTGTTGTTTCTGGACGACGGCAAGACGGTGGGTTATTCCTTCGCCCTGCGGCTGGCATTGCCCTACCTGGCTGCGCGTGGCGTGGTGCCCGCGCCCGGCGACCCGAACCCGGAGCATGTGCGCCTGGGGCCGGTCACCATTCTCCCGCTGGAGGTACATGACGGGCCGTACGTGCAGTCCGATGCGGCGGGTTACCAGTTCCTGATCGACTACAAGGGCGGTGCCAATCCGTTTCGCACTTTCTCCCTGTCGGATGTGCTGGACAAGCGCATCCCGGCCGGCGCGTTGCGCGACCGCATCGTGCTGGTGGGTGTGTCGGCCGACAGCGTCAAGGATTTCTTGCTGACGCCGTTCAACCACCGCCAGACCGACCTGGCCGGCACGCCCGGCGTGCTGATTCATGCGCAGGTGGTCAGCCAGTTGCTGCGCGCCGGGCTCCAGGGCGAGCGGCCGATGCTGTTCCTGCCCACCGCTCTGGAGTACCTGGGCTTGCTGGTGTGGAGCCTGATTGCGGTGGCCACGGCACTGCGGGTGCGGGTGTTGTCGATCTTCTCGGTGCTGGCAGTCATCGAGACCCTTGCCTTGCTGGGCGGGAGTTATGCGGCCTTTCTGGCCGGCTGGTGGGTGCCGGTGGTGCCGCTGGCGCTGGTGGGCGTTCTGTGTGCCGGGCTGTCGATCGCCTACCTGTCCAGCCTGGAGCGCGACGAGCGTCGCTACCTGATGGACATCTTCTCCAAGCAGGTCTCGCCCGATGTGGCCGAGGAGATGTGGCGCTCGCGCGACCAGTTCATCAAGGGTGGGCGCCTGGAGCCGCGGCTGCTGACCGCCACCATCCTGTTCACCGACCTGCACAACTTCACGCAGGTTGCCGAGCGCCTGTCGCCGCCCGAACTGATGGAATGGCTGAACCTCTACATGGACCGCATGGCCGGTCTGGTGATGGAGTATGGCGGCGTGGTGGACGACTATTTCGGTGATGCCATCAAGGCCAACTTCGGTGTGCCGATCGCCCGGGTGGACGAACACGCCATCGACGAGGACGCACGCCATGCGGTGCGTTGCGCGCTGGCCATGGGTGCCGCGCTGGAGATCATGAACCGGGATTGGGAGGCGGCGGGCCTGCCACGCATCAGCATGCGGGTCGGCATCGCCACCGGCGAGGTGGTGGCCGGCTGCCTGGGCAGCGCGCAGCGCATGAAGTTCACGACACTGGGCGACATCGTCAATACCGCAGCCCGGCTGGAGACCTACGGCAAGGACGATCCGAATGTCACCGCCGTGGACAGCATCAGCCGGGTGCTGATTTCTGCGGAGACCGCGCGGCGCATCGGCAACGGCTTCATCACCAAGGCGGTCGGCGCGCTCAAGCTCAAGGGCAAGGAGGCCGAGGTCACGGTACACCGCGTCGAAGGGGCGCAGGCTGCGATTGTGGCGGCCTGAGCTGCACCTCGATGGACGGATGGCCGCGCTGTTGGCTGCGGCAGGTGCAGCGCGATCCCCGCGCCTATACTGCGGTATTCATGTGAAACCGCTGTCCGACGACCGACCGGCCCGTCCCACCAACCGGAGCATTCCATGCGCGCTTTTCGTACTTTCTCATTGGTGCTTTTCGTTTCGCTGAATTTGGCGTCCGCCGGTCTGGCGCATGCGCAGACCCAGGCTCAACCTCAGCCACAACCCCAGGGTCAGATCCAGGCCCAGGCATCCGACGGCGCCGGCGTCATCTACAAGCCGCCGCTGCGCGGTGCCCCCGCCAGGCGAGTCGGCGGGGCCACGCGTGGCAGCGGCGACAGCGACCTGGTGCTCAATGTGCTCGCCCCGGATCAGACCGGCCTCACCACCCAGGCGCAGCCGACCCTGTATTGGTATGCCTCCAAGCCGACCAATACCCTGATCGAACTGACCCTCATATCGGACGCCGCAGAATTGCCGGTTCTCTCGAAGAACCTGCTGGTGACGCCAGGCGGCGTGCAGGCCATCGACCTGGTCAGTTATGGCGTCACGCTGGCACTCGACACCGAGTACGAATGGTTCGTGTCGGTGGTGACAAACACCAACCAGCGCTCCAAGGACATGACCAGCGGCGGCACTGTGCGTCGGGTCGCGCCCGACCCTGCGGTGGCGGCGCGGGTTGCGGCTGCCGGCGAGCGCGCAGCGCCCCGTATCTATGCCGAAGCCGGCCTGTGGTACGACGCCATCGGCTCGCTCTCGCGACTGATCGAACGCAGCCCCGCAGACCCCGAACTGCGTGCCCTGCGGGCGTCTTTGCTCGATCAAATCGGATTGACCGCCGCCGCATCGGCGGACCGGTCGACACGGCGCTGAAGCTATACTTTGCAGCGGTAGCTTGTCGTCGGCTGCCTCCCATCAACAGCCTCTGGATGAACACCATGAACCGCTGTCAGTTTCTATCCCCGTCGCGCGCTCTTGGCCTGGCGTTGTTTTGTTCTGTCGGGCTGTGGTCGGTGTCGGCCCAGGCGCAGGAACAGGGCGTGCGCGAGTTCCCGGCGGCCGCCAAACGTGCCACGCTGGCCGTGATCCAGCCTCCCGAGGTGTTGCTCAATGGCAACCCGGAGCGCCTCGCCCCGGGGGCCCGTATCCGCGGTGTCAATAACGTCTCGGTGATGTCCGGGTCGCTGATCGGGCAGACCTTCATCGTGAACTATCTGCGCGAACCCCAGGGTTTGATCAAGGAAGTCTGGCTGCTCACCGAGCGCGAGGTCGCGGAGAAGCGCGCCGGCATGGAGCCGGTGATCAATTACACCTTCGGGTCGATGGCAGACCAGCCCAAGACCGATGACGGCAAGACGCCGTTCAACCAGCTGCCAAAGTTTTCAACCAAGCCGTAGCCCAGCCTTGGCGGCTCCTGCTGCCTGCGCTGCCGGCTGTCAAACCGGCGTCAATTCCCGCCCCTGGTGCTTGCCCGCCATCCCGGCAACTCCCGAGAAAGCGTAGTTTTCCATGAGCAAAAAAGTATTCATCAAGACCTTTGGCTGCCAGATGAACGAGTACGACTCGGACAAGATGGCCGATGTGCTGCGCGCATCCGACGGCTACGAGAAGACGCTCGATATCGAGCAGGCCGACCTGATCCTGTTCAACACCTGCTCGGTGCGCGAGAAGGCGCAGGAAAAGGTGTTTTCCGACCTGGGTCGGGTGAGGCACCTGAAGGCGCGTGGTGTGCAGATTGGCGTCGGCGGGTGTGTGGCCAGCCAGGAGGGTTCGGCAATCATTGATCGTGCGCCGTATGTGGATGTGGTGTTCGGGCCACAAACGCTGCACCGCCTGCCCGAGATGTTGCGCCAGCGGCAACTGCAGGGCCGCCAGCAGGTGGATATCAGTTTTCCCGAGATCGAGAAGTTCGATCACCTGCCGCCGGCGCGCGTCGAGGGTGCAACGGCGTTCGTCAGCATCATGGAGGGTTGCTCCAAGTACTGCAGTTATTGCGTCGTGCCCTATACCCGCGGCGAAGAGGTATCGCGGCCGTTCGAGGACGTGCTGGTAGAGATCGCCGGTCTGGCCGATCAGGGCGTGCGCGAGGTGACCCTGCTGGGGCAAAACGTCAATGCCTACCGTGCGGCCATGGGGGACACGGCCGATCTGGCCGATCTGGCGACCTTGATCGAGTACGTGGCCGACATCCCAGGCATCGAACGCATCCGCTACACCACCAGCCATCCGAACGAGTTCACACTGGCGCTGATCGCCGTCTATGGCAAGGTCGCCAAGCTGGTGAACCACCTGCACCTGCCGGTGCAGCACGGCTCGGACCGTATCCTGGCCGCGATGAAGCGCGGCTACACCGCCATGGAGTACAAGTCGACGGTGCGCAAACTGCGCACGATCCGGCCCGGGCTGGCGCTTTCCAGCGATTTCATCGTTGGCTTTCCGGGCGAAACTGACGCCGATTTCGACAAACTCATGAAGCTGGTGGACGAGGTGGGATTCGACAGCTCGTTCAGTTTCATCTTCAGTCCACGCCCTGGTACACCGGCAGCGGCATTGCCGGACGACACCCCGCATGCCGTCAAGCTGCAACGGCTGCAGCGATTGCAGGCGGCAATCGATACCAATGTACGCGCCATCAGCGCCAGTCGGCTCGGCACGGTGCAACGGGTGCTGGTCGAAGGCGCTGCGCGCAAGAACGCCGACGAGCTGTTCGGCCGCACCGAATGCAACCGTGCCGTGGTGTTCGCCGGGCCGACGCGCCTGGTGGGGCAGATGGTTGATGTGCGCATCACCGAGGCACCGCAACGGGCGCTGCGCGGCGAGGTGCTGGTGCGGGAACGGGAAGCCGCTGCCTAGTTTGGAAGTAGCATTGGAAGCGATGGGATTTTCCCACCGATTCATTTTCAGCAACCCACCCGGAGTACAGGATGTCGCGACAACAAGCACTCGAAAGCGTCACACACCACTTTGACAGCGGCGATTTCATGCAGGATCTGGCGCGCCGCGTCGCCATCAAGACCGAGAGCCAGATTCCCGAGTCCCACCCCTTTTTGCGAACCTATCTGTCGGACGAGATCGGCCCCGCCCTGCAGCAAATGGGCTACGACATCCACATACTGGACAACCCGGCAGGTGTCGCGGCGCCGTTCCTGGTCGCGCGACGTATCGAAGGCCCTGATCTGCCCACCATCCTCACCTATGGTCACGGCGACGTGATCCGGGGCCTGGACGCACAGTGGCAGGCCGGGCTCAGCCCCTGGAAACTCACACAGGTGGGCGAGCGCTATTACGGGCGTGGCACGGCTGACAACAAGGGCCAGCACTCGATCAATATCGCGGCACTGCGCACGGTGTTGCAGACCAGGGGCAAGCTGGGCTTCAATTCGGTGTTCCTGATCGACACCTGCGAGGAAATCGGATCGCCCGGGCTGCACGAGTTTGCCCGTCGCCATCGCGATCTGCTCAAGGCCGACCTGTTGATCGGTTCCGACGGCCCCCGCCTCGCCCCCCGCATGCCAACGATCTTCATGGGCACCCGTGGTGCGCTCAATTTCGACTTGGTGGTCGATCTGCGGGCTGGCGGACACCATTCCGGGAACTGGGGCGGCCTGCTGGCGAACCCGGGCGTCGTGTTGTGCCATGCGATTGCCTCCATCATTGATGCCAAGGGCCACGTGCTGGTACGCGACATTCTGCCCGACAGCATTCCCGAGTCGGTGCGGCGCGCCCTCTCCGACGTGGTGGTTGACCCGGGGGACGACGGGCCGGAAATCGACGCCTGGTGGGGCGAGCGGGGCCTGACCCAGGCCGAAAAAGTGTTCGGCTGGAACACCTTCGAAGTTCTGGCCATGAGCACCGGCAACCCGGAACGCCCTGTCAACGCGGTGCCGCCACGTGCCAAGGCGCATTGCCAGATCCGTTTCACGGTCGACAAGGACCCCCAGGGCTTCATTGCGGCCCTGCAAAAGCACCTGGATGCGCACGGCTTTGGTGCCGTCAAGGTGGTCGGCCCCAGCCACGAAATCATGAACGCAACCCGGCTCGACCCGAGCCATGCCGCCGTGCAGTGGGCGGTTGGTTCTGTGACCCGGACCCTGGGCGTCAAACCGTCGGTGGTGCCCAACCTGGGAGGGTCCTTGCCAAACGACGTATTCACCGACATCATCGGTGTGCCGACGATCTGGGTGCCTCACTCGTACGCCAGTTGCTCGCAGCACGCGCCCAACGAACATGTGCTGGACTACATCATCCGCGAGGGGCTGCAGATGATGACGGGCCTGTTCTGGGACATGGGCGAGACACCCCCGCAATTGCACTGAGCTTAGCGAGCGTCGGCCTGTTGCAGGACGCGTCCGCTCAGTCGACCCGCAGTACCACATTGCCTGTCACCGAGCGCTGTTCCACGGCTTCGTGGGCCTGTGCGATCCGGGCCAGCGGAAAGACAGCGCCGATGGCATGCTGCAGCCGACCGAGTTCGCACCAGCGGGTGATGTCCTGAATGGCTGCTGCGCGCGCCGCGGCGGGCAGGTTGAAGCCCTGAACCAGGCGCAGGTTCACGCCCTTGGCGGCCAGCTGGTAATACGGGAAAACCGGCTCGGGCACGGAGCTGCTGGAGTAGCTGGCGATGTGCCCGTTGCCCTTGATCAACTGCGCGTCGACGGGCAGGTTGGCACCCAGGTCGACCTCGACGATGCGGTCCACACCCTGGCCCCGGGTCAGTTCGAGCACACGCTGCACCACATCGTCCTGTGTGTACAGGACAGTCTCCTGCGCACCAGCTGCCCTTGCATGGGCCGCCTTGGCCGCGCTGCCCACCGTCGCAATGACGCGCGCACCCGCGAGTGTCGCCAGCTGGATGGCGTAATGCGCCACACAACCAGCACCACCCTGGACCAAAATGGTTTGTCCCTGTACCGACCCCTCGGAGAAGACTGCCCGGTGTGCGGTACAGGCGGGAACTCCCAGGCAGGCACCCTGCATGAAATTCGTGCCCGCCGGCAGGGGCACGGCCTGTTCGGCTGGCAGTGCGCAATATTGGGCGGCAGTCCCCATGGCGCGTGATCCGTCGTAGAGTGCCGTGGCGTTGTAGAGCCAGACCCTGGCATGCAGCAGAGCCCGGTCGATGCCGTCGCCCACTGCCACGACTTCGCCAGCCCCGTCCGAATGTGGCACAACGCGCGGGAACGCCATTGTCAAGTTGCGCCAACCGGCGCGCATCTTGGTGTCCGAGGGATTGATGCCGGACGCATGGATTCGCACCAGCACCTCGCCTGGGCCAGCGTGCGTCCTTGGCAATTCACCCAGCTGCAGCACGTCGGCGGCCGGGCCAGTGCGGTCGTACCAGGAAGCCTTCATGAGTGGGGTCATTTGAATTGTTCTATTTACAGGACATCGGACGGTTGATAATACTGAACGCAACGAAATCGGTTAATTGTCAACTTCCCAGGAGATCGTGTCATGCATCGTGTTCCAGGTCGGCGGTTTTTCGTCTCTGTATCCCTGTTGGCCACTATGGTCATTTTCGGCCATGCACCTGTGCAGGCCCAGGCGTCTGGCGACCCGATTCGCAAGATCGTCCTTATTTCCTGGCCGCAAGGCGTCAACCCCCAGGCCTACCAGGCCTCGCAGCTGATCGCCCAGAACTGGCGCCAGCTCGGCCTCGAGGTGGAGGTTCGCTCGATGCCCTGGCCGCAACACATCCAGACGGTCTGGAACGAGCGCGACAAGTGGGACACCACCATGTGGCG
>JANLVB010000444.1:0-15817 GCA_031363785.1 Betaproteobacteria bacterium
CCCGCCGCACCGGTTCCTGCAAGGCCACTGGCAGCTGCGCCGGCAGGCCATGCGCGGCCAGCGCCAGCGCAGCTGCGCCATGGTCCGGGTACTTCCTGCGCAGGCCCAGCAGCACCTTTTCCAGGCCCGGCCAGTCGGGCATTGCGGACAGCTTGCACCAGCGCACCAGCAAGGCCGTGCGCAGCACCGCCTCGGCATCCGCGTCTGACTCTTCCAGCTGCCCGGCGTCCAGCCCGAGCCCGTTCGCCATCGATAACGCCGCCTCGACCAGGGTCGCGTTGTGCGCGCGCCGTGCCTGTTCTGCCTGGAGTTCACGCATTGAACGCAGGGTCCATTTGGCGAGAATGGGTATGTGCTGATCGTGAAAACCGGTACGCTCCTGCATGCCGAAGTGGCTGCTCTGGGGCATGGTGATAATGGCCTTGAGCAGGTCTGACCCACCCTTGGAGCGCGACTGCAGGCTGTGGTCGCGCAAGGCCGCGGCCGCCTGGTGCAGGTCAGTACCATGGCAATGCGCCAGGTACAGGCTGATCAGGTTGACCATGCGCCGCCGGGCCAGTTCGAGGTCCGGGCGCAGGTACTCGGTGCCAAAGTAACGCGCGATCTGCAGCATGCCCTTGGGGCCTTCCTCGCACATCGCCTGCAAGCGCCCGGGTGAGAGGATGCCATGCTGCCGCCCGTACTGCACCACCTGCTCGAAAAACGGCCGCGCGTCGAAAACTGCAAGCGCCTGCGGTCCGGCGTCGGAAGGGGTCGGCATGACAGAAAGACTCTCAGGCTCTCAGATGGCTGACTCTTCTTCGTCGTCGCGCACCGCCGGTGTGGCACTACCGCGGTCAGTCTCGCTGGTATCGAAGCGCCGGTCCTCTTCGGCCGGCTGCTCGGCTTCGTCTGCCGCAAGCTCGTGGGCACGCGCCTGGGCGCGCATCACCAGCAGGGTTTCGGTGAACAGATCCGGGCACTGGTACCGCATCAACCAGGCCAGTTGCATCCAGTCGCGGTCACTCACCTCATCGAGCTCCATACGCGGGCTGGCGTAGGCGGAGGCCAGCAGCGCCGTCTCGGGCAGGATTTCGCCATCCTCTTCGCCGCCATCGAAGTTGCCGCTGCGCGCAAACGCCTCGATGCGGCCCCACTTCTCTGCGAAATAGTCGGCCATGGCGCTGCTTCCACCATCCAGGTCGGCCACTGCGGAGAGAAAAGCCACAGGGTCTGCATCCTCGCGAAACAGCACCGCGTTGATCATGCCGCGCAAATGGGTGTGGCTCAGGTCTTTGTATTGCTTTTCTATCACCACGGCGCGGGCGAACTGGGCTGGTGTGACCAACAAATTGACGACCGATTCCCGGGACTGGTCGTACTCGCGCATCACGGCCAGTATGTCTTTCGGCGCCAGTTGCTCCAGCACCAGCACCAGGGCGTTGTCACCCTCGGTGTCCGCAAGTTCGGTCAGGGCGGATTCGGCCGCCACGATGTCACCGGCCGCTATCAGGCTCTGGGTCTTGGCAATCAGTGCGAGGTGATTCATGGTATTGCTGGTTTACGCCAGGGCTTGTGCCCCGGATTATTCCTTGCGATCAAAGCCCTGCGCCGCAAGCCAGTCGGCTGCGGCCTCGTCACGGCTTGGTGCATCGCCGTCGTCCACATCGTCGGCACTGAGCGGCTGCCGCTTTGCCTGCGATGGGGAGTCTTTTTCGCCTGCATCATCGTCGGCCAGCGCGGCCGGGGTCGCCAGAGTCGCCATGTATTCCAGCGCCGCAGCAACCGCCAGAAACCAGTCACCAGCGGGTTGCTGGCGCAACTTTGCCACCAGCGTGTCAGCCCATGGTGCAATCTGCATGGTGGCGGCCAAGCTGTCCCAGCCCGGCATCTGGTCAACCTCGCGCGACAGCAGGTGCTCCATGGTCGGCACCGATGTGAAGCGAAACGCCTTGTGCAGCACGACAGCCACCATCTCCGGACTGGCTTCCAGCATGTGCAGCAGGAACTCCAACTCGCCGCGTCGCCGGGCGATGCGCTGGTCCAGAATCAGCCCGCCCTCGGAGTCAAAACTCATGTCCTCCAGCTCAGCCTGGTAACTGGAGCGCAGGTTGTGAAAAAACGGTGATATGTGCATGCGGCCGTAGGTTATTCGCGGACAAGTTCCAAGCTTTCAAAGTACTGTCGCCAGATGTCGCGCGCCGTCTGCAAGGGGTCGTCCAGCAGGTTGCGTTTGCGGTTATTGTCGTAGGTCTCGCGGCGAGACGGTTCACCCAGGACTTCGTAGGCCTCCTGCACGGCCCGAAAACGCTGCGCCGCGTTGGTGGCCGGGTTGCGGTCAGGATGGTGCAATGCAGCCTGCTGGCGAAACGCCTTCTTGATCTCGGTCGCGGAGGCGCTGCTGGCCAGACCCAATGCGGCGTAGTGGTCGTTCATTGGCAGAACCATGCAGCAGCGGCAACCGGCTGCGGCCCGCCGTGTTCGGTTGGCAGGCGCACTTCAGGCGCGAATTTGTGGCAACGCATGGCCGACAAGATACCTCAATTCCGGCCAGCGGTTGCGCATCGGCCCGACAAGCCGCATTCGGCCACTGCCGGTTTGCACCTTGTGCGCGGTAACATGGGCCGTTCTACTCCCATGACTCGTATGGTTTGGCCATTGTCCGATCTCGTCAGCCCACAGTATTTGCCGTTGCAGGGCAAGGTGTTTCTTGAGCGCTGCAAAGACACGCTGGATCAGGACGGGGCCTTGGTGTTGCCAGACTTCCTCACAGCAACAGCGGTCGACGCGACGCGGGGTGATGGCGAAGCCCATCAGCATCTGGCGTATTACACCGTCAGCAAACACAATATCCATCTCAAGCCGCCAGACCCGTCGTTTGCCAGCGAGCATCCACGCAACCGCGAAGTCGCCTCTTCGAAGGGCTGCATCACCACCGACCAGATTCCGGTCACGTCGGCCCTGCATGCCCTGTATGGCGACGCGCAGTTTCGCGCCTTCGTGTGTGCTGTGCTTGGCGTGCCGGAGCTGCATGCGTACGCCGACACCATGTCCTCCGTGAACCTGCACTTTGCCAGCGGCGGCCAGGAACTGGGTTGGCATTTCGACAATTCATCCTTTGCCATCACGCTGCTGGTACAGATGCCCGAGGCAGGAGGTGTCTTTGAATATGTGAAAGATGTTCGCGACGCAGACCGTGGCGAGCCCAATTACGCGGTGTGCGGCGAGGTACTCGATGGCTTGGTGCCGGTAAAGACCCTGGTAATGGACCCCGGTACCCTGGTGTTGTTCAGGGGCCGCAACGCGATGCACCGCGTGACTCCGGCAGTCGGCGCCCGCATGCGGATGCTGGCGGTGCTGGCCTACAACACGCAGCCCGGCATTTCATTGTCAGAGTCGGCGCGGATGACGTTTTATGGGCGCCTCGGGTAGGTGATCGAGGCGCCGACAGTCGTTGCAGCCAGCCCTCAGGCCTTGGTCAAACAGGCCTGCGCCAGCTTGACCCAGTAAGTCGCTCCGGTGCTGAGAACGCGGTCTCTTTGATCGGCAATGCGTCCATGGCGCCCGAAAAAACGCGCGGTACTCTGGTATCAGTTGCTCCGGGTGCTAGGCTGCTGCGAAGTGCCCGCCGTGCGGGAAGATGGTCCAGCGTTGCAGGGTCAAGTCGCGGCAGCCGTGCCGAGTGCAAAAAACGCCAGCCCGGCGGTGCGGATTTCCAGGCGTTCGAAGCGGGTGAAACCGGCTTCACGGGCAAACGCGCGGGCGCGTTTTTCGCCCCAGCAGGCGCCCAGGCCGGGGCCGCCCTGCGCCAGAGACTGCGGCACACAATGCAGGCAACTGATGCCATAGAACATACGCGCAAACGGATTGCCCATGTTTTTTTCCAGATCGTCCGCCGTTTTCGGCTCCACCATCAGGTAGGTGCCGCCCTCGTTCAGCGCGCCGCGGATATGCCGCATCGCGCCCAATGGGTCGGGCAGGTCGTGCATGACGTCGAAGGTGCTGATCAGGTCCCAGCCGGGTGCCTGTGGCAGGGCCTCGATAGCGCTGGCCGTGAACTGCACCCGCTCCGCCAGGCCGGCCTCCTGCGCATAACCGCGCGCGATGTCGATCGAGCGCTGATCCAGATCCAGCCCGGCGACAGTCGCGAGTGGGTAGGCCCGGGCGAGGGTTATGGGTACGACGCCGGTGCCGCAACCGACATCGAGCGCGCGGCCACCGGCCTGCAGGCGCGCCACCACATCGGGCATGGAAGGCAGCCAGCTGCGCACCAGCCGCGCCTCGTATACCGGGCGATTCATCACCTCCAGGGTTTGTGGCAACTCGGCGCCGAAATCTGCAAACGAAATGCCGCTGCCGGTCTGAAAGGCGGTAGCCAGTTTGGGTGCCATGGCCATCAAGCCGGGAAGGCTGCCGAACAGGCCACCCAGGTAGTACTCCGACGTAGCATCGGTCAGAAACAGGGCGTGCTCATCCGGCAACATGAAGCTGTCCGCAACCGGGTCGTAGTCGACATAACCGGCGCCGGCCATGGTGGCCAGCCATTCCTCGACATATCGAACCAGCACCCCGCTGCGGCCCGCCAGCTCCGCTGCGCTCAGCCATCCCGCGCCCTGCATCGCCTTGAAAAGGCCGGCCCGGTCACCCACCACCAGCAAGCCGGTCGCCAGGGCGGTGGCCACATCGCCCACCACCTTGAGCATGAATTTGGTTGATTTTTCCTTGTCCATCCTGGTCTCCTGAAAATTTGCCGCCTGCAATGCCAGCTTGCCAGTTTAGTGCCGGGCGACCGGGCACCGGCAAGGTCCCTGGAAACGATCCGTCACGCAACCTGTGCGATCATTCCGCGAAGTTGATTTACCGAGGTGTCCATGGCCCAGACTCTCAAGGCCCTATTCACAAAGCTCGATGCCCGTCAAGAAGCCATCTCCTTGGCCGAACTCGAGGCTGAGCTCAAAACGACCGACCTTCAGGACTCGGACTTCCGCCGCACAGCCACCTTCGGCGAGCGGACCTACCGCAGAAACCTGCTGCACGAAGGCCCCAATTACCATGCACTGGTGCTGTGCTGGCGCCCGGGCCAGCGCAGCCCCATACACGACCACAGCGGCTCCAGCTGCGCGGTGCGGGTGCTGCAGGGCGTGGCGACCGAAACCAGCATTGCATTGACCGGGCAGGGACTGGTGTACGCAACGGCGTCCCGGGACTGCCGTGTCGGCATGGTGCTCGGTTCATTCGACGGTGATGCGCACCAGATATCCAATCTGCAGCCACCGGGGCAGGACCTCATCACCCTGCACCTGTATTCGCCGCCGCTGTTGAAAATGAACCGCTTTTCGCTCACCGATTCGCAGGTGGAATCCTTTGTCGACCCGGTGCAGTTTTTTGTCGAAGGGGCGGGGATTTAGAACTTAGCCGCCCCTGGGGTTGACTGCGCGTGACCGACGACCAGGGGGTCATTGGCGGCAACGGTCATGACGGTGGCCGCGCGAACCCGGCGTCGGCCCAGGCTTGTGCGTTATGCACGTCCAGCTTGAAGGCAGGCGACACCGCAACCCGAGCCAGCTCCGTACCAAGATCGTCAACGGCGAGCAGGGAAGCGGTGGCCCCCTCGTCGTCGGGCACGATCTGCAAGGCGACCCGGACGCGGCGTCCGGCCGTTGTCACCGTAACATTGCGGTTGAGTTGTGCGTGCAATTGCTGCTCGTGACGCCGCAGCACCTCGTTCGCGGTCTTGACCAAGGTATGGAAGGCAGAAACGTCCAGTGGTTTGGGGTTCTTCTTGTCCCGCCCCATGGTCCAGGGCCCCACCAGGGCTGGCTCCGATTCCCCATGCAGCATCATGGCAACGGCCCAGCCGTCGTCATCCTCATTCTTGATCACCCGAGCGGTCCAGCGGGTATCACTCCATACCCTATCCGATTGGATGGGTTCGGGGTCGCCGCCGATCACGTCGGTCGTCGCTCGAACGCCGGAATACCGTCCGGGATGTGATGGAACGGCTGCGCGAAGCGAAATCCGCTTTCCGGCAGCACCATGATCACGTTGGCGTTACCGCCGGTGATGTATTGGCACTCGCGGCAGTGGCATTGCAGTGCGCCCTGGACTTCCCCCTCGAACTCATATTGGATGTCACCACAGTAGCAGCGGCCTGTCAGTTTCATGTTGAGCCCCGGGAAATGGATGTCGTGGATGATAGCGGCCCCACAGTGCGCCATAGTCTGCCGCCACCCCTATGGTGCGGACCCACCGGATGACAGGTCGGTCAACGGTTTTTAAAGGGATCGGCAAATCAGCGTTACCCGCGTCCATAGTCACCGGTAACATGACCAGATGCACGCCCCATCCAATGCATCCGCATCGATAGACATCGCCATCATCGGCGCCGGTGTCATCGGCCTGGCATGTGCCTTTGAGTTGGCCGGGGCCGGGCGCGAGGTGGTGCTGTTCGACACTGCGCCCGGACGCGGGGCATCGTTTGGCAATGCCGGCGGTATCACGCCTGGTTGGGTGGCGCCCACGGCGACCCCGGCTACTTTGCGCGCGTTGCCGCGCATGCTTTTTGATCCCCTGTCGCCGCTGGTAATCCGCCCGTCCTACCTGCCGCGACTGCTGCCATGGCTGTTCCAATTTGCGCTCGCGGCCCGGCCAAAGCGGGTGGAAGCGATATCCAGGGCACTGGCCACGGTGGCCATGCCCTCGGTGACGGCATGGCAGGAGTTTGCCGCACGTGCTGGCGTCAGCCACCTGTTGCGCCAGCAGGGGCTGCTTTACGTCTACGCCAGCCCGGGCAGCCGTGCCGGCGCGCAGGCTGCGCAGGCCTTGCGGCGCAAGCGTGGTGTGCGGCTCGATGATGTGGACGCAGCCTGGCTGCGCGAATTCGCGCCCATGTTGTCGCCGGACTTCCGCTTTGGCGTTTTTTCGCCCGAGGCGGCGCACATCGTGGACCCGGGCGCGTTGTGTGATGCCCTGCTGGCAGCGACGCTGGCGCGCGGCGGACGTATCCAGCGGCTACAAGTGGATCACGTGGCGGTCGAGCCGGGTGGGGTGCGCGTCATGACCGCGGAGGGCTCGTGGCTCGCGCAGCGGGTGGTGCTTGCTTGCGGCGCCCACTCCAAAGCGCTGGCTGCCAGGCTGGGCGCCCGTGTGCCACTCGATGTGGAGCGCGGTTACCACGCCATGTTGCCGGCGCCGGGCGTGCAACTGCCAGCCCAACTGCTGGACGGCGAAGGCAAATATGCGCTGACCAGCATGCAAGGTGGCTTGCGACTGGCTGGCACGGTCGAACTGGGTGGTTTGGCGCTGCCGCCCAACCATGCGCGGGCGCATCAACTGGTGGGCCTCGCGCGGCGATTGTTGCCAGGCCTGAACACCAGCAACCCAAGCTACTGGATGGGATTTCGGCCATCCTTGCCTGACGGCTTGCCGGTGATCGGGTTTGCCCCCGCCAGTGACCGTGCCGTACTTGCATTCGGCCATGCGCATATCGGCATGACTCTGGCACCGGTCACTGCGGCCATCGTCCTGGATTTGCTTTCGGGGCGTCGCGCCAGCGTCGACCTTACGCCGTTTTCAGCGAACCGATATGCCTGACAGTCCTTGCCGGTTGCCGTCTGATGGATTGTGTTGGCCGCTGATTTGTGCCCAGCTCAGTGCGGTTGTGGTAAATTTACCGGGAGGCAACTAAATTGAACCAGACCAGTAGAACCAGACCCGCTGCGCGAGCCATTGTCTGGCATCGTGCGGCCTGGTTCGAGTCGCTTCAGTTTGTTGTGCTTTTCGGCCTGCTGGTGGCCCTGACCATCCACGGTGCCCAGAGCATGGAGTACCAGTGGAAATGGGACAAAGTGCCCAGGTACATCTACCGGGTGATTGACGGCGAGCTGATCTGGGGCCCGTTGATGAAGGGGGTGTTTGTCACGCTCGACATCGCCTGGAAGGCCGGCATCCTGGCCATGCTGATCGGTCTGGCGACGGCCTTGTTGCGATTGTCGGGCACCATTGTCGGCACCGCCCTGGCATGGGTCTATATCGAGGTAATCCGCAATACGCCCATCCTGGTGCAGGTACTTGTCTTCTATTTCATCATCGCTGCGGTGCTCGGCATACCGCGCGAATGGGCCGGCATCCTGTGCCTGGCTTTTTACGAAGGTGCCTTCACGGCAGAGATAATCCGCGGCGCCATCGTGGCCGTGCGCAAGGGCCAGCGCGAGGCCAGCCAGAGCCTGGGCTTTTCCACCGTTGACACGTACCGCGACATCATCCTGCCGCAGGCTGTCCCATTGATGTTGCCGCCGTTGGGTGGCATCGTCGTCAACCTGGTCAAGCACTCGGCCATCGTCAGCGTGATCGCGGTGTTCGATTTGACGACACAGGCACGTACCGTGGTGTCAGACACCTTCATGGCGTTTGAAATCTGGCTCACGACCGCCGCCCTGTATCTGGTCATGACAATCTCGTTGTCGCTGGTCGTGGCGTGGCTTGAGCGACGTTACAAAGTGCATTGACCACCATGCCGCTGCCACCAACTGCCATGCCGCAAACCGCTGCCAGAACACGCCCTGTCACCCGACGGTCCCGATGGACCTGGATTGACATCGCCCTGCTGCTTGTGTTTGCGCTGGCGCTGGGTGCCCTGTTGTGGCGCGCCGGTGGTGTGTTCAGTTACAAATGGAACTGGTCCACCGTCTGGCCGTTTGTCTACCGTTTTGACGAAGCGACGAAAGCCTGGGTGCCCAACATTCTGTTCGAGGGCCTGGCCACCACGCTGCGGCTCGCTTTCTGGGGCATCCTGGTCGCCAGCGTCATCGGCACCGTGATGGGTTTTGCACGTGTCAGCAAGAAGCTGATGTTCAGGCTGATCGGCACCGCCTATGTGATGCTGATCCGCAACATTCCACCGGTGGTTTTTGTCTTCGTGTTTGTATTCTTCATTGCCAGCCAAATCATGCCGGCGACCGGCCTGGGGGCCCGCATCAAGGACTTGTCGCCCATCGCGCAGTGGTGGTTATCGCTCCTGTTTGGTACACCCAAGCTGTTCGACAACTTCCTGCTTGGCCTGATCTGCCTGTCGGTGTTTTCCGGCGCCTATGTCACCGAGATCGTGCGCGCCGGCCTGCAGTCGGTGTCCAAGGCGCAGGTCGAGGCGGGCGAGAGCCTGGGCATGAAGCCGCGCGATGTGACACGTTTTGTTGTGTTGCCGCAGGCCTTTCGCAATGTGCTGCCACCGATGGCCGGGCAGCTGATACAACTCATCAAGGATTCGTCGCTGGTGTCGCTGGTTTCAATTCAGGAACTGACTTTCATGGCGCAGGATGTGCAGGTCACCACGCAGCGGGTGTTTGAGGTGTTCTTGTTCGTAGGCGCAATGTATTTCGTGATCTGTTTCACGCTGTCCCAAGTGTTTTCGGCGCTGGAGCGGCGTTACGCCCGCGCCTTCAAATAGCAGGTTGTGACCCATGGACTCTGACATCATCCAGCTCAAGGGCGTGAACAAGTGGTTCGGCGACCTGCATGTGCTTCGCGACGTGGACCTCAGCATCGGGCGCGGTGAACGCATGGTGATCTGCGGGCCATCCGGCTCGGGCAAGTCGACGCTGATCCGCTGCATCAACCGGCTGGAGGAGCATGACGAGGGCACCATTGTGGTGGACGGTATCAAGCTCGACCACGACACCGCGCATGTGGCCGCCATCCGGCGCGAGGTTGGCATGGTGTTTCAGCACTTCAACCTGTTTCCGCATCTGTCGGTGCTGGAGAACTGCGCCTTGCCGCAAATTCGCGCACGTGGCACGTCGCGCTCCCAGGCCGAGGCCAAGGCCATGGAGTACCTGACGCGGGTGCGCATCCCGGAGCAGGCGGCCAAGTTCCCGTCGCAACTCTCTGGCGGACAGCAACAGCGGGTGGCGATTGCCCGGTCGCTGTGCATGGAGCCCAAGGTAATGTTGTTTGACGAGCCTACGTCGGCGCTGGATCCGGAAATGATCAAGGAGGTGCTCGATGTGATCATCGACCTGGCGCAATCCGGCATGACGATGATTTGCGTCACCCATGAAATGGGCTTTGCCAAGAAGGTCGCCGATACCGTGGTGTTCATGGACGCCGGGCGTATCGTCGAGAAGGCGCCGCCCAAGGAGCTGTTCGAGAACCCCCAGTCGGACCGCACCAAGCTGTTTTTGAGCCAGATACTTTCCCACTGAACAACAGCGCCGGCCATGTCGCCGGCCATGGAGACTCCGGTAATGCCCCAACACCCTTTCCCCGATGGTGCTGTCGACTGGTCGGGCGACAACCCGGGCATCTACCTCAAGGACAGCGCAGACGGCCCGTTCAAGTCCTTGATGGTCTGGTTCAGGATCGCTTGGTCACCGTTTGGCAAGGGCCATGCAGTGCTGCTGTTCGAAGACCCGTCCAGCACGGCTGGTTGGCCAACGGTTGCGAACTTTTGCGTCTCTGATAACGATCCATTGGCGCGTTACCTTGTAGAAAATTTCTGCAAGCGGTTCGGCGTTTTCCGGGACGCCAAGGCGTTCGGGCCGTTGCAGTTCCTGCCGATGACAGCACATGCCGCAGGCGGCGACAACCTGCGCTCGAGTTCGGTGTCGGTCACAGCGCCAGGTTTGCAGCTGGAACTGTTGTGGGACCAGCTCGGCAAGCCTTTCGCGGCGGATGTATTGCCCGACATGACGGCCACCGGCAAACACGAGATGTACAGCGTATTTGTCGAAAGCGCCCAGGCGGCCATCACCGTGAATGGCCGCCGCTTGCCTGGTCATCCATTTCCGCGGCCATTCATGGGGCGCACTGCCAGTTCGGCCTTTCTGGCGTTTTCCGAAACATGGATCACAGCCTGATCGGCGCCTTGTCCGCCAGTCAGGCGGCGGTACGGATTCGCGCTGGCACGCTCAGTTGCGAAGCGCTCATGTTGTCCTGCCTGGCGCGCATCGCGCAGCGCGAGCAGCAGGTTGGTGCCTGGCAGTTCCTCGATGCCACCCGCGCTTTGGAGCGGGCGCGTGCCGCTGACAAGCTGCCGCCTCAGGGCCCCTTGCACGGCATCCCGGTGGGCATCAAGGACATCATGGACACGGTGGACATGCCGACCACGCTGGGCTCACCGATTTACGCCAAGCGCCAGCCAGATTGGGACGCCGCCTGCGTGGCCGCGTTGCGCGCGGCCGGCGCGATTGTTCTGGGCAAGACGGTCAGCACCGAGTTCGCCTATTTCGAGCCTGGCAAGACGCACAATCCGCACAATCTGCTGCATACACCGGGTGGTTCATCCAGTGGTTCGGCGGCAGCCGTGGCAGACTGCATGGTGCCGGTGGCCCTGGGCTCCCAGACTGCGGCGTCGGTGACCCGGCCGGCGGCGTTCTGCGGTGTCTACGGCTACAAGGCCAGCCATGGCGAGTTCAGCCTGTCGGGTATTCGCCCGTTTGCCGAGTCACTGGATTCGTTGGGAGTTTTGTCACGCTCGGTAGACGATATCGTGCTGCTGCGCTCTGTGATGCTTGGCGGGTCCGGGGCTGACGCCCTGCCACTCGCCAGGCCGCCTAGATTGGCGGTCTGCCGCACGGCGCAGTGGTCACAGGCCGAACCCCAAGCCCAGCAGGCATTGGAATCCATGGTGCAGACCTGTCGAAAAGCCGGTGCGGTGGTGAGTGAGCTGGAGTTGCCTGCGCAGTTCGCCGGGCTGATCGATGCCCAGAAAACCATCATGGCTTATGAAGCTGCGCACAACTATGTGTTTGAGACGACCAGTTGCCCGGACCAACTCAGTGCCGCTTTTCGTGCCTTGACAGAATCCGGACGAAAAGTCAGCCGCAACGACTACGCGAGTGCGAAACGTGGGGTGGTGCAGGCCAAGCGTATCCTGCGCAGCATGGCGGCGGACCTGGATGCCTGGATATCCCCAGCCGCCATCGGCGAGGCGCCGCTGGCGACCTCCGGCACCGGCGACCCGGTGATGAGCCGCATGTGGACGGCGCTGCAGGGTCCCAGCTTGTGTGTGCCTGTGGGGCGTGGCGCACAGGGTCTGCCGTTGGCGGTACAGCTGGTTGCCCTGGCTGGCCACGACGACGATCTGTTGCGAACTGGCCAGTGGGTCGGCACATTGTTGGAGACAGCATGACAAGCGCAAGCACACCGGATTACCAGGTTTTCGAGGTGGGCAACGTCGCCCTGCAGTCGGGCCTGACGTACCGCGGCGCCAAACTCGCGTACAAGACTTACGGCACCTTGAACGCGCAGCGCAGCAATGCCATCGTTTACTGCACGTCCTACGCCGCCCACCATACCGACATCGAGTACATGGTGGCACCGGGCGCCGCGCTCGACCCGACCAAATACTTCGTCATCATCCCGAACATGTTCGGCAACGGCCTGTCGTCTTCGCCGTCCAACACGCCTGCTCCGTATGACAAGGGCCGCTACCCGCAGTTCACGGCGTTTGACAATGTGGCGGTGCAGCACAAGCTGCTGACCGAAGTGTTCGGCATCACCACGCTGCAGCTGGTGTATGGATGGTCGATGGGCGGCATCCAGGCCTACCAGTGGGCGGCACAGTACCCGCAGATGGTTCAGCGTATCGGTGTGTCCTGTGGCGCGGCACGCTGCTCACCGCATAACTTCGTGTTCCTGGAGGGCATCAAGGCGGCGCTGACGGCTGATGTGAACTTCCAGGACGGCTGGTTTGCAGCCAAGCCCGAGCGTGGCCTGCGTGCCATGGGCCGTGTCTACGCCGGCTGGGCGTTGTCGCAGGCGTTTTATCGCGAATCGATGTGGCGTGACATCGGATTTTCCTCGCTGGAAGACTTTCTGATCGTGTCCTGGGAGGGCAGCTTTCTGCGCCGCGATGCCAACAACCTGCTGGCCCATATGTGGACCTGGCAACACGCCGATATCAGCGATAACGGTGTATACAACCGGGATTTCGCCCGGGCGCTGGGATCGATCACGGCCCGGGTCCTGATCATGCCCAGTGAAACCGACCTGTATTTCACGGTCGAGGACAACCGGCGTGAGGTGGCCCTGATGAAAAACGCCGAGCTGCTGCCCATCCCGACCAACTGGGGTCACCGCGGTGGCAACCCGGCTGGCAACCCGGTCGACGCCAAATTCTTGAACGACAACCTGAATCGGTTGTTGGCAATATGAGGAGCACACCATGAGCGACAACCTGCGCGCAGTGAACATGATCTACAGCGGCTACAACAAGCCGAAGGACCGACCGGTCGACGACGAACTGTCGCGGGTCGGGCCGGGTACTCCTGCAGGTGAATACCTGCGCCGCTTCTGGCAGCCGATCATGATGACCTCGCGCCTGACCGACAAGCCGATGGCGATCCGCATTCTGGGGGAAGACCTGGTGCTGTACCGCGACTTGTCGGGCGACATCGGCCTGGTGCACAAGCATTGCAGCCACCGGGGCATGTCGCTGGAGTACGGCATCGTTGCCACACACGGCATCCGGTGTGCCTACCACGCCTGGTGTTTCAACCACGAGGGACGCATCCTCGATACACCTGGCGAGGCACCCGGCAGCCAGATCAAGGAGCGCCTTTTCCACGGCGCCTACCCGGTCGTGGAGTACAAGGGGCTGGTGTTCGCGTATTTCGGCCCGCTCGAGCGCAAGCCGCCGTTTCCCAAACTCGACATGATGGACCACCCAGGCAACGAGATGGTGCCCTGGCAGATCCACTCGCCCTGCAACTGGCTGCAGGTGAGCGAAAACTCGATGGACCCATACCACACGCCGTTCCTGCATACGCGGATGTCGGGTGTGCAGTTTGAAGTCGCCTGGGGTGAGTTACCCGTGGTCGATTACCACGAGCGCGAGTTCGGTTTCTTCTACACCAATGCGCGGCGTAGCGGCGACAACATCTGGATCCGGATGCATGACCATCTGTTGCCGAATTTCTCGCAGAACGGCGGCCTGTATGAAAAAGGCGAAGCGGTGCGTTATTTTGGTCGCACCAGCCTGACGCGCTGGGCGGTTCCGATCGACGACACCAATACTTTCGTGATCGCGTGGCGCAACCTGAACCAGATGGACGACCCGGAAGGCCGCTCCAGGCGCGACCAGATCGGCTGGGAGTCGGTCGACTTCTACGGCCAGAACGCCGATCGGCCGTTCAGTCAGCGGCAATCGAATCCCGGTGACTGGGACGCCTGGGTCAGCCAGGGGCCGATCAACAGCCACCAGCGCGAGACACTCGGAGGCACCGACCAGGGTGTGCGTTTGTTGCGCAACGCGCTGCGCAAGGGCGTGCGCAACCTGCAGCAGGGCATCGAGCCGATGGCGCCGCAGGCCGACAACAACCCCTTTGTATCGACTTTTGGCGGCGACACCATACTTCGGGTGCCCAAGGGTGCAGGGGACGACCGGGCGCTGATCCTCGAGACCTCACGAAAGATCGCCGACGCCTACATCCGCTTCCAGCATCTGCCCGATGCCGAGCGCCGCGCGGCGATCGAACGCGAGCTGGCGCCGCTCAACGTAGCCTGAGGCAACACATGGCCGATATCCAGCCCCTGCTTCGACGCCCGGTGCCGTCGCCGTTGGTGGATGGAAAAAATGGAAGTTTTGGCCACTTGGTGCGGCCGGACGGCATGGTGCACCGTACGGTATTCACCGACCCGACCATCTTCGAGCGGGAGATGACCCAGGTTTTTGGCGGTACCTGGGTTTTTCTGTTGCATGCCTCCGAGATACCGAACCCCAACGATTTCAAATGCATCACGGTCGGGCGCCGTCCGGTCATCGTGACCCGCGATGCAAACGGCGAAATCCGTGCCCTCATGAACCGCTGCACCCACCGCGGCACGACGGTCTGCCTGCAGGCCCAGGGCAATGCCAAACGATTCCAGTGTGCCTACCACGGCTGGTCTTTTTCCAACACCGGTGAATTGCTCACCGTCACCTTCGCCGAAGGGTATGGCCCGGGGTTCGACAAGGCGGCGCACAACCTGGGGCGTTTTCCGCGTATCGAGTCCCATGGCGGGTATGTGTTCGGATCGTTGAATCCTGATGTCGAACCGCTGCTGGAGTGGCTGGGGCCGGCCAGGGCCCTGATGGA
The DNA here is from genome assembly GCA_031363785.1 of Betaproteobacteria bacterium. GTDB lineage: Bacteria > Pseudomonadota > Gammaproteobacteria > Burkholderiales > Burkholderiaceae_C > CAISIP01. Next base: position 15,054 of record JANLVB010000444.1, read on the forward strand.
TTGGTCGCTGACCGCCTTCACCACACCCGGTGCGCGGGTCGTGCGCGCCAGCAGCATGGTGTTCGCTGCCAACTGGAAGCTGCAGAACGACAACAATGGTGACATGTACCATGTGCCATTCACGCACCGGTCCATTGCCCAGATGACGGCAGAGCGCCACGGCGCGGGCAAGGCTCTGGACCATTTTCGGGGTGACAACACACCGATGGTGGTTCAGTATTTCGGCCACGGCCACAAACTGATCGACCAGCGGCCGTCGATACCGTCCCCGTGGGAACGCGCCCGGCCGGTTCCAGGGCGCGAGGTGTACTCCGAGGCCTTGCTGACCCGGTTCGGCTCCGAGCAAGCGCAAAGTTACCTCAACATGACCGGGCGTGCCGGCATCAACCTGATCCTGTACCCGAACATGATCATCTCGGGTGCCGGCTCGTTCAATGTGTACGAACCGGTGGCGGTGGACAAGACCATCGTCCATTCCTACAGTGTGGTGCTGGACGATGTGCCGCTCGAGGTCAATGCTCTCAAGAGCCGGTTCCTGGAAGACTTTGCCGGTTTCGGGTACCGGGACGACAACGAGATATTCGAGCGTATTCAGCATTCGCTGTCCACCATTCCCGAGATGGAGTGGGTGGATTTCAGCAAGGGCCTGGGCACCGACCGGGAGTCGGTGGGACCCGATGGTGTCGTCACCGGCGCGGTGTCGGACGAAACCGGCATTCGGGGTGCTTACCAGTATTGGCTTGCGTTGATGGAGCGCGATGTTC
>JANLVB010000455.1:0-3614 GCA_031363785.1 Betaproteobacteria bacterium
CATAACACTCGGTGCGGCCGGCGTGGCGCTGCTGATGCTGCCGAGCTTCGCGGCCTACGCGGCGGCACCACTGGGCTTTGCCCTGGGCATGATGTCAGCCATTGGATGGGCAATCGGCACACTGATCCTCAAGCGCGGCAATATAGCGGTCCCGTTATTGGTATTGACCGGCTGGCAATTGCTGCTCGGTGCGACGCCCGTCACCGTGGTCGCCCTTGTCCTGGGTGATCACCAATGGTTTGTTCCATCCTGGCAGAGTATCGCGGTGATCGCATGGATCACCGTCATTCCGATGTGTGTCGGCAACATGTGCTGGAACGCCATCGTCTACCTGCTGCCGGCCAACATCGCCGGCCTGTCATCGGTGATGGTCCCGGTGGTTGCCATGGTCTCGGGCGCACTGGTGCTGGGTGAGCCGCTGGGAGCCTTGCAACTCGCCTCGATGGCGGTGTGTACGGCCTCCCTGGTACTGGCTCTGGGCGTGAAGAAGGCCTAGGATGTAGCACCATGCGATTTGTAATTCTGGGTGCTGGTGCAATCGGCTGTTATGTGGGCGGACGGCTGGCTGCCAATGGGCGCCAGGTCTCGCTGGTGGGCCGTCCGCGCATCGTGTTATCGCTGCAGCGCACTGGGCTGGGTGTGAGTGATTGTTATGGATTTTCCGCCAGGGTGGCACCGCAGACCCTGCACATGGCGACTTCGCTGGCAGCGGTCGCGCTGCAGCCGGAAGACGTAGTGCTGCTGTGCGTCAAAGGTGGTGCCACTGAGTCCGCAGCACTCGAAATTGGCGCCTGTTGCCCGCCGGGTACAACCGTCGTGTCACTGCAAAACGGCGTCGACAACGTGGCGCGCATCCGGGCCATTGCGCCGCGCATGCGGGCGCTGGCTGGCATGGTGGCCTGCAACGTGGTGATGCCTGCTGCCGACCGGGTGCATCAGGCATCGGCCGGCGGGCTGTACATGACGCGCAACAGCACGACCAGCGAGATGGCCCTGCTGCTGGGAGCCAGCGGCCTGGAGACCATCCTGGTAGACGACATGCTGCCAGTGCAATGGGGCAAATTGCTGCTCAATCTAAACAACCCGGTGAATGCGCTGTCAGACCTGCCGCTGCGTTCGCAACTGATGGACCGCGACTACCGCCGTGTGCTGGCTGCATTGCAGGCGGAGGCGCTGGCAGTGATGCGCATGGCCGGCATCCGGCCGACCCGGGTCGGCGCCGTACCGCCACGGCTCTTGCCCTTGGTATTGCGACTTCCCGACTGGCTTTTTGGCATGCTCGCCGCGCCCCTGCTGCGCATGGATCCCCTGGCGCGTTCGTCCATGTGGGACGATGTGCAGCGGGGTCGCAGCACCGAAGTGGATGACCTGTGTGGTGCCGTGGTCCGCCTGGCGACACAACACGGCACGCGTGCGCCGCGCAACGCCGCCATGTGCAGCCTGGTGCAGCAACACCGCAAGGGTGGGCGCCTGAGTGCTGCAGCGATGCGCAGTGCGGCCCTGCTGTAGCGCCTGACGGACGCAGCATGCGTACTCAGGTTGCAATCATTGGCGCCGGGCCGGCCGGCCTGTTGCTCGGGCAGTTGTTGTTCAAGGCCGGCATCGACAACGTCATCATCGAGCGCCAGAGCGCCGACTACGTGCTGGCCCGCATACGCGCCGGCGTGCTGGAGCAGGTCACGGTGGGCCTGCTGGACGAAGCCGGTGTCGGCGCGCGCATGCACCTCGAGGGACTGCCACATGGGGGCTTCGAGTTGCTGTTTCAGGGCCGGCGGCATCGCATTGACCTGCAGCAGTTGACCGGCGGAAGAAGTGTCATGGTGTACGGGCAGACCGAGGTCACACGCGACTTGATGGAGGCGCGCCTGGCGAGTGGTCTACCCACCATCTACAACGCCGACGACGTGTCGGTGCACGCATTCGACGGGCCGCGACCAGTGGTGCGTTTTGAAACTACCGGCCCCGGGGGCAAGCAACAGCTCGAGCTGGAGTGTGACTTTATTGCCGGCTGTGACGGTTTTCATGGTGTGTGCCGGGCCAGTGTTCCCGCCAGCGCCATTACCCAGTTTGAGAAGGTCTACCCGTTCGGCTGGCTGGGCATGCTGGCCGACGTACCGCCGCTGTCACATGAGCTGGTCTATGCCCACACCCCACGCGGATTTGCCCTGTGCTCGATGCGCAGCAAGACGCGCAGCCGTTATTACCTGCAGTGTGAGCTCGGCGACAACGTGGCGCAATGGTCGGACGATGCGTTTTGGGCCGAGTTGCGCAACCGGCTGGACCCGCAGGCACGGGAATCCCTGATCACCGGGCCGTCGATAGAAAAGAGCATTGCGCCGCTGCGCAGCTTTGTCGCCGAGCCGATGCGCTTCGGTCGCCTGTTCCTGGCCGGCGACGCGGCCCACATTGTGCCGCCGACCGGTGCCAAGGGGCTGAACCTGGCCGCCACCGACGTGAAGTTCCTGTGTGCGGCGTTGACCGAGTATTACGCCGAACACAGCAGCGCCGGTATTGACAGCTACTCCGCGCGCTGCCTGCGTCGCGTCTGGAAGGCGGAGCGATTCTCCTGGTGGTTCACGTCCCTGATGCACCGGTTCGACGGCAACGACGGATTTGGACAGAAATTACAGGAGGCGGAACTCGAATACCTGGTGCATTCGCCGGCAGCATCGCAGGCCATGGCAGAAAACTACGTCGGATTGCCGCTCGATTTTGGGCCATGAGCAGCACGGCCATGTACGATGGAGACAAACGATGAACGACTGGTACAGCATCTCCAACGCCCGGGAGATCAGCTCCCCCGCCCTGCTGGTGTATCCGGCGCGGGTCGAACACAACCTGCAGCGCATGATTGCCATGGCCGGCGGGGTGCAGCGCTTGCGGCCGCATGTGAAATCGCACAAGTCCCCCCATCTCATTGCCCTCAAGCGCGCTGCGGGCATCCACAAGTTCAAGGCCGCCACCATTGCCGAAGCTGAGATGACGGCCGCGGCCGGTGGCGAGGACATCCTGCTGGCCTGCCAGCCGGTGGGGCCACAGCTGCAGCGATTTGTGGCCCTGGTGCAACGATTTGCGGACACGCGCTTTTCCACTCTGGTGGATGACGCCTACCAGCTGGCGGCTATCGCCCGCGCGGCGCTGGACCACAACCTGCAGATTGCGCTCTACCTGGACCTCGACGTCGGCATGCACCGCACCGGCATCGCCCCGGGCGACGCGGCCGCCGCGCTGTACCGTGCCATCTGCCGCACGCCGGGTGTGGTTGCGGCCGGGTTACATGCCTACGACGGACACCTGCGTGACGGCGGTGCGATCTCGCTGCAGGTGCAGGTGGAGCAGGCCTTCGCGCCGGTCTGGCAGATGCGCGAACAGCTACGCGCGGACGGCTTCGCGGTGCCTGGTGTGGTGGCGGGTGGCACACCCACCTTCGCACTGCTGGCGCAGCGTGGCGACGTCGAGGTCGGCGCGGGCACCACGGTGTTATGGGATTTTGGCCAAGCCCAGGTCTGCCCACAGCACGACTTCCAGCACGCTGCGGTCTTACTGGCACGTATCATCAGCAAACCAACCGCGGACCGGCTGTGCCTGGATCTCGGGCACAAGGCGGTGGCATC
>JANLVB010000493.1:0-2106 GCA_031363785.1 Betaproteobacteria bacterium
CTACGTCGCCAGCGACGCCGTCGAGCAGGCCTGGCTCACGGTGTACCGGCACCCCAAGGAGCACTGGGATCTGTACCAGCTGGGTGAAGAGTTGACTGATCTGGAAGACGCCTTCCGGCTCTGGCGCTTCCGCCATGTCACCACGGTGGAGCGTGTCATCGGCTTCAAGCGCGGCACCGGCGGCACCGGTGGAGTGAGTTACCTGCGCAAGATGCTCGACGTGGTGCTGTTCCCGGAAATCTGGACGCTGCGCACCTCACTCTGAGCGAGCCAGCATGGTCTGCAACGCGTTGAAGACACACACGGCGGCGTAAGCATCGTTGGCTGCATAGACGATCTGTGCCTCGGTCAGCCGCAGATTGGCCCAGTTCGAGGTGCTGGCCTTTTTCGACTTGATGAAGCGCTGCTGGAACAGCACCGCAGTCGCACCACGCACACCCATGTCCCGGCGATAACCCTGCCTTCGAAAAATATCGTTCAACTCCAGCACCGCCTGCGGCTCCACTCCCAGCTTGCTGATGATGCGCCGGCGGTCGTCTCCGAGCCCGAAACCCGGCTTGGTGATGGCAGCGGACGCCAACAGCTGCGCCACCTCGGCGCGGCACTCAATGTCGTGCAACTGGAACACCCAGGCATGCCGGCTCGTCGCCAGCTGCACGACATGTGGTCCATCGGAGGTTTCGTTGCGCTGGAAGGTCGGTTTTGATTCGGTGTCGAAACCCAGCACCGGCACTCCCGCCAGTTGCGCCACCGCGTGGCGCGCCTGCTGGGCGCTACTGACCACGGTGATCTGGTCCAGCCCAAGGCGCTCGAAGGCCGGCATCAGCGCCATCGCCTCGCGCGACGGTACCGGGCGCTCGTCAGGCAAGGCGTGCCCCGGTTGCCGGTTGCGAAATGGCGCATCCACACAAATCTGCGGCACAGCTGACGATGAACTTGAACATGCTCAGTTACTGACAAATGGGGGGAAGCCTTTGCAGAAGCTAAACGGCAACCCGTTTACGCGCTGGCCGGTTTGAGCGACGAATGACTTCGATGTCGCCCAAGGGTTCATTCGTGCAGGTCATTTTCTTTCTCATACACAGCCTTTCCTTTTCGCCAATAACACACGCTGACCGCGCCCGGCAATTGTTGCAGCTTGCCATCGTATTCGCTGTCCCGGCAGGACGATGCAGCCACAGGCCGTCAGGCGCGGCTTCAAACACTGAGCCGGGGAGGCACTGCGCGTGGTGCGGGCCTCTCGCAACTCGTATGTGGGCGAGCAAGGCTGGGATCTGCATTTCAAATACGAGCATGGCCAGGCCCTGTGGGGGCATGCGCTGCTCGCCTTGGGCGTCACGCAGCCTTGAGCATGAATTCGACTTTCACGGTTTCATACGGGAACTCGAGTTGTCCCGACTCAGTACGGTCGATCACCCCGGCTTTGCGAAGTGCGGTGAGATCACTGTGAACGGCTTTGATATCGCGATTCACCCGCTTGGCTGCCTCGCGGACGGTGACCGGACCTGCGCCGCAAAGTGCCTTGAGAAGCTCCCAGCGCTTGGCAGTGAGAACTTTCCACAGAAGTTCAGGTGTAGCAAAGGATATCCGTGCGTCCTTCTGAGCCTTGCCGGTCTTCCAGACGTTGACGAAGTCCCGCATGGCATCCTCAGGGGAGCGCACATCAAGAATCACGGTTTTCACGATGGAGTCTCCTTGCTTCACGCAGAAAATCTTGAACCAGTTTGTCCGGCGACTCAAACGCGTACGTCACTTCTCGCGTCGCAGTGTGCCGATGATCACCCTTACCAGTCTCGTTGTCGTATCGAAGCACGCACTCGTCCGCTACGATGAAAGCAAGGCGGTACTTATAGGGATGCAGTGAGCCTGACAGGGGCTCCGGCAACCTCCAGATGACAAGCTCTGCGAAGGACTCTTCATCAAACGGTACCCGTTCCCGCAGCAATAATGCGGCTTTCATGCTGTGCATGATGCCGACCGAGGCCAGTGTTGTCAACAGGGCCAACTGCTGGCGCAAGCAATCGCGGTGCGCAAAGTCTTAATCCCTTTGAATTCAGGGCTGGTTCAAATACCTAAGCGGCAGCCGAGGGGATGTATGACGGGTCT
>JANLVB010000526.1:0-5629 GCA_031363785.1 Betaproteobacteria bacterium
CGTAGCTGGCAATGGTCTTGCCGTCGGCCATCAGCGAGCCGTCCATCATGACCGAGCTGAAGCCCAGGTTGATCGCGCCCTGGCAGATGTCCGGGCTCTGGCCGTGGTCCTGGTGCATCACCAGCGGGATCTTGGGGTAACTCTCGACTGCCGCCGCTATCAGGTGCTTGATGAAGGCTTCGCCGGCGTATTTGCGCGCACCGGCACTGGCTTGCAGGATTACCGGCGCGCCAACTTCATCGGCCGCCGACATCACGGCCTGCACCTGCTCCAGGTTGTTGACGTTGAAGGCCGGAATGCCATAACCGTTGGCCGCCGCGTGGTCCAGCAGTTCGCGCATTGAAACGAGTGCCATGGTGCATTTTCCCCAGAGTTGAAGGTGCCGATCCCGGTCTGGCACACATGTTGTTGAAATGACCGCCGTAACCGGTTGGTAACCGGTGAATTTTAGCCTGCGCCGGCGACACCACGGGCACCGCATGGCCCCATTGCATCGCCGTGTATGCTCGCCATTGCCGCATCATCCTCCGCACTGCAAAGCCACGTGACCCGTCCTGCTGACAACCGACTGCTGCTGTGGACCGTACTGACACTGTTGTTATGCCTGGCCTGGGATGCAGCCGGGCAAGATCTGGCCCTGGCACGCTGGTTTGGTGACACATCCGGCTTTGCCTACCGCGACCACTGGTTGTTCTCGGGTGTTCTGCACCGCGGAGCACGGCGCGTCGCATGGACCCTGCAGTTCGCATTGATCCTCGCCATCTGGTGGCCGGTAGGCGTGTTGCGCCTGTTGTCGCGCCGCGACCGGGTGTTCATGTTCATCACCTCAATGGTGGTTCTGCTGGCCCTGACCGGTCTGAAGTCGTCCAGCAGCACCAGTTGCCCGTGGGAACTGCGCGAGTTCGGTGGCGTTGCCGAATATATCTCGCACTGGCGCTGGGGCGTCCCGGATGGTGGCGAGGGCAACTGTTTTCCGGCTGGTCACGCGTCAGCGGCGTTTTGCTTCTTCTCTGGCTACTTCGCCTTGCGCCACAAGGCGCCGCGTGCTGCGCTGATCTGGCTGGCAGCAGCACTGGCGGCGGGCACCCTGATCGGCTTTGCACAACAGGTGCGCGGGGCCCATTACCTCAGCCATACTTTCTGGACCGCCTGGTTTTGCTGGGTGGTGGCTGGTGCGACGACATTGGCCTTGGAGGCCCTCCCATCCCGCACCGGGCTCACGCCACCTGGCAAATCTTGAGCATGTTGGTGCCACCCGGCGCACCCATGGGCTCGCCGCAGGTGATGGCATAGACGTCGCCGCTTTGTACGATACCGCGTCGTTTCAGGTGCGCTTCGGCTTCGAGCAGGGCGGTGTCCCGGTCGGCGCTGGAGTCCATCAGCAGCGGACGCACGTTGCGGTACAGCGCCATCTTGCGCTGCGTCGCTACGCGTGGCGTGAGCGCATAAATCGGAACCTGGATCAGGTGGCGGCTCATCCACAGGGCTGTTGAACCGCTGTCCGTCATGGCCACGATGGCCTTGGCACCGAGGTGGTAGGCGGTGAAGAGTGCGCCCATGGCGATTGACTGGTCGATGCGCGCAAATGTCTTGCCGGTGAAGTCGGCGTCCAGCTTCACCACCTCATGGGCTTCGGCAGCATGGCATATCTTGGCCATTTCCACCACCGTCTCCAAAGGGTATTTTCCGGCGGCCGTCTCCGCCGACAGCATCACCGCGTCGGTGCCGTCGAGCACGGCGTTGGCCACGTCACTCACCTCGGCGCGGGTTGGCACCGGATTCGTGATCATGGACTCCATCATCTGGGTCGCGGTGATCACCACCTTGTCGTGTTCCCGTGCCAGTTTGATCATGCGTTTTTGCAGGGCTGGCACGGCCGCATTGCCGACCTCGACAGCCAGGTCACCGCGCGCCACCATGATGCCGTCACTGGCCAGCAGTATCTCCAGCAGCTTGGGTATGGCTTCGGCGCGTTCAATCTTGGCAATCAGGCCGGGCCGGTGGTTGTGGTCGGTGCAGGCCACCATGCACAACTGGCGCGCCATCTCCATGTCGGTCGCGTTCTTGGGGAAACTCACCGCCACATAGTCGGCCTTGAAGGCCATGGCGGTACGGATGTCATCCATGTCCTTCCCGGTCAAAGCCGGCGCGGTGAGGCCGCCACCGAGCTTGTTGATGCCCTTGTTGTTGCTCAATTCGCCACCGAGTTTGACCGTGGTGTGGATGGCTTCACCCACCACGGCATCGACCACGATCACGATCAGGCCGTCGTTGAGCAGCAAGGTGTCTCCCGCCTTGACCTCGCGCGGCAGCGCCTTGTAGTCCAGCCCGACCGCCTCGACGTCCCCAAGCTCGGCGCGCGCGGCATCCAGCACGAACTTGTTTCCGGGCTCCAGCAGCACCTTGCCCTGCGCGAACTTGCCGACGCGGATCTTGGGCCCCTGCAGATCGGCCATGATGGCCACTTCGCGCCCGGCGCGTTGCGCCGCTTCACGCACCAGCTGCGCCCGCTCGATATGGTCCTGTGCCTTGCCGTGGCTGAAATTCAATCGCACGACATTGACGCCGGCACGGATCATCTGTTCCAGCAACGCCGGGTCACTCGATGCCGGGCCCAGTGTTGCAACGATCTTGGTGGCGCGGCGTGGTGCCATGGGGAAGTCTCCTTGTTGTGGCTTCCATTTTCACATGTAAAGAACTACAACGAGGTTACCGCCACTGTATCGCCCGGTGGTGCAGCCGAGGCGTATCGGGGCCAGCCCCGCGCCAGCGGTTCAGCGGTCAGCGCGCAATGCCAGGATCTCGAACGCCGGCAGTGTCTTGCCTTCGAGTACTTCGAGAAAAGCACCACCACCGGTCGAGATGTAGCCGACCTGCCGCTCGATGCCGTACTTGGCAATCGCTGCCAGCGTGTCGCCGCCGCCGGCAATCGAGAACGCATCGCTGTCTGCGATGGCCCGCGCGATGGCCCGGGTACCAGCCTCGAACGCAGCAAACTCGAACACACCGACCGGGCCGTTCCAGACAATCGTGCCAGCATGGTGCAGTTGCTCGACCAATCTGGCGGCCGTCTGCGGCCCGATATCGAGTATCAGGTCGTCGTCCTGCACCTCGGTGGCGGCTTTCACCGTGGCCGGAGCATCGGCCCTGAATTCCTTGGCTGTCACCACATCGCTGGGGATGGGCACCGCTGCACCGCGCACGCGCATGGCCTCGATGACCGCGCGCGCCTCGTCCAGCAGGCCTGGCTCGGCCAGGCTCTTGCCGATCTTGAGCCCGCACGCCAGCATGAAGGTGTTGGCTATGCCTCCGCCCACGATCAGCTGATCCACATTCGCGGCCAGGCTTTTCAGGATGGTGAGCTTGGTCGACACCTTGGAGCCCGCGACGATCGCCACCAGCGGGCGTCGGGGCGCTTTCAAAGCGCGTGTGATGGCGTCGATTTCCGCCGCCAGCAAAGGGCCGGCACATGCAACAGGTGCATATTGAGCGATGCCATAAGTACTGGCCTCGGCCCGGTGCGCAGTGCCAAATGCGTCATGCACGAAGATGTCGCACAACAACGCCATCTTGCGTGCCAGGGTTTCGTCGTTTTTCTTTTCGCCGGCGTTGACACGGCAGTTTTCCAGCATCACCACCTGTCCGGCGGCGACCGGGCGGCCGTCGAGCAACACGCCGTCGACCCAGTTGGCCAGCAACGGCACCGGTCGACCGAGCAGCTCCGCCAGGCGCTGCGCCACCGGCGCGAGTGAATCCGCTGTGGCGAGGACACCCTCGGTGGGCCGGCCGAGATGCGAGGTGACCATCACCGCTGCACCCGCATCCAGCGCCAAGCGGATGCAAGCGACGGAGGCGCGGATCCGGGTGTCCTCGGTGATGTTGCCAGCCGCGTCCTGCGGCACGTTGAGATCAGCACGGATAAAAACCCGTTTGCCGGTGACACGGCCATCGGCGCAGAGATCGGAGAAGCGGATGAATAACATGGGCACGGGTTGTGGTTGGTACTGCGCCAGCCAGAGGAAAACCAAATTGTAGGCCTCAGCGACAGGCCGAAAACACATCGAGGGCTGGTCGGTGCAGTGCGGTCTGGACGTCGAGCAGGCCCAGCATCGAATGAAACAGGTTGTCGTGGCTCAGCGTTGTCGCAGACTGCTTTTGCAGGCAGTCGGCGCGCAGTCCCAGGCGCTGCTGCATGGCACCGGAAACCCAGCTCAGCATCGGCACGTGGGTCTGGAAATGTGGTGCCAGAGCGTACGGCAGGCCATGCAGATAGAGGTTGTTTTCACCCAGTGACTCGCCATGGTCTGACAGGTAGAACATGGCGGTGTCGGTCTGGCTGTCCTGGCTTCTGGCCTGCAGCCAGCGCACGGTGCTGGCCAGCACATGGTCGGTGTACAGCAGGGTGTTGTCATAGGCGTTGACCAATAACTCGCGCGGGCAATCCGGCAAGGCGTTGCTGGCGCACTCGGGCATGAACTTCTTGAAGGCTGGCGGTGAGCGGCGAAAGTAGGCCGGTCCGTGGCTGCCCATCTGGTGCATGACCACCACCACGCCACGCGCCACCCGCACCGGGTCGAGCGCGGCGATGCGTTGGTCCAGATCCCGCAGCATGATCTCGTCGAAACACTCGCCGCCCGAGCACAGGCCGGGCACCTCGAGCGCGCGCGTGAGAAGCTGCGGGACACGGTCACATAGTCCCTTGCAGCCGGATTGGTTGTCGATCCACAACACCGCCAGACCGGCCCGGTGCAAGACATCGAGCAGGTTTTCATGGGGTTGGTTCCCGGCCTCGTAAGCGGTCTTGCCAAGATGCGAGAACATGCAGGGCACGGATGCCTGGGTATTCGTGCCACAGGATCGCACCGCGCTGAAATAGGTCAATCCGCCGGACTGGCGCAACTGCTCGAGCTGCGGGTTGGTCTGACGTGGATAATCCCCGAGCGAAAAGTTGGCGGCGCGTGCCGTCTCGCCCACCACCAGCACTACCAGTGGCCGGCGTTGCCGGGTGGCGTAACTCGGGCCAAGCCGGGCATCCAGCCCGATCGGTTGCAAGGTGCGCTGGGCGCGTGGCAACTGGTCGGCCAGCAGCTTGCCGCCACCGTACAGGACGTTGAGCGGGTTGACCAAGTAGCGCACGTGTTTGTGGTTGCGCATCAAGGAGGCCAGATCCTGGTAGGACAACAGGGTCACCGCCACCAGCACCAGCAGCGCGCCGGCAGCGGCCAGCAGATTGCGCCCGGCCTGTGGCCACCAACCGCGCAACACGACGCGACGCGGCAACAGCCACAGCAACGGAATCAGGGCCACGGCGCCGACACTTAACACCAGCGACCACGACAACAGGTCGCGCACCTCGCGCACGTCGGTGTGGACAACGTTGGCCATCATCGTCGAGTCGATCACCACACCGTACTGCCACATAAAATATTCGCCGACCGCCGCAATCAGCAGCAGCACGGCGGCGGCGGGCTTGAACAGGCGCGGCCACGACAGCAGACTGAACACAACGACCAGTGCGGCGCCGATCCACACCACCAGGGCGACAACAAAAAACGCGCCCCGAACCCCGGCGAGTTCTGGCAAACCCGACAGGGCGCGCCACAGGGGCAGGTTGCCGACCACCGCCAGC
>JANLVB010000534.1:0-4332 GCA_031363785.1 Betaproteobacteria bacterium
GCCAAGTTGCAGCCCAAAGCCTCAGATGCTGGCCCAGTGTCTCGGTTGTGGCGAGCAACGCCGGGTGCCGCATTCCTGCGGCCACAGAAGCTGCCCGCACTGCCAGCACTTCGAGAGCCAGCGCTGGATCGAGCGCCAGACCCAGGCGCTATTGCCGTGCGCGCCCTTCCTGATCACCTTCACGCTGCCCTGCGAATTGCGAGTTGGCCTGGAGCCATCGGCAACCGTCTATGGTCTGTTGATGCAGTGCGCCCGGAGTTGAGACACGTCTTGCCCAGGGCGTTTCGGCGTGCCGTGCATCTTGCGACTAGCGGATTTCGGCAACAACATGCCACGATGGAGAGGTCGAACTTTTAGCTCCGACATAACTTGCGTACAAACAAGTTAGTCTGCGCTAAAACTGGCGCTGTCATCAACTCACCGGAGATGGGAAATCATGACTATCGTAGCCGTTGGCATCGATCTGGCAAAGAACGTTTTTTGCTCAGGGGCTCGGCCAAACCTACCTACATACCTACCCGCCAGCCAGCCAGCCACGCGACCATCTGAGCCCCGAAGTGCCGCACGACGCGCAGCGCGCCACTGCTGTTCAATCCGCCTGCAGCCTACTGCGCCACCATCCCCGCAATCGCCTTCACCTCCAGATACTCCTCGAAGCCGAAACGGCCCCACTCGCGGCCGTTGCCCGACTGCTTGTAGCCGCCAAACGGCGCCGTGCGTTCGTTCGGCACGCCATTGATGTTGACGTTGCCGGCGCGGATGCGGCGCGCCACGGCGGCGGCCTGTTCGACAGAACCGCCTGACACATAACCGGCCAGCCCGTACGGCGTGTCGTTGGCGATACGCACCGCCTCGTCCTCGGTCTCGTAGCCCAGGATGGTCAGCACCGGGCCGAACACTTCCTCGCGGGCGATGGCCATGTTGTTGTTGCAGTTGCCAAAGATGGTCGGACGCACGTAGAAGCCCTGGGTCACGCCCTCCGGCCGCCCCGGGCCGCCAGCCACCAGGGTGGCACCTTCACCGACGCCGGTGTTTATCAGCGCCTGGATCTTGCCCCACTGGCTTGCGTTGACCACCGGCCCGATGGTCGTGTCGGCAGCGCGCGGGTCGCCGGCGCGGGTCTTGTCGGCGACCGCCTTGGCGATGGCCATCACCTCGGCCATGCGTGCTTGCGGCACCAGCATACGCGTGGGCGCGTTGCACGACTGGCCGGAGTTCATGAAGACGCTGCCGACACCGGCCGCCACCGCTTTCGGAAAGTCGGCGCCTTCCAGGATGATGTTGGGCGATTTTCCACCCAGTTCCTGGCTCACGCGCTTGACCGTGGTGGCGGCCCGTTGTGCCACATCAATCCCGGCGCGGGTGGAGCCGGTGAAAGAGATCATGTCGATGCCGGGGTGGGCACTCATGGCGGCGCCAACGTCCGGCCCCAGACCGTTGACAAGGTTGAACACGCCCCGGGGCACACCGGCCTCGTGCAGGATTTCGGCAAATATCAGGGCCGAGCTGGGCGTGAACTCCGACGGTTTGAGGACCATGGTGCAGCCGGCCGCCAAAGCCGGGGCCACCTTGCAGGTCATCTGGTTCATGGGCCAGTTCCAGGGGGTGATCATGCCCACCACACCAATGGCTTCACGCACCACGGTGGCCGAGCCCACCTGCTCCTCGAAGGCATAGTTCTTCAGTACTTCGAGCGTCGACAGGATGTGGCCCAGGCCGGCACCCACCTGAAACTTCTCGGCAAAGGCCAGGGGCGCGCCCATTTCGTCCGAAATGGCTGCGCCCAGCTCCTTGGCGCGGCTCTTGTACACCTCTGCGATGCGGGTCAGCAGCGCCACCCGCTCCTCGCGCGAGGTCTGCGAGAAGGTCTCGAAGGCACGGCGGGCGGCGGCCACGGCCTTGTCCACATCTGCTGCCGAGCCAAGCGCAATGTCGTACAGCACCTGCTCGTTGGCCGGGTTGACGACAGCACGCGTCTTGGGAACAACTGGGTCAACCCAGTTGCCGTCGATGTAAAACTTCAAACGCTGAACCATGGCAGTACCTCGTGGGGTGATCGGGAAAATGGATGAACGGTGTGACGCGCCCAGCGGGGTTGCGGGCGCGTTGAAGTATAGGGTTGGCCCCGAGCTTGTCTGGCTCGCGCCTGTCGCCGACGCGCCGCATGGCAGCCGGCGCGAGGAGCCACAATCCACAACATGAATACTCTGGCACTGCGTCAGATCAGGGAGCTGCCCGGGCCACCCCAGTGGCCGTTGCTGGGAAACTCGTTCCAGATCCGGCGCGCAAACATCCACCAAAACGTGGAGCAATGGGCCAAGTTATACGGCCCGCTGTTTCGCATGCGGTTGGGCCGTGCGCAGCAGCTGGTGATTGCCGACCACGAGCTGCTGTCGGGGGTCATGCGGGACCGGCCGGAGGGTTTCGAGCGCAGCCCGCTGAGTCGCGCGGTGGGCGCCGAGATGGGCCTGCCGCAGGGCGTGTTCAGCGCGGAGGGACAGGACTGGTTGCGCCAGCGGCGCATGGTGATGGCCAGTTTTGCGCCGGGGCATGTGCGGGCCTACTTTCCGGCGCTGATCACGGTGGCACTGCGGCTGCGCTCGCGCTGGCAGAAGGCGGCGCGTACCGGCACGACGATCAACCTGCAGGCCGATCTGATGCGTTTTACGGTCGATGCGATTGGCGGCCTGGCGTTCGGCCGGGAGATCAACACCCTGGAGTCTGGCGAAGACGTGATCCAGCGCCACCTTGACAAGGTGCTGCCATCCATATTCCGGCGTGCGTTCACTTTTTTTCCGTACTGGCGCTATGTCAAGCTGCAGGCAGACCGCGAGTTGGACAGCAGCGTGCTAGTGATCCAGACCACCATCCGCGATTTTGTCGCGCAGGCACGCCAGCGACTACGAGACAGCCCCGAGTTGCGCGCCCAGCCGCGCAACCTGCTCGAAGCCATGGTGCTGGCGGCTGACCAGCCCGGCAGCGGCCTGGGTGACCAGCAGGTGGTGGGCAACGTGCTGACCATGTTGCTGGCGGGCGAAGACACCACCGCCAATACCCTGGCCAGGATGATCGACCTGCTGCACCGCAACCCGCAAACGCAGCAGCGTCTGCAACAGGAGGTGCGCAGCCTGGCACCAGACCCGGCAGCCTTCACGCTGGAATTGATGGATCAACTGGTTTATCTCGACGCCTGTGCCAGCGAGACCATGCGTCTGAAGCCGGTCGCTCCGTTCATCGTGCTGCATGCCTTGCGTGACACAACGGTGGCTGATGTCGCCGTACCCAAAGGCACCATGATCTGGGGCGTCCTTCGCCATGACAGCGTGGGCGAGCGGCACTTTGCCGACCCGCTGGCCTTCAAGCCGGAGCGCTGGCTGGCCGATGCAGCAACACCGCTGACGTCGGCTGCCAAACGTTCTGCCATGCCGTTTGGCTCCGGCCCGCGCATGTGCCCCGGGCGTTACCTGGCCCTGCTCGAGATGAAGCTGGCCATGGCCACCCTGTTGTCGAGTTTTGACATCTTGGCCGTCGACACCCCGGACGGCCAGCCGGCACGGGAACGCATGGCGTTCACCATGAACCCGGTGGGCTTGTGTATGCGGCTGAAAGAGCGCAGCTGAGCGGGTTGGCTGCACCAGCTGCTTATGGCATTGGCCTCGCCCATGCTCCATAATGGATTGGTGAAAAATCCTCGTGTCATCCGCAAAACCACTTTGCATGCAGCCGACGGCAAATCTGTCGGTGACTTGCAATACTGGCTGTCGCAGCCGGTGCAGGTGCGCATCGCGGCGGTAGAGGAATTGCGGCGACAAATGGCGGGTTACGATGCTGAACCAAGACTTCAAAGAGTTTGCCGCGTTGCTCGGCTCAAACCGGGTTGAGTATTTGATCGTGGGTGGTTATGCATTGGCTGCTTATGGGCACCCGCGTTATACCGGCGACCTGGACTTCTGGATTGGCACCGATGCGGCCAATGCGCGGCGCGCCTTGGCGGCGCTCAAGGAATTCGGGTTTGGTGGGCTGGACATCGTTCTGGACGACCTGACCGTGCCAGGGCAGGTGATCCAGCTGGGTTATCCGCCAAGTCGGATTGACCTGCTGACAAGTATCGACGGCGTGCAGTTCGCTCCCTGTTTTGCGCGGCGCATGGTGGTGCAAGTCGATGGCCTGGACCTGAACTTCATTGCACTGGAAGATTTCAAAACCAACAAGCGCGTCTGTGGCCGCCTGCAAGACCTCGCAGACCTGCAGGCGCTGGACGCCTGGCAACCCGGACGGGCCTGATCGCCGCCAAAACACCGGGTGCTTGGCTCATGAGCGTGTTTCTTGCGG
>JANLVB010000537.1:0-1615 GCA_031363785.1 Betaproteobacteria bacterium
TGTTCCCGGCAGGCACATTCAGCCTGCGGCTGCGCACCACCTGGTGCGGCCGGAACAGGAAGGCCACGGTGGCAAAACCGCTCCACACGTGTACCAGCCGGCTGAACGGGAACAGCAGGAAGATGGTCATGCCGAACACGATATGGAACAGGTACGGCCAGGGCAGGGCACTCAGCGCTGTGGCGTCGACCGGGCGCAGCGTGACGATGCGCTGCGCCCAATCCGCCAGGACCAGCATCACGCTGCCATCGGCATGTTGCAGGGAGAATGGCAGCGTGATCAGGCCGACCACGAGCTGGATCCACAACACCACCAGCACGGCGATGTCCGTTGGGTGGCTCGTGAGCCGGATGCGCGGGTCGAACACGCGCCGATACAACAGCAGCGTCAGGCCGACAAAACACGTCAGCCCGGCCACGCCGCCGGCCACCACCGCCAGCATCTGCTTGGTTGCGGCGCTCATGAAGATGCCGTACAGGCTGTGCGGCGTGAACAGCCCCACCATATGGCCGAAGAACAGGAACAGGATGCCGATGTGGAACAGGTTGCTGCCCCAGCGCAGCGTGCCGGCGCGCAGTAACTGCGATGAATCGCTTTTCCAGGTGTACTGGTTCTGGTCGAAGCGGATCAGGCTGCCGACGACGAACACCGTAAAGCAGACGTAGGGATAAACTTGAAACAAGAACCCGTGCAGTGTGCTCATAACGCGGCTCCTTGCGCCGGGTTGGACCGGCGGACGATATGGATCGGTTGCGCCTGGCCCGGTTTGGCCTGGCCCTTGGTGGAACATCCGTCGAACACAACCGGCTCAGCCCAGCTGTCGTCGAGCGACTCCTCTTCGGCGACCTTGACCACTTGTGCCGGTTCGCCGGCGAGCTCCAGCAAGGCGCCGAGCACCGCGGCGTAAGGGCTGCCCTGGCGCTGCAAAGCGGCGAAGATCGGGTTGATGATATGGGCTATCTCACCGAGGAATGCGTGCGCTTCCTGCGGCGGCTGGGTCGAGACGAACTCCAGCACCGCCGGCAGGTAGTCCGGCAACTCGCCCTCGGCAAGGTACAAGCCGGCCTTTTCGTAGGTCTGGGCCAGGTCGATCATGGCCGGACCACGCTCGCGTGAGTCGCCATGCACATGCTCGAACAGGTGCAACGAGGTCGCGCGGCCACGGTCGAACAGGGCCACATAGTCAGCTTCGGCGTGCAGCGGGTCGGTGCGCCCGAGCAGGCTGATCAGCGCCAACAACTCGGCCGCGCGTGTTGCGCCCAGTGCCCCTTGCTGCTGCAACACATCGCGCATCTCTGGCAGGAACCCACGCAACTCTGAGTTGGGGTAACCCAACAGTGTCGCCAGCACGCGCAGGGTTGCGGACACCGGTTTGGTTTGTTGTGTTCTGGAGAACATGGTCATACCTCCGCCCGGATCGGGATTGTGCGTTTTCTGTCACTGCCGAAAAGGCTGGTTTCGCTGCTGCCTTCCGAGCAGCCGTTGCCAAAGCTGAAGCCGCAACCGCCACGCACATTGAACGTGTTTTCAGCATATTCGCGATGGGTGGTCGGAATCACGAAGCGGTCTTCGTAGTTCGCGATCGCCATCACGTGGTACATCTCCTCCACTTCCG
>JANLVB010000011.1:0-11666 GCA_031363785.1 Betaproteobacteria bacterium
CTCCACTGCGCCGAAGCGTTCGCGTGTCAGCAACAGCGCGTCGGGCCGTTCGCCGGTTTCTTCTGCGAGCAGGGTCACCATGCGTTTTGCCACCATGGTGGCTATACGTTTGCCCAGGCCGATGTCGACCAGCAATTCAGACCGGCTTCGGTTGCCGGAGAATCGCAACAAGCGCTCCCAGACCGTGACATGGGTTGCGTCGTCTTCGGGAAATTTCTCTATTCCTTCGGCTCGCAGCGCCTGGGCCAGCAGTCGCTTGCCAAAACTTTCCGACTCCGACTGGGCGAGCGTTTTCAGGTGGTGCCGGATCTTGGAGCGCGCACGCCCGGTGCGCACAAAACCGAGCCAGGCCGGATTCGGGCTCGAGACCGGGGCCGTCACCACCTCCACCACATCGCCATTCTTCAGCTCAGTGCGCAGCGGCACCTGTTCGCCATTGATGCGTGCCGCCATCGTTCGGTCGCCCACGTTGCTGTGGATGGCATAGGCGAAATCGACTACCGTCGCGCCGCGCGGCAGCGACAGGATCTGGCTCTTGGGCGTGAATACATAAACCGCGTCGGGAAACAAATCGACCTTGACATGGTCCCAGAACTCCACCGCATCGCCGGTCTCGCGCTGTATGTCGAGCAAGGACTGCAGCCACTGGTTGCCCAGCCGGTCGGATGTCGGTGCGTCGGGGTTGTTGGCCTTGTACAGCCAGTGCGCCGCGACGCCGGATTCGGCCACCATATGCATCGCTTCGGTGCGCAACTGGAATTCGACATTGACCCCAGCCGGCCCCACCAGGGTGGTATGCAGCGACTGGTAACCGTTGAGCTTGGCAATCGCAATATGGTCCTTGAAGCGCCCCGGCACCGGTTTGTAGAGTTGGTGCAGGGTGCCCAGGGCGGTATAACAATCGATCTGGGTGGGTACGATGACCCGAAAGCCGTAGATGTCGGTGACCTTGGCAAAACTCAGGTGTTTCTGGTCCATCTTGCGGTAGATGGAATACACCGATTTTTCGCGTCCGGCAATTCGCACCGTCAAGCCACTGGCGGCAAATGCCGCTTCGAGTTCGCGCCGCACCCGGCCGATCAGGTCACGGCGGTGGCTGCGTGCCTTTTCCACCGCCTTCGACAGGGCCGCATGCCGCCACGGATGCAAATGGGCAAACGACAGGTCCTGCAGCTCGCGGTAGATCTGGTTCAGCCCGAGCCGGTGCGCGATGGGCGCGTAGATGTCCAGCGTCTCCACCGAGGTTCGGCTCCATTTGCCGCGCGCCACCTTGGTCAGCGTACGCATGTTGTGTGACCGGTCGGCCAGCTTGATCAGAATCACGCGCACGTCGCGCGCCATCGCCAGCAACATCTTGCGAAACGACTCGGCCTGGTTCTCTTCGCGCGTCGTAAAGTGGAGTTTGTCAAGCTTGGTCAGGCCGTCCACCAGCTCCGCCACCTGCGAGCCGAAGCGCTCGATCAACTCGACCTTGGTGACACCGCAGTCCTCCATCGTGTCGTGCAACAGCGCCGCCATCAGTGCCGGGGCGTCGAGCTTCCAGTCGGCGCACTGTGCCGCAACCGCAATCGGATGGGTGATGTAGGGCTCGCCGCTGTTGCGCATCTGCCCCAGATGCGATTCGTCGGAATACCGGTAGGCTTGCCGTACCC
Source organism: Betaproteobacteria bacterium (assembly GCA_031363785.1). GTDB lineage: Bacteria > Pseudomonadota > Gammaproteobacteria > Burkholderiales > Burkholderiaceae_C > CAISIP01. Next base: position 1,653 of record JANLVB010000011.1, read on the forward strand.
GCTCGATGTCGGCCGCTGGCAGGTAGTCCAGTTTGGACACCAGCGCCGCAAAACTGGCCGATGCGGCGTTCACGGCCGCCGGACTCAGCGGGGCTGCCTCGGGCGCCTTGCGAACACGGCGTTTCGGCGCGGCGGGTGGACTGATGGAGGTGCTCACCCCTCGAATATAGCCTTTACGCCCAAGCCCTGCGCAAAAAAAATGGCACCCCTGCGGGTGCCACGGTCAGGCCCGACGGAGGCCGTTTACAGCGGAACCTTTTTCAGCATTTCGATGCCGATTTTGCCGGCGGCGATCTCGCGCAATGCGGTCACGCCCGGTTTGTTCTTGCTCTCGATCTTTGGCGCGTGGCCCTGGCTCAACATGCGCGCGCGGTAGGTGGCGGCGAGCACGAGCTGGAAACGGTTCGGAATCTGGATCAGGCAGTCTTCGACGGTGATACGGGCCATGGGGTCTCCAAAGGTGATGTCAGGGAATGTTCAGGGCGCGGAAGGTTGCAGCACGGGCGCGCCGCTGGGCTTCAATCTTCAGGCGCTGCGCGTGGACGATGGCTTTGAGATCAAACAAAGCGCGGTCGAAAAGCTCGTTGATTATAACGAAGTCGAATTCTGCGACCTGTGCCACCTCAACGGCTGCGTTTTTCAGGCGCAGCTCGATGGTTTGCGTCGCGTCTTCTCCACGCCGCTCAAGCCGGGAACGCAACTCCTCCCAGCTGGGCGGCAGGATGAAGATGGAGACGGCGTTGCTGAACAAGCGCTTGATTGACAGTGCACCTTGAAAATCGATCTCCAGCACGACGTCGGAGCCCTCCAGCATGCGCTCTGAAATTGCCTTGCGCGAGGTGCCGTAGCGGTGGCCATGCACCTCGGCCCATTCGACAAAGCCGTCCGCCTGCACCATGGCCTCAAACTCCGCCGGGGACACAAAATAGTACTCCCGGCCATCCTTCTCCTGCCCGCGGGGTGGCCGCGTGGTGTGCGACACCGATGGCCGCACGTGGGAGTCGAGCTCCATCAATGCCTTGACAAGGCTGGATTTGCCGGCGCCACTGGGGGCGGCGACAACAAACAGGTTTCCGGGGTAGTCCATGGGATGCTGCGCAATCGGCTCATTTGTCCAGGAAACCATTTTAGGTTGCCTGCGCCAGATGGTTCAGAATGGGTGCCAGGCACTGACTTCAAGACACTTTAGAGGAGACCCTGCATGCGAATGTTTGCCGCATCCATTGGTACCGAAACGAATACCTTCGCGCCGATCCCGACCGCGTTGGAGAGTTTCCACGATGCCTTCTATGCTGCGCCAGGACAACACCCGCCCGACCCGACCCTGTGCACGGCGCCGCTGTGGGTGGCGCGCCGACGTGCCAGGGCCGAAGGCTGGACGCTGATCGAAGGATCGTGTTCCTGGGCTGAGCCGGCTGGTGTGGTGGCGCGCGGTGCGTATGAACAACTGCGGGATGAGGTACTGGGGCAACTGCGTGCCGCGCTGCCACTCGTCGGCGTGCTGTTGGGCTTGCACGGCGCAATGGTCGCGGACGGGTATGACGATTGCGAAGGCGACTTGATCGAGCGCTGTCGTGCGGTTGTCGGGCCGCTGGTGCCAATCGGCGTCGAGCTCGATCCGCATTGCCACATGACCGAGAAGCGCGTGAAGAACGCCACCCTGATCATTTGCTTCAAGGAATTCCCGCACACCGACTTCGTGGCGCGCGGCGAAGAGGTGGTGGAGCTTACGCTGCGCGCCGCTCGGGGCGAAATCAAACCCGTGATGTCGCTGTGTGACTGCCGCATGATCGGCAGCTACCCGACCACCATTCAGCCCATGCGTGCCTTCGTCGACAAGATGAGCGCCCTGGAAGGCCACAACGGCGTGTTGTCGGTGTCGGCGGCGCATTGTTTCCCGTATGCGGATGTGCCGGAGATGGGTTCGCGCATCCTCGTCGTCACCGATAACCGGCGTGCCGAGGGGGACAGGCTGGCACAGGAGTTGGCCGACGAGTTTTTTGCCATGCGCGGCAAGACCTTGCCGCCGTACCACAATCCTGATGTGGTGATCGACTTGGCGCTGCGGGAGACTGGCCCGGTGGTGGTGGCTGACCCGTCGGACAACCCGGGCGGCGGCGCCCCAGGCGACTCCACGGTGCTCCTGCGCCGCCTGATCGAGCGCGGCGTGCAGGGCGCGGCGCTGGCGCCGATGTGGGATCCGATGGCCGTGCGGCTGTGTTTCTTGGCCGGTGTGGGCGGACGATTGCGGCTTCGATTCGGTGGCAAGACCGCGCCCACCTCGGGCCAGCCCATTGATGCCCTGGTGACCGTGACCTCGTTGGTGCGGGACGCATCCCAGGCCTTCGCCGACGCGCGTATAGCCCTGGGTGACTGTGCTGCCATCGAGTTCGACGGCATCTCCGTGGTGTTGATCACCAAGCGCACCCAGGCCATGGGCGCCGACCTGTTCACCGGCATGGGTGTGACCCTGGCCGACAAGCGCATCGTCGTGGTGAAGTCCACCAACCACTTTCACGCCGCGTTTGCGCCATTGGCGCAGAAGGTGCTGTATTGCGACTCGGGCGGGCCGATACCGCGCGACCATCGCGATGTACCCTACACCCGCGTCAACCGGCCGATCTGGCCGCTGGACGAGGCGGCGCGACCGGTGTTGCTGGATGTCTGAAACGTCCCTGTTTTTTGTTTCACAAGGAGAAACGCATGTCACCGTATGACCGTCTGAAGGGCCTGGGCCTGGAGCTGCCGACACCCACCGTCCCTATCGCCAACTATGTGCCGTTTGTGCTGGCCAATGGCTTCCTCTACCTGTCCGGACAGGGGCCGAAGAGGCCGGACGGAACTGTACCGACGGGCAAGGTCGGTGCCGAGGTGAGTGTCGAAGATGCCTATGCCCATGCACGCCAGACCGGGTTGAACCTGCTGGCGGTGGCCCATATGGCCCTGGGTGACCTGGGCCGGGTGCGGCGCGTCGTCAAGCTGCTGGGCATGGTGAATGGCGCGCCAACATTTGGTGACCACCCGAAGGTCATCAATGGCTGTTCGGATCTGCTGGTCAACGTGTTCGGCGACGCCGGACGGCACGCGCGTTCGGCTGTGGGCATGGGCTCCCTGCCAGGCAACATGACGGTGGAGATCGAGGCCATCCTGCAGGTGGACGGCTGAGAGCTTATGGGTCTTTCTGCTGCGCGGGCCGATCTGGCGCCTGTGGTGCTCACCGTACAGGAGTACGGCTCCGCTCCTCGGTGCCACCTCGACCCGCTCGCGACGAAATCTCCACAAGCTCTGCGCTCCGTCGAGACATGAAATCAAAGACTTCTTCGCCTTCGATCAAATTGTCGGAACGCGACATCCGCAGGGAATTCGGGCTGCGGCCGATCATCAATGCCGCGGGCACGATGACGGTGCTGGGCGCCTCCATCATGGTGCCCGAAGCCGTGGCAGCGATGGCGGCCATGGCAACAGAGTTTGTGGAGATGGCGCAGTTGCATCAGGCAGCCGGTGAGGTGGTAGCAAACGCCACCGGTGCCGAGGCCGGCTTCATCACCGCCAGCAGTGCCAGCGGCATCACGCTGGCGGTGGCCGGTTGCATGACGGGAGAGCGCTTGCTCGCCATCGAGCGCCTGCCCGACACCACGGGCCTCAAGAACGAAGTATTGGTGCAACTCGGCCACCTGGTCGGTTATGGCGCGTCGCTGCAGCAAACCATCTGCATGACGGGTGCCAAGCTGGTGCAGGTCGGCACGGTCAGCGGCGCCTCGGCCTACCAGCTGGACGAGGCGATCACCGACCACACCGCATGTGCCGTTTTTGTGGTCTCACACATGACGGTGCAGCACAAGATGCTGGGCCTGGAGGAGGTCTGCCGGATCTGCCACGCCAAGGGTATCGCAGTCATCGTCGATGCAGCTTCGGAATACGACCTGCGCGGATTTCTGGCGCGTGGTGCCGACCTCGTGGTGTACAGCGGGCACAAGTTCCTGGGCGGGCCCACCAGCGGCATCGTGGCCGGAAGGCGTGACCTGGTGCACGCCGCTGCATTGCAAAACCGGGGTATCGGGCGCGGCATGAAAGTCGGCAAGGAAAGTATTGCCGGTGTCATGGCAGCACTGCAGGCCTGGGGCACGCGCGAACATGCGGCGGTGCGGGCACGGGAAGACGCTGCGTTGGCGTTGTGGCTGCAATCACTGGCGCCATTCACCCAGGTGCAGTGCTTCCTGGTTCCTGACCCGACCGGCAACCCGCTGCAGCGGCTTCGAGTCAAGCCCGGGGCGGCCAGTGGCTGGACGGCGCGGCGCCTGGCCGATGCCCTGGCTGGCGGCGACCCGCCGGTGATGGTGCGTGACTACCAGACCGACCTGGGCTACTTCGACCTCGACGCCTGCAACCTCCATCCGGGTGAGGAGCACACTGTCGCGCGAAAGTTGCAGACATGCTTGCGTGGTTGATTTGCCATGCGGGTAAGCACGGGTATCGCTGCCATTGCCGCTCCGGTGTGAATGTGCTTAAATAAATTGGAGCCAGAACCACGGCAAGCCAAACGACGCGTCGCGCCGCTTGTGTGCCCAGCCGACAACCAGGAGATGTTTCACATGACTACTTCAAGGCGAACTGTTCTTACTGCGGGTGCTGCTGCTGCCGCTTTGGTCGGCGTGGGGGTGCCCAACCTGACCCGAGCCCAGGCGCGTCCGCCGCGCCAGGCGCGCATGGTGCCCCACGGCAATCTCAACGTGCTCGATCCGATCTGGACTACCGCCAACATGGCGGCCTACCACGGCGCCATGATGTACGACACGCTGTTCGGAATCGACGCCAACTTCAATCCGCAGCCCCAGATGGTGGGCAAGACCGACATCTCGGCCGACCGGAAAACCTACACCTTTGAGCTGCGCCCGGGCCTGAAGTGGCACGACGGCACAGCGGTCACGGCGCGCGACTGCGTTGCATCACTGCGCCGCTGGCAGGCCAAGGACGGCGCTGGTACGCATCTGTTTGCGCGGGTCGCCGATACGCCGGTGGTAGACGAAAAGACCTTTCGCATCGTGCTCAAGGAGCCGTATGGCCTGCTGATCGACGCGCTGGCCAAAACCAGTACACCGGTCTGCTTCATGATGAAGGCGGAGATCGCGGCCACCGACCCGAACACCCAGATCACCAAACACATCGGTTCGGGCCCGTTCAAGTTCGTCGAAGCCGAATACCGTGACGGTGTGCGTGTGGTCTACGAACGTAATGCCGATTACGTGCCGCGCAGCGAACCGGCCTCCGGTATCGCCGGCGGAAAGCGGGTGCTGCTCGACCGCGTGATCTGGGACATCATGCCGGACGCGCAGACTGCCGCCTCGGCGCTGCAGACCGGTGAGGTGGACTTCTTCGAGGTGCCGCCGATCGAGATTCTTCCGGCGCTGGCAGCGGCCCCGGGTGTCAAGGTCGAGGTGTTCAACAAGTTTGGCAACGTCGGTTATTGCCGCCTGAACCACCTGCATCCGCCGTTCAACAACCTGAACGCCCGCAAGGCCGCGCAACTCGCCGTCAACCAGGAAGACATCCAGCGCGCAGCCGTCGGCAACCCGCAGTACTACCAGACCTGTGGTTCACACTTCACCTGCGGCTCACCAATGGGTGCGGAAGACGGCTCCGAGGTCTTGATGCTCAAGGCCCCGATGGCCGAGCGCCAGGCCAGGGCGCGCGAGCTGCTCAGGCAGTCCGGCTACGATGGAAAACCGCTCATCTGCCTCCATGCAACAAACATCCATGTGATGAACCAGACCATGCTGGTGATTGCACAGAACCTGCGTCAAGTCGGCTTTAATGTGCAGTTGGCCTCCAGCGACTGGGGTGGTGTGGTGACCCGTCGCTCAAACCAGAGCCCGCCGGAGCAGGGTGGCTGGAATGTGTTCTTTACCTGGGGTGGCGGCAACGCCACCGCGAACCCGATCGCGCTGTCGGCCCATGCGGCCACTGGCAAGACAGCCTGGTTTGGCTGGCCGGAGGATGCGCAGACCGAAACCATGCGCACTGAGTGGTCGGCAGCGCCCACGCTGGCGGCTCGCCGCGCCATCGCGCAGCGCATGAACAAGCACATGATGGACTATGTGCATGACATCAAAACCGGCCAATGGGTGGGGCCGGTGGCCTACCGCGCCGACCGGCTGCGCGGACTGATCCAGGTGCCAGAGATCATTCCATGGTGGGGCGTGGAGCGTTACGCCTGAGACATTTCGCTTTTCGCATGACACGTTTGCCGTTGATGTCTGCGCGGGCCTGACGCGCCCGCCGCAGTCACCTGATGCTGTCCTACGTCATCCGTCGCCTGCTCGGTGTGATACCGGTGATGCTGATCGTTGGCATCTTCGTGTTCTCGCTGCTGCACCTGGCACCGGGTGACCCGGCAGCCATCATCGCTGGCGATACCGCGACGGCGCAGGACATCGCGCGCATCCGCACCAACCTGGGCCTGGACCGCCCCCTGCTGGACCAGTTTGCGAGCTGGGGCTGGGCCACCTTGCGTGGCGACCTGGGTGTGTCGATGTTCTCCAATGTTCCCGTTACCAAACTGATGGGGCAACGCGCTGGAGCCACGCTCTCGCTGGCGGTCACGACCATGCTGGTGGCGGTGGTGATTGCTGTGACGCTCGGCGTGCTGGCGGCATGGAAGGCCGGCTCGCTGCTGGACCGCGCCGTCATGGGGTTGGCGGTCATGGGGTTCTCGGTGCCGGTATTTGTGGTCGGCTACATCCTGGTCTACTTCGTCGCGCTGCAGTGGCGCTGGCTTCCGGTGCAGGGATACAAGGAGTTGTCCGAAGGCTTCTGGCCCTGGCTGCGCCATCTTATCCTGCCCTCGGTGGCGCTGGGCCTGGCCTATGTGGCGCTGATTGCCCGCATCACGCGTGCCAGCATGCTTGAGGTTCTGTCTGAGGATTACATCCGCACCGCCAACGCCAAGGGCGTGGCCACGCTGCCGATGCTGCTGCGCCATGCGCTGCAAAATGCCGCGGTACCTATCGTCACCGTGGTGGGTATCGGCATTGCCTTGCTGATGTCTGGCGTGGTCATCACCGAGACCGTGTTCAACATTCCCGGCATCGGGCGCCTCGTCGTGGACGCCATTGCCCGGCGCGACTACCCGATCATTCAGGGCGCCATGGTGGTGTTCGCCGGCATCTACGTGTTGATCAACCTGCTGGTCGACCTGTCTTATGGCCTGCTCGACCCGCGGATTCGCTACCACTGATGGCCGACGGTAAACCACCTGCCAGCGCCAAAGAGTTCCTGCGGCGCCACCCGACCATCGTGGCCGGAGCGACGTTATTGTTGCTGGTGATACTGGCCGCCATTTTGGCCCCGTATGTCACGCGCGACCCGATCCTGCTGGAGCCGATCAACCGTCTAAAAGCCCCCTCGGCCGAGTTCTGGATGGGCACCGACAGCCTGGGCCGCGATGTCTTTGCGCGCACCGTGCATGGCGCGCGCATCTCGCTTCTGGTCGGGCTCACCGTTGCCATCATCTCGGTGTTCAGTGGCCTGGTTATCGGGCTGCTTGCGGGGTATTTCAACCGCGTTGATGCGGTGGTGATGCGGGTGATGGACGGCGTGATGGCCATTCCGTCCATCCTGTTGGCGATTGCGCTGGTCGCGCTGCTGGGTGCCAGTGTGAAGGTGGTCATCATTGCCATCGCGATTCCGGAGATACCCCGTGTCACGCGGCTGGTACGCTCGGTGGTGTTGTCGGTGCGTGACCTGCCCTATGTGGAGGCGGCGCGCTCCAATGGCACGCGTATCGCCAAGCTGTTGCGCCGCCATATCCTGCCCAGCACGGTGGCGCCTCTGATCGTGCAGGGTACCTTCATCTGCGCCTCGGCCATCCTCACTGAAGCGGGCTTGAGTTTCCTCGGCGCTGGCACACCGCCGGAGATTCCGACCTGGGGCAACATGATTGCGTCCAGCCGCCTGTATCTGCAGATCGCACCGTGGACCATCTTTGCGCCGGGCATCTGCCTGGCCCTGGTGGTGCTGGCGGTAAACCTGCTGGGCGACGGGCTGCGTGACCGGCTCGACCCACGTATTTCGCGGCGCATGTGATGGAACCCGTCCTCGCGCTCGACAATCTGCACACACGTTTCTTCACGCGGGATGGCGTGGTGCGGGCCATAGAGGGCTTGTCGTTGACGGTGCAAGCTGGCGAGGTGCTGGGCATCGTAGGGGAGAGCGGTTGTGGCAAGTCCGTCACGGCGCTGTCGGTGATGCGCCTGATCCCGCCGCAGTCCGGCCGTATTGTCCAGGGCTCGGTGCGTTTTGAAGGCCAGGATCTGGCCACACTCGACGAAGCGCAGATGCGCGCCATCCGTGGCAACCAGATTGCCATGGTGTTCCAGGAGCCGATGACCTCGCTCAATCCGGTGCACAGCGTGGGCGCCCAGATCGCCGAGGCGGTGCGCATCCACCAGGGCCTGTCCAAGACCGCTGCGCTGGCGCGTGCCGTGGAGATGCTTGGTCTGGTGAAAATTCCTGACGCAGCGCGCCGTGTGCACGACTACCCGCACCAGTTCTCCGGTGGCATGCGCCAGCGCGTGATGATCGCCATGGCGTTGTCGTGCAACCCGAAGTTGTTGATCGCCGACGAGCCGACCACGGCGCTGGATGTGACCATTCAGGCGCAGATTCTCAAGCTGATGATGGAGTTGAATGGCCGGGTTGGCGCGGCGATCATGTTGATCACGCACGATCTGGGCGTCATCGCCGAGACGGCGCACCGCGTGGTGGTGATGTATGCCGGGCGCAAGGTCGAGGAGGCAACGGTTGATGCGCTGTTCGACCGTCCGGTGCACCCCTACACCCGTGGTCTGATGGCGTCGATACCGCGTGGTCGCCAAGGCGCACGCACGCGGCGCCTGAGCGAGATACCGGGCATCGTGCCGTCGCTGCGTGAGACGGTGCCGGGCCAGCCGGCGTTTGCCGGATGCGCCTTTGCGCCGCGTTGTGGTTTTGCCACTGCACGTTGCCGCGAACAGGCCCCGCCGTTGCTGGAGTACAACCAGACCGGAGCCGCCCAGCCGATGGCCGAGCATGTTGTCGGCATGCATCTGGCCGCCTGTTGGGAGATCGAGCGGGTGATTGCGTCATGACCGAGGTCCTGCGCGTCGAAGGTTTGAAGAAGCACTTCCCGGTGCGCCGTGGCGTGTTGCAACGGGTGGCTGGGCAGATCAGGGCGGTGGATGGTGTGTCGTTTGCCATCCAGGCCGGTGAGACCCTGTGCCTGGTGGGTGAATCCGGCTGCGGCAAGTCGACCGTGGGCAAGACCATCCTGCGCCTGCAGGAGCCGACCGGCGGACAGATCTGGCTTGGCGGCACCGAGGTCACGACGCTCGACGAGCAGGCCATGCACGTACACCGGCGCCAGGTGCAGATGGTGTTCCAGGATCCGTATTCGTCGCTGAACCCGCGCATGCGTGTTGGACAGATCGTGGCCGAGCCACTGGAAAACTATGGTCTGGCGGACGATGGCAACCGGGATCGGCAGGTGGCACAACTGCTGGAAAAGGTCGGCTTGCGCCCGGATGCGATGCAGCGTTTTCCGTTCGAGTTTTCCGGCGGCCAGCGCCAGCGGTTTGGCATTGCACGGGCGCTCGCGCTCAACCCCAGGCTGATCGTGGCAGACGAGCCGGTATCGGCGTTGGACGTCTCGGTGCAGGCCCAGGTGTTGAATCTGCTGATGGACCTGCAGGAAGAGTTTGGCCTGGCCTACCTGTTTGTGTCGCACGACCTGGGCGTGGTGGAGCATATCGGGCACCGCATCGCCGTGATGTACCTGGGGCGCATCGTCGAGTTGTCCACGCGCGACCGTATTTTTGGCCATCCGCTGCACCCGTACACCGAGGCGTTGATGGCCGCCGCACCGATTGCTGCGCCGCGCGCGCGACGCGAACGACTGGTCATCGAGGGCGATGTGCCCAGCCCGATGAATCCGCCGCCGGGCTGCCACTTCCATACCCGTTGCCCGTATGCCGAAGCGCG